>NZ_CP071382.1:2312000-2615250 GCF_017338855.1 Geobacter benzoatilyticus
GACTGAAGTCCTCAGGAAGAAAGAATTCAGCGTAACGGTTGATCTGCATCTGGCTGCGGGAGAGGCAACGGTTTATACGTCTGATCTTTCCTACGACTATGTCAAGATCAACGCCGATTACCGGACCTGATGCCGAGAGGCGGATGCGAAGGATTCAACCCCATGTGAGGTGATGCTGATGAGAAGGGTGTCAACATTTCTGACGGTAATCATCGTGTGCCTGTTCATGGTGACCGGCGCCATGGCGGCCGAAGCCGGCGCTCTGCGGATTACCGAAATGGCCGTGACGACCAAAATATCCCGCAACAACCCCATCGATTCGGTGCGCAGGATCAATCACCGCTCCGTTCCGGCCCTCTACTGCTTCACCCGCATCTTGAACCCTTCGGGTACGGAAACGACCATCCGGCACATCTGGTACAGGAATGGCCAGGTGGCGGCTGAACAGGAACTGAACGTGAAAGGGAAGAAGTGGCGCACCTGGAGCAAGCGGCCCATCGGCCGGGATTCCGTAGGCAAGTGGCGGGTCGAAACCCTCGATAGCGAGGGGAAGCTTTTGAAAGCGGTCGATTTCAGGATCAACTGAGCGTACACGAAGGGGGGGCAACTCCCCTTTGTCATGTGCGGAGAATGCCGTTGTGGCCTCTCGTTTGCAATGCTGGGCTGAGGGTTGCTCCTCGACGGCTAAGGGAAAATGGTGTCCGCCATGTTGTCACGTAAACTTTCCATAATTTTCCTGGTACTTTTTACCTCTCTGCCGGTATTCGCCGGCGACACCCCTCTTTTTCCGGCTTCGTGGCAGAGTGCCGTTTCTCGCATTACGGATAAGGCAATGGCCGACGGCCTCATCTCCGGAGGAGTTGTGGTTGTGGGCGACCGCCGGGGAATACTCTACGAGTCGGCATTCGGCAGGGTTTCCGGTGAACCCGATTCTCCGCCGGTCACGACCGGAACCATCTTCGATGCCGCCTCCCTCACCAAGGTGATCGCAACTGCGCCGACGGTTATGATGCTGGCGGAGCAGCAGCGTCTCTCCATTGCCGATCCCGTTGTCCGCTGGTTCCCCGAGTTTGCCGGAAGCGGGAAGGATGAACTGCTTGTGCTGCATCTGTTGACCCATACCTCGGGGCTCGACGATATTGCGCTATCGGCGGCGAATCCGCTTGGGAGTGCTATTGAGGGGGCTGCGCACCAGAAACTCAAGGGGGAGCCCGGCCACCGGTTCCGGTATGCCGACATCAACTTCATTCTTCTGGGGGAATTGGTTCGAAGGGTTACCGGCTCTACCCTGGATCGCCTTGCGGCTGAAACGTTCTATGGCCCGCTCGACATGGCAGAGACCGGTTTCAATCCGGGATCGGCCGCTGCCATTCGCTGTGCCGCAACCCTCGACGTGCATGGCGATCCCCTGTTCGGGGAAGTGCAGGACCCCTGCGCCCGTCTTCTGGACGGAGTGGCGGGCAATGCCGGAGTCTTCACCACGGCCGGCGACCTTGCCCGATTCTGCCGCATGATTTTGGGCGAGGGAGAACTTGACGGGCAGCGGGTGCTCAGTGCCCGAACCGTCCAGCAGATGACGGCTCCGTACTTCTCCCGTGGCGGCAAGGTCCGTCGCGGGCTCGGATGGGATATCTCATCGCCTTTTTCCGCGCCGAAAGGGACAGGTTTTTCCGAAGCATCTTTCGGGCATACCGGTTATTCAGGGGGGTCCATCTGGATTGACCCGGAAGACGGTTCCTTCGTGATTTTCCTTTCGGCGCGGCTCGACTACCGCCACACCCGCTCCTTTTCGAGACTCAGGAGCGACATCTCTACGGCGGCTTTTTCCATGCTCCATACGAACCTTCGTGAAGTTGCGGGTACAGCCGTCTCCGCCCCGGTGCGAATCCGGTAAACATCTTGACACCCGCCGGGGGCTTGTGCTAGTTTTTCCGCGGTTGTTCGCGGTTTTTCAGGATAGTTACGCTCCTATCAGAGGAGGTTTTTTCATGGGCAACAGGGTTCTCCTTGCCGACGACAGTATAACCATCCAAAAGGTAGTGGGGATCATCTTCGCCAACGAGGATTATGATCTGACTGTCGTTGACAATGGCGGCTCAGCCGTTGACGAGGCCCGCGCAAACAAGCCCGATGTGATGCTGGTGGATGCCATCATGCCCGGCAAATCCGGCTACGAAGTATGCGAAGAGATTCGCAACGATCCTCTCCTTGGTGCAGTTCCCATTCTCCTCATGACCGGCGCTTTTGAGCCTTTCGACGAAGAAAAGGCTCGCCGGTGCGGTGCCGATGACTTCATCTCCAAGCCATTCGAGTCGCAGCAGCTTGTCGAAAAGGTGAAGAGCCTGCTGGAGCTCGGCAAAAGCCGGACGGTCCCCGTACAGGCTGCGCCTCCGGTGCAGGAGCCGGCAGCCGCAGTCGTTCCTCCTGTTGTTACTCCCGTTGTTGACGTCGAGCCCGTGCCGTCCTTTGAGATCGAGTTTGAAGAGCCTGCGACGGTAGCAGCCCCCGCGCCGTCCCCCGTAACGCCCGAGCCTCCGGCTGTCAGCGCCGCTCCGCAGGAACCGGAACCCTTCGCTTTCGAGGTTGAGGAGGCATCTCCCTCCGATGATCTCTGGGGTGCGTTTGAGCTTGAGGACGAGATTACCGGTGAAGATGCCGGTGGGGGCGGGCAGTCCGCTGCCGTGGAAGCTGCTGCCGCACCGTCTGCGTCTCCGATTTCCTTCGAACTGGAGCAATCAGATGATTTCGCTCCGGAGCCGGCCGCCACAACTATGGAGTTCGGCGTTACCCCGGCAAGCGACGAATTTGTATTCACCGAAGAAGAGGAAGAGCCGGTCCTTTCGGCTTCCAGCGCGCCGGAGCCTTTCGGAGCCCCGCCCCTTGAGGAATCCTTCGTCTTCGGCGATGAAGTTGCCGCTGCCGCGGCAGAGCCCTACGGCACCATCTCCGAAACAGCTCCTTCGGAAGAGTTAGTTTCTGCTGCCGGCGAGTTTACGATTCCTCCCGTCGAAGCATTTTCCCCTGTTCCCGATGAATATTCACCGAATGCCGGGATGGAGCCGTTGCCGGAGCCGCCGGCCGTTGCGGCAAGCCCTGCCGGAGCCGATGCAGGCGGGGCCATAACCATGACCGAGGAACAGCTTGCGGCAGCCATCTCCCGCATCTCCCGGGAGGTCATAGAACGAATTGCCTGGGAAGTTGTGCCCGACCTGGCCGAAACCCTCATCAAGGAAGAAATCCGCCGGATCAAGGAAGGCGGTTAGAAGCCGGGGACCGGGGACCATGGACCGGCAAGATGTATTGATACTAAAATGGGGATGCCACATCCCCATTTTTCATTTTTCAGATAACAGAGGTCAATCCAATGGCAGACAAGGAACTTGCAAAGGTCTACGAGCCCAAGGCCGTTGAAGAGGCGTGGTACGCTACGTGGACGGATAAGGGATATTTCCGCGCCGATGCGGTGAGCGATAAGCCCTCCTACAGCATTGTCATCCCCCCGCCCAACGTCACGGGGGCCCTCCATATGGGCCATGCCCTCAACAATACCCTTCAGGACATCCTCTGTCGCTGGAAGCGGATGTGCGGCTACAATGTCCTCTGGATGCCCGGCACCGACCACGCCGGAATCGCCACCCAGAACGTGGTGGAGCGGCAGTTGGCCGCCGAGGGGAAGGATCGCCACGAGCTGGGGCGCGAGGCGTTCATCGAGCGGGTCTGGAAGTGGAAGGCCGAGTCCGGCGGGCAGATTATCGGGCAGCTGAAGCGCCTTGGCGCATCCTGCGACTGGGAGCGGGAGCGGTTCACCATGGACGAGGGCCTTTCCCGGGCGGTGCGCGAAGTCTTTGTCCGTCTCTACGAGGAAGGGCTCATCTATCGCGATAATCGCCTCATCAACTGGTGTCCCCGGTGCCATACGGCGCTCTCGGACATTGAGGTCGAACACGAGGAAAAGGCCGGAAATTTCTGGCATCTCCGCTATCCCGTCGCCGGTGAGCCGGGCCGTTTCGTGGTGGTTGCCACCACCCGCCCCGAAACCATGCTGGGCGATACCGCCGTGGCGGTTCATCCCGAGGATGAGCGCTATGCCGACCTCGTCGGGAAGACCGTCGTTCTGCCGCTGATGAACCGGCAGATTCCGGTGGTGGCCGACGAGTACGTTGACCGGGAGTTCGGCACCGGCGTAGTGAAAATCACCCCTGCCCATGACTTCAACGATTTCGAGGTGGGGCGGCGCCACAATCTGGATGTGATCAATGTCCTCGACGAGTCAGGGGTCATAAACGCCGCCGGCCACCAGTACGAGGGGATGGACCGTTTTGCCGCCCGGAAAAAAATCGTCGAAGACCTGGAGGCCCTTGGGCTACTGGAGAAGATCGAAGACCACGCCATGTCCGTGGGGGGGTGTTACCGCTGCAAGACCGTGGTGGAGCCCTACCTGTCGCTCCAGTGGTACGTCAAGGTGGGGCCCCTGGCGGAAGAGGCCCTGGCCGCGGTGAAGAACGGGCGTACCCGCATCGTTCCCCAGCAGTGGGAAAATACCTACTACGACTGGATGGAAAACATCCGCGACTGGTGCATCTCCCGCCAGATCTGGTGGGGGCACAGAATTCCGGCCTGGTACTGTGACCACTGCGGCGAAGTCACCGTGGCAAAGGTCGATCCCACCACGTGCTCCAAGTGCGGCAGCGATGAAATCCGCCAGGAGACCGACGTGCTCGACACCTGGTTCTCCTCGGCCCTCTGGCCGTTTTCCACCATGGGGTGGCCCGACCAGACCCCGGAGCTGAAATCCTTCTACCCCACCTCATGTCTCGTGACCGGTTTTGACATCCTCTTCTTCTGGGTGGCCCGGATGATGATGATGGGACTCCACTTCATGGGGGAGGTGCCGTTCCGCGACGTTTACATCCATGCCCTGGTCCGCGATGCCCAGGGGCAGAAGATGAGCAAGTCCAAGGGGAACGTCATCGATCCTCTGCTGGTCATCGACAAGTACGGCACCGACGCCTTCCGCTTCACGCTGGCGGCATTTGCGGCCCAGGGGCGCGATATCAAGCTGGCCGAGGAGAGGATCGCCGGTTATCGCAATTTCGCCAACAAGATCTGGAATGCTTCCCGCTTTGCCCTCATGAACCTGGAAGGGTTCGATCCCGCCGCCGTCGATCCGGCAGGGCTCGAGCTTTCCAACGCCGACCGCTGGATTCTCTATCGTCTCAACGCTGCCGCCGCCGAGACGCGGGATGCCCTTGAGGCCTACCGTTACAACGATGCCGCCACCACCCTCTACCGCTTCACCTGGAGCGAGTTCTGCGACTGGTACATCGAACTGGTGAAGGACGACCTCTACCGCGGCGACGAGACGCGGCAACGGACGGCCCGCTATGTCCTCTGGCTCGTGCTGGAGCATCTCCTGCGGCTTCTTCACCCCTTCATGCCATTCATTACCGAAGAGATCTGGCAGGCGCTGCCGAAGCCGGCAACGGTCGAATCGATCATGCTTGCCTCCTATCCGCAGCCGTGTGCCGAGTGGGAAGGGTATCGCGGCGGTGCCGAGGAGATGGAGCTGGTCATGGAGGTTATCCGCGGCATCCGCAATATTCGCGGCGAGATGGACGTAGCGCCTTCGCGGGAAATCTCCGTAATCCTCAACTGTGCGTCGGATGCGAGCCTCCATCTTCTTAAAAAGAACGAAGTCTACATTATGAGCCTGGCCCGTGTGTCGGACCTTGCCATAGGCACTGGGCTGGAGCGGCCGGCCGATGCGGCCGTACAGGTTGCGGGCGACGTGGAAGTCGCCGTGCCGCTTCGGGGGCTCGTGGATGTGGAGGAAGAGGAAAAGCGGCTCCTAAAGGAAATCGGTAAACTGGACAAGGATATCGAGTTCCTGTCAAAAAAACTTACTAATCCTTCCTTCGTGGAGCGCGCTCCCGCCGACGTAGTTGACAAGGAACGGGAGAAGTTGGCCGAGTTCAGTCAGAAAAAGGATGTGTTGCTGGCGAGCCTCGACAAAATACGAAAGTTGAAATAATCGGTAAAACAGCGCCGTTGAGTCATCTCGGCGGCGTTTTTTATATTTGCCAGAATTAATGGAAAGGGTTTTGCATTTGTGTACCCATATCTTCTGAAAGTCAAAACTATGACTTGCAGAGGATGATTTCCGGAAGAGAAAGTACTGCGCCCATAAAAAATGGCAAATCTGATGCGCTACAATGACGGCCTGGTGAAGCTCGACCTCTGGATCAGAAGACTCTTGACCATGGGAGCTTCCGATGTCCTGAATACCGCCCTCTGTGACGGTGCCTGCGATGTCGTGTCTGCGGAAACCTCCGTTTACACCGTCATTGACCATCCGGCTGGGGTTCTGACCTTCACGGCAGCTTCCGGAGCCTGGAACCCCATGATGGAGGGCGTTACGGTTCCCTTGCGCAACGGCAGCATCTGTGCGGCCCTTGCGGCCTGCCGGACTCCGCTGCGGGTTGACAGCCTCTCTTCCTTCTGCCGTGAAAGCTGTGAGCTCTTCCAGGTGGTTGAAATGAATACGGCCCTGCTGGTGCCGATTTTTGAAGAAGGAAGGGTGGCGGCAAGCCTCACGGTTTTCCGCATGGATGAACCCTTCGACCAGGTTGACGAACAGCTCCTCCAGCAGTACGCCCATACGGCTTCGGCGGTCATGCGCAACTTCCGCCTCATGGTTGATCTCGGCCACCATGCCGCCATGCTTGAGAAGCAGGTGGAAGAGTGCTCACGGGCGGAGGAGCGGATCCGCCAGATGGCCTATTACGATGCCTTGACCGGGCTCCCCAACCGCCGACTCTTCAACGACCGACTGACCCAGTCCCTGGCCCTTGCCCAGCGCCAGAAGCGCCATGTGGCGGTTATGTTTCTTGACTTGGACCGCTTCAAGCTCATTAACGATACCCTCGGCCATGTGGTGGGGGACCGGCTGCTCATGGCGGTTGCCAAACGGATCAAGAACTGCTGCCGCCGCGAGGGTGACACGGTGGCTCGCCAGGGGGGCGATGAGTTCATCATAAAACTCTCGTCGATTACCGAGGTGAAGGATGCTCTCAAGGTTGCCCACAAAATTATCGATGTTTTCAGGAATCCTTTCATCATCGACGGGCACGAGCTGTTCATAACCCCAAGCATCGGGATCAGCATTTACCCCAATGATGGCCGCACGTGTGATGCCCTGGTGAAGAATGCCGATGTGGCCATGTACCGGGCCAAGGAACAGGGGCGCAACAGCTTCCAGCTCTTTGCTCCGGAGATGAATGCCCGCGCTTTCGAGCGCCTCTCCATGGAAAACGACATGAGGAGGGCGCTGGATCGCAATGAATTCATCCTCCATTATCAGCCCAAGGTAAATGTGGAGCATGGCCGGATTGCCAGCATGGAGGCCCTTGTCCGCTGGCAGCATCCGTCCATGGGGCTCGTGCCTCCCTCCCGGTTCATCCCGTTGGCCGAGGAGACGGGTCTCATCGTTCCCCTGGGGGAATGGGTTCTGAGGACCGCCTGCCGCCAGAACCGCGCGTGGCAGGATGCCGGGTACCCCAGCATGCAGGTGGCGGTCAACCTTTCGCTTCGCCAGCTTCAGCAGAACGACCTGGTTGAGATGGTGGAGCGGGCGCTGGCCGATGCCGGTCTTGCCCCCGGTTGGCTCATTATCGAGGTCACCGAGAGTGTCATGATGGATGACGCGGAGGAGACGATCAGGACTTTCCGGCGGTTGGAGCAGATGGGGGTCCGGATCGCCATTGATGATTTCGGCACGGGCTATTCATCGCTCCATTACCTGAAGAAGTTTCCGGTCCACTCCCTGAAGATAGACCGCTCTTTTGTGCGGGAGATTGCCTTCAATCCGGACGATGAGGCCATTGCCGGCGCCGTCATCAGCATGGCCGAGGGGCTCAATTTGAAGGTGGTGGCCGAGGGTGTCGAAACCGTTGAGCAGATGGAGGTGCTCAGGGCCTTGAACTGCCGCTATATGCAGGGATTCCTGTTCAGCGAGCCTGCTCCTGCCGAAACGTTCATCCCGCTGCTGGGCAAAGAGGCGCACTCGTACCTTAACTTCACTAAATGGTGCTGATAACAACCTGAATTGTCAGCAGGATTATTCATGTCACCCCTTATGCTTTTTGCCATATTTTCTTTTCTCCTGGGCGCTGCGGTCGGCTCGTTCCTCAACGTCTGCATCTACCGGCTGCCGGCGGGAGAATCGGTGGTTTCCCCTCCCTCCCGTTGCCCCGCCTGCGGTGCCGGAATTCGCCCGTGGCACAATATTCCGATCCTGAGCTGGCTCATCCTGCGGGGGAAATGCCGCGATTGCGGCGCTCCCATCTCGCCCCGCTATCTTTTCGTTGAACTTCTGAATGGCCTTCTGACCCTGGCCCTGTTCCTTAAGTTCGGGCCGTCCCCCACCTTCCTGGTTCTCTTCGTCTTCTGTTCTGCGCTGGTGGCCATCACCTTCATCGACCTTGACCACCAGATCATCCCGGATGTCATCAGCCTGCCGGGGATCGTGATCGGGTTTGCCTGCTCTTTCGTGCTACCGTGGCTCGGCTGGAAGAGTTCCCTCATAGGGATCGTGGCGGGGGGAGGGAGCCTCCTGGCGGTGGCCTGGCTCTATGAGCTCTTCACAAAGAAGGAAGGGATGGGGGGGGGCGATATCAAGCTCCTGGCCATGATGGGGGCGTTCCTCGGCTGGCGGGCTGTGCCGTTCATAATTTTCACCTCATCCCTCATCGGGTCGGTGATCGGCGTCGCCCTGATCCTTGTTCAGAAGAAAGACAGCAAGCTGGCGATCCCCTTCGGCCCGTTCCTGGCGGCGGGTGCCGTGCTCTATATCTTCTTCGGACGGGCCATCATTACCTGGTACCTGACCCTCGGCGCCCGTTAGTGAGGCCACCATGAAGCAGTTTCGCTTCAGCCTCAGCTTCCTCATCCTCTCGTCGCTCTCCTTCATCCTGGTTCTCACCTGGATTCTCCTCAGCCTCATCTCCTTCAAAACTGCCGAGAATGACCTCCTCCAGCAGAAGAACGACAAGGCGCGGCTCCTTCTCGCTTCTTTCACGGCGCTGGCTCCGGCAGATCTCACCGCCCTGGAGTCTTCTCCCGCAGGCACACTGGCACGGCGGCTTGCTGCTGAAAGTGAGTTCGTCGGGCTTACGGTAGTCGGACGTGAAGGGGCGCGGCTCTATGTTCTTGGAAAAGAAGAGCCCGAAGGCGGCATGCTTGCCAAAACTCTCGCTGCCGGAGTCGAATCTTTTCGCTTTCCCGAGGGGAGGGGAACCCTTTGCCGCTATGCTCCCATTGTTCATGGCGGGAAAATTGCCGGGGCTGCAAGCCTCGAACTTTCGCTACGGGGGGAGAAGAGGCTCCTTGCCCAGTCGCGGCATCTTTTCCTGGCTTACTGTGTCCTCGATTTCCTCCTTCTGCTGGCGGCCGGGTCACTGCTTCTCTCCCGTTTCATCGTAGTGCCGGTGCGTAAACTCCTTCTCGCCACCGAGAAGATCTGCCGGGGCGACTTTGGTCACCGGGCTACGGTGCCGGGGGGGCGAGAGATCGCGGAGCTGGCCGAATCGTTCAATCTCATGGTTGATGCCCTGCGCGCCAAGCAGGAAGAGGCAGAGCGTCACGTGGAATCGCTGGAGCGATCGAACCGTGAACTCCAGAAGGCGCGGGAAGAGACCCTCCGTTCCGAAAAGCTGGCCTCGGTTGGGCTTCTGGCGGCGGGGACGGCCCATGAAATCGGCACGCCGCTGACGGCAATCATGGGGTATGCTGGACTTCTGCGCGACGAGCTGGCCGATGATGCCGAGAAGTCGGATTACCTGCGCCGCATCCAGGGCGATGCGGAGCGGATTGACAGAATTGTGCGCGATCTCCTCGATTTTGCCCGGCCGTCCCCTGGGAACCTGGAACCCTTCGATGCCGCCGCTCTCGTCGTGGCTACGGTAGAGATGCTTGAGCGGCAGGGTGCCTTGAAAGGCGTAGCCTGCGCCGTTCGGGTCGATGATGGGCTTCCTTTCATAGAGGCGGACAGGAACCAGCTCCAGCAGGTGATTATAAACCTCCTCCTCAATGCGCGCGATGCCATGCCCGGCGGCGGCACGCTCGAGGTGAACGCCCGCTCCGGCAGATTTTCTCCCCCGGTTGCGCCTGAAGATTCCCCCTGCCGTGTCTTTGGCCGCCGCAAAGATGATTTCAACGGGGCGTTCCATACTCCCTTTGCCATGGAAGAGGATTCGGTCCCCTGTGTCCTCATAGAGGTTGCAGACACCGGTTGCGGCATACCGCCGGAGAGTCTCGGCCGGATATTCGATCCATTTTTCACTTCAAAAGAGCCCGGCAAGGGGACCGGCCTCGGTCTTGCCATATCGGCCCGTATTGTTGATTCATTCGGCGGGAGGATTACGGTCTCCAGCTCGGTCGGGCAGGGGACGACGTTTGTGGTCTGGCTGCCGCTGGAAGCCTCCAGCCATCAAGGGTAATGGGATGAAAACGCGCGTGTTGGTTATCGATGATGAGGAAAATCTGCGGCACATGCTGCGGACGATGTTGCGTAAAAACGGTTACGAAGTCGATGAGGCTCCGGACGGTGAGGCCGGGTTTGTCCTTGCTGCGGAGGGAGATTACGACTTTGTTTTCTGCGATATCCGCATGCCGGTTCTGGACGGCATCGGATTTCTCCGCAAGGCAAGGGAGGCGGATTTTTCCGCCACCATCATCATGATGTCGGCCTACGGTACTATCGATACGGCCATAGAGTGCATGAAAAATGGCGCCTACGACTATGTTTCCAAACCCTTCAAGAACGACGAAATACTGCTCGTGCTCAAAAAAGCCGAGGAGCGGGAGCGGCTCAAAAGAGAGAATCTCCGCCTGCGGCAATCGATGGAGCGAGAGTACTCCTTTGGCGCCATTGTGAGCCGCAATGCCCGGATGCGGGAGATATTCGACCTTGTCCGCAAGGTCTGCGACGTGAAAGTCTCCGTACTAATACTCGGTGAATCTGGAACCGGCAAGGAACTGGTGGCACGGGCCATCCACCACAACGGCAGCCGGCGAGGGGGGCCCTTCGTTGCGGTCAACTGCGGCGCCATTCCGGAAAATCTACTGGAATCCGAGCTCTTCGGCCACGTGCGTGGCGCTTTCACGGATGCCGCCTCGGACCGGGCCGGGCTCTTCGAGGAGGCCCACGGAGGAACCCTCTTCCTTGACGAGATCGGTGAGATGCCCGCCCCGCTCCAGGTCAAGCTCCTGCGGGTTCTCCAGGAGGGGGAGGTGCGGCGGCTCGGCGCCACAAGGACCACGAAGGTTGATGTGCGGGTCGTATCCGCCACCTCGCGGGATCTGGAACGGGATGTGGCCGAGGGACGTTTTCGCGAGGACCTTTTTTTCCGCCTCAACGTATTCAGCATTACCCTGCCGCCGTTGCGGGAGCGGCTGGAGGATATCCCGCTCCTTGTGGACCATTTTTCCCGGAAGCACTCCGAAGCCATCGGCAAATCGGGGTGCCGGGTTTCTCCAGAAGCGATGCGCCTTCTGGCGGGGTATGGCTGGCCCGGCAACGTTCGGGAATTGGAGAACTGCATTGAGAGGGCACTTATCCTGTGCGATGGCGAGGTTCTCGGGCCGGAATCCCTTCCGGAGTCGATGCGGGGCGGTGGGATTGCCGGGGGCGAGGAAGAACAATCCCTCTCCATCAAAAAGGCGGAAGAGCGGCTCGAACGGGAGCTCATCCGCCGCGCGCTGGATAAAACCGGCGGCAACCGGACCCATGCGGCCCGCCTCCTGGAGCTCAGCCACAGGGCACTGCTTTACAAGCTGAAGGAGTATGAAATGGAATAAGGTTTGATGATTTTAATAAAATAATTGCAATCTTTCGGGGGCTGTGCAATATATTGCGCGGCTTTTTTTATGTTTGGGTACAGGGAGGTGCCGGAAATGCGTCGGATGCCAGTTTCATGTCCGGGAAGGGCAGAGGGGTTCACCCTTCTCGAGCTCCTCCTGGTCATTGCCATCATCAGCGTCATGAGCGCCTTTGCGGTGCCGGCCTTCAGCAGCCTCTACGGGGATATTTGCCTCAAGAGGGCAGTGCTCGACATGAAGACACTGTTCAAGGACGCGAAGCTGTTGAGCATACAGGGCAAGTCGTGCGCCATTTTATTCGATCCCGCGAAGGGGCGGGCAACCCTCTATTCCGGCAGGGGCCCCGACGGCAAGTGGGATACGGGAGATGAAACCCTTGTCAGCGAGCTTGACCTTTCAGAAATGGGGGGAGGCCTCAGTTTCGGCTACGGAGCAAGGGGGCCGGTTCGGAGACCAGCGGAGGATGGCATATCGTTCGACGATAATCGGTTCGTCAGCGATGAAGGAATTGTAGGTGCAGCGGGAAGTGTGTACATCCAGTCGGCTTCCTCGGGGGGAGCGGCCGCACTTGTCTTCAATTCAAAAGATTTCAGCTGTTCCATTCACAAATGGGACGGCAAGGACTGGATTGAGATGTGACGAAATTGCTCCGTGTTGACGGAAGGGCTATGCAAATTTTGCATAGCCTTTTGCGTTGCAGGCGGGTATGTTTATATAAATGTTACTTTTGTTTTGCCTGAAATTAAGGGGTTAGGTGTGATTTCGGTCGTGACGACGTCTGGCACCATGCTTGCTTGCAAGATTTGGTGACTCCAGAACAGGCAGGGTGGCCATGTTTCTTAAAGCAGACAACAAGCGGGGATTCACCCTCATCGAGCTGATTATCTCCATTGCGATTCTCGGCGTCCTTGCGGCGATAGGGACACTCATGTTTTTGCAGCAGCTGCCCCTGTACCGGCTCAGGGACGCAACACGCATGCTGTTCAGCGATATCCAGAGTACCCGCATCTATGCGCTGCGAAATGGTGCCGCGTGCACACTGGAGCAGTTTCCGGCCAATTCCAACAGCTACCGGATCCTCCAGAACGGCACGGTTATCAAAACCGTTGACCTGAGCGGTTTCAAAGGGGTTGCCTTTGGCAGCCTCGATACGACGGCGCCGGCTCCCGATTCAGGTACTTTTACCGATAACAGGCTGGTTATTCAGGCCGGCGGCATCGCATCGACCGGGAGTTTCTATCTTAAAAACAACAGGTCCCCCGCGGACGGCAGGAGGATTGCGGTAAGCGCCTCCGGCAGGCCGGTTATTACCGCCTGGGACAGTGCAACCTCCACCTACAAGTGAGGGTATTATGAAGGCAGTTGCGGAAAATGCGTCGTGCCTGCGGAACAATGGCGGTTTCTCGCTTGTTGAGGCTCTGGTCGCCATAGCCATACTTTCCGTCGTCATGCTGGGAACTGCTACCATGCTGTTCACGGGATTGGCGGGGAGTTCGGGAAGCAACAACCGGTATCTTGCCACCACTACGGCCCAATCCCGCATCGAAATTCTTATGAATGCCCCCTTTGCCAGCCTGGTGAGCCAGTTGACACCCATCACGACCACCTCCAGCGGCGTCAACTACAATACAAAGTGGCGAGTCACCAACCCCACCGCCAACCTGGCCTTTATCAATATGTCCACCACCTGGACCGACAAGTACGGCTATCACGGCATGAACTTTTCGATCGTCAGGTCCCGGTGAGGAGGGTGGCCATGAGTCAGTCGTCTCTCTATACTTCCCGGGGATTTACCCTGGTTGAGCTCCTTGTCTCCATGTTTGTTGCCGCGCTGGTGATTATGGCCGCTTCGACCACTTTTATCGTCCAGAATAAGCTGGCCGCAGTCCAGTCTGCTACCAGCGATGTGCAGATCAGCGGCCAGATGGTCGTGGATCTGCTGGAACGTGACATTCGGATGGCGGGTTATGGCGTCGATAAGTCCACTGGGCTGGTGGCCCAGGGTAATGCCCCATCCTCCGACGCCACCAGGAGTTTGGGGACCGATGCGGTGCAGGTCCGCTATTCCACGGCCATGTCTTCCGGCATAACCAGAGGGTCGCGGGCTTATGACTACTATATAAGTAAAGACCCCGCCAATCCGGGGCTCATGAGGCAAAATCTTCTTGCGGGCGGGGCTGCCGAACCCATTGCGTCCAATGTGGAAGATATGCAAGTCTCTGGAATTTATGCCGATGACGGCACTGCGGCGGATTTGGGAAGCATCAACCCGACTCGCCCGGTGAGAGTGACATTGCAAGTGCTCTTAAAGTCGCAGGCACGGGACCTGAATTACACTGCAGCGCCACCTACAATCGGCGACAATACCACTTCCCGCCCCGCCGACGGCTATCGGCGGCGCGTCTATTCGGTGACCGTAAGCCCCAGGAATTTCGGGCTCTGATAACGGGAGACAGTTCAATGAAGATACCCGCACATCGTCATTATCGGTTCAGGCTCCCCATGGGCAACCAGTCCGGCATGGCATTGGTTACTGTTCTGATGTTTGCCGCAGTTCTGATGGCCATGATGACCATGATGCTCAACACAACTATGGTTGAAACGCTGTTGTCGGGGGCCAGCACCGTGAGTAAGCGTACGCTGGCCGCCGCCGACGCCGGCATCGAGTATGTACGCGGGACCTTTGTCTATATGGGAAGCACCGGTTTTCCTGCATCATCTTCAACAGGGAACATGACTGCCGAGGGGCAGGCGGAACTTCCTGGCCCCCTCAACCAGCGTGTTACCTTTCTCAACCTGACGGGCATGGGCGTCGATCCGCAACTTTTACTCGGTAGCGGGTACAGTGGCACTTTTGTTTCCCCTACTGCCGGAGGAGGGAAGGTGCAAATGAAACCTTACCGCAGCAGAATCGTTTCCCGGGCCGAAAGCGGCATTTCGCGCAAGACCTTGGAATTTGAGGGGTACAGCCTGGCCCCATAGCCAGCCCCGGCATTTCCGCATTGAACGCGGGGAGGTAACATCCATGTTGACGAGCAGGTTCTTCAGAAAAATAATGCGGATACTTTCCGTTCCGGTAACCCTTGCCCAGATTGTCGCGGCTCCCGGCATCGCCGCGGCCGACGATACGGAAATCTACTCGGCCGGCGCCACCATGAAGCCGATGGTCATGATCATCATGGACAACTCCGGCAGCATGGATGACGGGGTTCCCTACGACAATGTCACGACCTATGCCGGGACATACGCAAATGCCACGCGCTATCAGTACCGGTGCTTGAAATACAAACAAAACGGCGTATGCAGTCAAACTGAATGGCGGGAATACACCGGTGCCTTCACCGATGAGATCAACCGCGACGGCGGCATTGACGTGGCCGGCCATGACGGCATCGATGACAGCAATTACGGCCTCAAGACCGGAAACCGCCTCAACTACGAGGCGACTCCCTCCGTGAGCAAGATCAGTACCGCGAAGGGGGTGCTGAATAACCTGGTTGACCTGATGTACGCAAATGTGGATTTCGGTTTCATGAAGTTCAATCAGGATGACGGTGGCAACATCATTTCAAAGATAGGCGCCACCGTCACCGCCATGCATGGGCAGATCAGCGCCATTAATGCCGGAACGTGGACTCCCCTGGCCGAGGCCCTGACCGATGCCGGCAAATATTTTGAGGATACCTATACCGGCCAGTACAGCCCCTGGAATGAGAATAACTGGTGTCAGAAGGCTTTCATCATCATAATAACCGATGGAGAGCCGACCCACGATACCGATACGAGCATTATCGGCCATTTTCTGGACGGGGGGAAAACTGGCATCACCGACGACAACCGGGGGCAAAAGTGGGACCAGAACGGAGATTACAACTGGCATAGTTCAAACCCCAACGATTCACTCAATAACGACGTATGGTTTGCTGACGACACCTATAGCGATACGGTTCCCCAGACATTTCTGGACGATGTTGCCCGCTATCTCTATCGTAACGACCTTCGCCCTCCGGGTAGCGATAACTCCTTGCAGGGAAACCAGAACGTAACCACCTATACCATAGGCTTTTCCCACGACAGCCCGCTCCTTCAGAAGACGGCCCAGGAAGGTGGCGGCCTTTATTTTACCGCCAATAATGCTGCTGAACTGGAGCGCAGCCTGTTGATGGCCCTTGACGACATTGCCAAGAAGCTCCAGACCTATACCGCCCCGGTTGTTCCCATCACCCGTACATCCAGTGGTGACAAGATGTATCTGGCGTTCTTCAAGCCGCTGGCCTACTCAAAGTTCTGGGTTGGCGATCTCCACAAATACGGCCTCTCCAGCACGAACCAGATTATTGACAGCGCCGGCAACCCTGCCACTGACACTTCGGGGGCCATGCTCGACACAGCGCTTCCCTACTGGAGCGTTTCATCGCAGTTGAAAAGCCGGGCGTCGGCCCGGAACATCTATACCTACCTGGGGACCAATGCTAATCTGACTGATGCGTCCAATGCCTTTACGACCGGCAATGGGGGACTCACGGCCGCCGTTCTCGGCGACCCTGCCAAGAGTAACTCCGCCAATGCCACAACCACGGCGCGGGATGACCTGATTCAATACATCCACGGCATGGATAGCTATGATGACGATGGCGATTCCAACTGGGCCGAGAAGCGCGATTTCATCCTGGGAGACATTCTCCACTCCGTCCCCTTGGTGGTGGACTATAATGGTCCGGATGCGGTTGACCCGAACCGGCATATCTTCTTCGGCTCCAACGACGGTATGCTCCATTGTATCAGTGATACGGATGGCAGCGAGGAGTGGGCATTCGTGCCGCCCGATGCGCTTCCGCGCCTGAAGCTCTTCGAGGAGGGAGCATCTCATCCCTACTTTGTTGATGGCTCCGTCAAGCTGTATCAGGAGCGGAATTCGTCCGGCGTAATCACCAGGGCAATTATCATCTTCGGTCAGCGTGCCGGCGGCGACAATTATTATGCACTTGATGTGACCAATCCGGTGGCTCCGCAACTGCTTTGGCGAATTAACAGTTCTTCCTCGGGCTTGTCGGAAATGGGCCAGACATGGTCCGATCCCTTGGTCGTTAAGGTTAAAAAGAATGATGGAGCCGGAGTTGCGGTCACCCATGATGCCATCATGTTCGGTGCCGGTTTTGATCCCTCCTTGTCCAATAACGAAGCGGTCGCCGCCGCGGCCAAAGGACGCGGGGTATTTATCGTCGATCTCATGACCGGCGCTTTGCTAAGCAGTTTCCAGCATACGGTCGCCAATGGGATGAACTATGCCATTCCCAGCACTGTCGCCGCAGTGGACAGGGATTCCGATGGGATCGTGGACCGCATCTACGTGGGGGATTTGGGGGGGAACCTGTGGCGTATCGCGAAATCGCCAGATAGCGCCGTTGAGGGAGATGCCTCGAAAGACGTCAATCTCATCGATAACTGGGATATACGCAAGTTGTTCGCGTCGAATCCTGGAGCCGACAGCAGCTCGGGACGTAAAATATTCTACCAGCCAGAGATTGCTCTGCAGTCAGGGTATGACTACATCTACTTCGGCACGGGGGACCGGGACAACCCGCGCGCGGATACAGTCGTTGACAGGTTGTATGGCGTGAAGGACGTCAATGCCGACGTTAGCGCCTTTTCCACCTTGACGGAGGTGAGCCTTACCGACCAGACCGGCGTAATTAGTACTTCTACGGCTCCTCTTGCGTCCAATGGCTGGTACATCCGGCTAATAGCGTCCGATGGCGAGAAGTCGCTGGCGGCTCCGGTACTCTTTAATAAATATGTGTTGTTCGGCTCGTTCCTCCCCAACAATGCCATGTGCGACATCGGCGGCGGCGCAAAACTGTATGCCGTAAACTATCTGACCGGCCTCTACACCCGGTACAATTTGGGTAACGGCATACCCACCGAAGCCGTACTGGTTGTCCGTCCGACGGGAACGACGGCCTTTGTCGGGGCCGGCGGCGGGGTCGTGAACCTGTCGAGCCTCACCCCTGACACGGGTGGCTCGGGGAGTGCCAATGAAACTCCCATTGAAGAAGTATTCAATTTCATGACCGGGATAATACCCATTTCGTGGCGGGAGGTTTTCTGATGCGTTACCTTATGGTCATGGTTGCCGGCATCGTTTTTTGGGGCCATTATGCCTTGGCAGCACAGGAGATGCGCAACGTGTTTCCCTCGCTTTCCTCGCTGGGTGCGACCACTGCCGGCCTCATGAGCCCGGAGGTTGTCGAAGGGGAGATTATGGCGATAAGGGGCGCTGGAACCTTTGTCATGCGTGAGAAGCTCTATAGAATCTGCCGGGAAACGGAAGTGAACGGTACTCCGGCACCCCTGGCCAAGTTCACCCTGAAAAAGGGGACGCGGGTCAAGGCAACGGTTTACAGGATTCGCAATAAGACTTATTTCGTATCTGAGCTGGAAATAAGATAAACGAAGGGTCCGTTGTATCAACATGGCCAATCCAGAGAAAAAGACGCGGCAGGTTATAGCAGCCGTTATCGCCATCATGTTCGGCATTGCGTCGATTTATACCGTATTGACCTGGCCCTACAATGTCGTCGGCTGGATAACGTATCGAGTTATGGGGAAGCCGTTCCCCTCCCGTGCGACGGAACTTCAGTATATGAAGCGGTTTCTCGCCGCGAAGCGGCAATTAAACAAGAAACAGTACGATGCGGCGTATCAGGAGTTAGAGTATTTGCGGAAGAACGTGGCTGATACCTTCCCATTTTTTAAGGAAGTTTACCTCTACCTTGGCTACATTTATGACATACGCGGCGATTTTCGGTCAGAAGAGGCCCTCCATCGGGAATTGGAGGCGAAGGATAAGGTTTTTGCGGGCTTCCTGAAGGGCCTGTACGCCATCCATCATGGCCGGGCGGAAGAAGGGAAGGGATATCTCTCAGAAGCGGTAAAACTGGACAACCAGTTCAACAGGCTCGGCAAATACCGGGGGGTAGCCCTGAAAGCCCTCGGATTGGCGGCGCCCGGGCAGAAAAAAGTCGACTGATGAAGATTTTTCCTAAAGAATATGCTGTGCCGGCCGATTAGTTATCCCAGGAACGCCAATTAGACGGGTGTTCCCGGGAAAAAACCGAATAGCCCCGATATCGACAATACTAAACCATCCGCGAGGATGGGGCGGAAAGCCTACAGGGTCTCACCGAGACAGCCGGGATGCCGAAATATCACGATTCGTGATGCTCGGCCCCGGCTTTTTCTTTTTATGACATAACTTGTCAAAATTGCAGCGAGGGTTGACGGAAATTGTCAGTCAGGTGCCTGGAACCATTGGATATCGTTGTTAACCCGGTTGAAAATCGCCCGGTATCAATCTTGCTTAATTACTTTCAACTTCATTCAATTTTAACTAATTTCTTGACATTGGCTTTAATTACAGTACATTTCGCCATAAACTACCGGGCTTTGCAGGATTGGGCGATGAAATTCAAAAATAACGTCAGAAAGATCAGGGAAGAAAGGCTCATGAGCAAGGCTGAACTGGCACGCCTTGCGGGGGTTTCTCCGGCAACCGTCGATAGAATCGAGCGCGGAGAGGAATGCCGGATGGAAACCAAGCGTAAAATAATTCTTGCCTTCGGTTTTTCAGTATCCGAGAAGAAAGCGGTCTTTCTCGACTAAGCCCGCGGATGGGAACAACTCTATGTTTTTCTCCAAGAAAAAAGATCTGGTTGGCATCGATATCGGCTCCAGTTCCGTGAAACTGGTACAGCTCCGGGAGCATAAGGGCGCCTGGCAGCTAATTAATGCCGGTATGCTGCCGCTACCCCCGGAAGCTATTGTCGATAATACATTGATGGACAGCACTGCTATCATCGATGCTGTCAAGAATCTCGGCAAGAGCCTTTCGGTCAAGATCAAGGAAGCTGCCTGTTCCATCTCCGGGAATACGGTAATCATACGAAAGATCAAGCTTCCCGCAATGCCTCCCGAAGAGCTGGAGGACCAGATCCAGTGGGAGGCCGAGCAGTACATCCCCTTCGATATCAACGATGTAAATATAGATTTCCAGATACTTGAGCCAGACGAAGACGATCCGACCCGCATGAACGTTCTTCTCGTGGCGAGCAAGAAAGAGATAATCAACGATTATGTGAACGTCTTTGCTGAGAGCGGTTTCAAGCTCGTTATCGTTGATGTCGATTCCTTCGCGGTGCAGAATGCGTTCGAGCTCAATTATGAAAGTTCTCCCGAGGAAGTCGTTGCTCTCATCAATATCGGAGCAAGCATCCTCAACCTCAATATCGTAAAGGGTGGAATATCCCTTTTTACCCGTGACGTGCAGATGGGGGGCAACCTCTATACCGAAGAGATCCAGAAGCAGTTCTCTTTGAGCAGCGAAGAAGCTGAGAGGGTGAAGCTGGGGGGGGATTTCCCCGGCCGGGATAGGTTGCGGAGCGTAATTGATAAAATAAATGAGACCCTTTCCATTGAAGTGCGCCGCTCACTGGACTTCTACAATACTACTGCCGGAGAAGGGAAGGTCGGCAAGGTCTATCTGAGTGGCGGTGCGGCAAAAACCGCCATGCTCTCCGAGGCGATTTACGATAAGCTCGGAGTACCGGTGGAGATGCTGGATCCCTTCAGGAAAATTACCTGCAGCGAAAAGGAATTCGATCCTGAATATCTTAAGGAGATGGGGCCTCTCGTTACGGTTGCCCTGGGACTGGCCACAAGGAGGGTTGGGGACAAATGGTAAAAATCAACCTGCTCCCGGTCAGGGCGTCGAAAAAGAAAGAGACAGCCAAACAGCAAATGGCTATTCTCGCAGTTTCTGCGCTCATCGTGCTCCTTGCCGGCCTTGGTCTCTATGTCTACGCCCAGGCAAAGATCAAAGCCACCAAGGCGGAAATTGCAAAGTCTGAAAGCGATCTTCAGCAGCTCAAATCCAAGATTGGCGAGTTGGAGAACATAAAAAAGCTTAAAGACGATGTTACGAAGAAGCTTGATGTGCTTGGCCAGCTTCGCAAGGGGAAGACCGGACCTGTCCGCAGGCTCGCAACTCTGAGCGATGCTACCCCCGAAAAGCTATGGATAACCAAATACACTGAAAGCGGTACAGGGGTCAGCATTGGAGGCATTGCTCTCGATGAAGATCTCATCGCCTCGTTCATGCGTCATTTGCAAGGGTCGGAAGACTTCACGAACGTGGAGCTGGTTGTTTCAGAACAGACGGAAATCGACGGCGTGAAGGCCAAGCGGTTCGAGCTCACCTGTGCCTTGAAGTCTGAGGTAAAGACGGAAGAACCGCCGGCTCCGAAGAAATAGCCGCCGGTTAAGGACTCTCCATGGATCCGAAAATCGAAAAACTGCTTAAGCTTCCCAAAAAACAGAAAATTGCGCTTTTGGCCCTAATACTTGTGGCCGAAGGGGCGGCCCTCTATTTCGGGCTCTTTCTGCCTCGCCAGACAGAGCTCAAAGAGCTTCGCGGGCGGTTGGAAGGTGTCCAGAACGAAGTGAGGGACAAGCAGCGGATTGCTGATAACCTTCCGAAGCTTAAAAACGAGTATCAGCAGCTTCAGAAGGATCTTGACCAGGCTCTCACCGAATTGCCCAACCAGAAAGAGATCCCAACCCTGCTGACCAGCATCACCAGTTTCGGCAAGGGGACAGGCAATGATTTTCTCCTCTTCAAGCCGAGGGCCGAAGTTCCCAAGGACTTCTATGCCGAGGTGCCGGTAGATATCTCGGTTTCCGGTTCATTCCACAGTGTTGCCAACTTCTTCACAGCCGTGGGGAATATGCCGAGGATCGTCAATATCACCGACGTCTCCTTTGCCGATATAAAGCAGACGGGCGGTAAAACCAGCGTCAAAGTCAACTGCCTCGCCACGACGTTCCGCTTCCTCGACAAGAAAGAGACTCAGGATGACAAGAAGAAATAGCACCGGGTTATTCCTCATTGCCGCAATGGCCTCTCTGGTCCTGGCATGCGGGGGATGCAAGAAGGGGGAAGAGGCACCGCCTCCCGCTCCTGCCGACGCATCTAAGCCACATCCCCAGGCTAAACCTCCCGTGCAGGCGCAAACTTCTTCCGCGCAACTTCCGGCTGGGGGGCTTCATTCCCTGGGTTTTTCCGGCAGGAAAGATCCGTTCAAGCCCTTCCTGCAGGCAAAAGCACAAAGACCTGCCGCCACCTCCGGGTCTATCTCGTCCGCGGGGCTACTTCCCATTCAGGGGTATAACGTGGGGCAGTTCCGTGTTACCGGCATAATTGCAGGTTTCAAGGAGAACAAGGCTCTTATCGTCGACCCCGCCGGCAAGGGGTACGTGGTTAAGGCCGGAATGAAAATAGGCAACAGCAACGGCGTGATATCTAAAGTCACCCCGTCGTACCTTGAGGTAATTGAACGCTCCAGGGATGACGTGACAGGCAAGATGATCCGGCGGACGGTGAAACTTACTCTGCCGAAGAAAAACTAACAGGCTGCCAAGGAGACTCCCCATGAGCATCCAACTTACAATATCCCGCAATATAACCCTCTTGTCCCTTTTGGGCGCATTGTGCGGCTGTGCTGCAACCAATGCCGCAGTTGTGGGAGACAGGGAGGCGGGTCAGGTCTCACCGGTTCCGGCGTTGCGGGACATCAGGGTTACAGGGGAGGGGGACGATGCCCAGGTAATCATCTCTGCTGACCGGCCTGTAGCATACACCTTCTATACGGTGGCCAATCCCCCCAAGGGGGTGGTTGACTTTGCACAAGTGCTGCCGGGTGCGTATACCAAGCCTGTCGAGATAAATTCAGGTAATATCAAGCGGATCGAGACTACCCGTTTTGGCGAGGGAGATGCCGCCATGACCCGGGTAGAGGTCTTCCTCTCCCGTGATGTTGATATGACGGCTGCCACTGACACAAAAGACAAGAGCACCATGCGGCTTGCCTTTGTGTCTGCGCCGGCTTCAGTTCCCGCAAAAGATTCAGGTGCTGAGCCTCCTGTGACGGCTTCCGTCCAGGAACCGGCTGCGGTGCAGAGTCCTCAACCTGAGCAGTCCCCGGTTCTCTCTGCGCCTGCCGAACCTGCTCCGGTTAAAGCCGCTGATGCCATTACCGCCATCACTCCACGGAAGGATTTTCTTGAGATCCAGACATCGGGAGATGTTGCCGATTTCAAAACGTTCAGGCTCACTAAACCGGACCGGCTTGTGCTGGACGTGTTTGGTGTGAGAGCGGCCATGGCGCAAAAGGTCGTGCCGGTTAACAGTATGGGGATCGGCACCGTCAGGGTTGGAGCTTATCCCGAAAAGGTCCGGCTTGTCCTTGATGCTGCCGGCGATAGACTTCCCGAGTTTTCGGTCAGAAAAACCTCGACCGGTCTTGTCGTAGCTCCCCCGACGGTTTCGGCGGCAGTTGCGGAACCCCGGCAATTTGAGCAGGCAGTTGCTACCGTGCCGGCAACATCGCGTAAAGCGGAGCAGAAACAGCCCGTTTCCAGTGGTAATCCCGAAATTGAATCGATTGAATTCAATGTTGTTGATAACGTATCCCGGGTTGTCATTGCCACGACCGCTCCCTGTGACGTGGACAAACCCGTAAAATCAGCCGAAGGCGTGACCCTCAACTTCAGGAACTGCACCCTGCCCAAGAAATGGCAGCGTCACCTCGATACGAGCGCCTTTGCCGGTGTAGTCCGGATGGTAACGCCCTATCAGGTCAAGACAAATGGGCGTAATGACGTCAAGGTACAGGTCAAGCTGAGCAAGCAGGCCCCCTATGAACTACGCAGGGAAGCAGGTGTCGTTTATCTTGATATTAAGAACCCTGTGGAACTTGATGCGCCGCGGATAGCGGAGGAACTGGCATCTCCCGGCGACGCCGGACGTGCCGTGCCGGCAGCGGCCAGGCCGATGGCGGCATCTCCCGAATCTCAGGGGCGGAAGGTCTATACGGGGCGTCGGGTAACGCTTGAGTTTTCAGACGCCGATATCCGGAAAATCTTTCAGCTAATTGCCGAGGTCAGCAACCTGAACTTCATTGTTGGTGACGATGTCACCGGAACGATTACCCTGAAATTGGTGAACGTTCCCTGGGACCAGGCACTTGATGTAATCCTGGACAACAAAGGCCTTGGGATGCAGCGGGACGGCAACATCGTTCAGATCCGTCCTAAATCAAAGGTTCAAACTTTGGCCGATGAAGAGCAGAGCATGAAAAAGGCTAAAGAACGGGCCATGGAGCTTGAAACCGAGGTGTTCGAGGTTAACTATGCCTCGGTGAGCGATGTAGTTACCCAGTTCAATGCTGTCAAGAGCGAGCGTGGGATGATCTCCCAGGACATCCGCACCAACAGTGTGATCGTCAAGGATATTGCCCCTAACCTTGAGGACATGAGGATACTGCTGAAAAATCTCGATGCGCCGGAAAAACAGGTAATGATAGAAGCGCGCATTGTCGAAGTTGAGACAAGCATCAGCAGCGAGCTGGGCATTCAGTGGGGGATTCATGCCAGGGATGCCAATATCCTCGGCATTACGAATGTTGATACCGGCTTTGGGGGGATATTGACCGGTACGGCGTCTACTGTAGCTAACTCGACTTTTGGACCCGGTCTTGCTACCGGAATCACCTTCGGTAAGATTCTGGGCGGGACAAACCAGTCCCTTGACTTGAAACTGTCGGCTCTTGCCACCAGGGGAAATGCGAAAATTATCTCCACTCCGAAGGTGGTGACGCTGAACAACAAAGCGGCAAAGATTTCCCAGGGGCAGATGATTCCCTATCAAAACACCAGTTCAACTGAAGGGGCCAAGACCGAGTTCGTCGAAGCGGCTCTTACCCTTGAGGTGACACCTCATATCACGTCGGCCGGCAGTGTGATCATGAAGATTAAGGCAACCAATGACACCGCCGGCACTCCTATCGGTCAGAGCGATACTCCTCCGATCAACAAAAAAGAGGCGACAACTGAACTTGTTGTCAATAACGGTGAGACAACGGTTATCGGCGGTATCTATATCGATTCGGATCAGGACTCGGACACTGGGGTTCCTTTCCTGAAAGATATTCCTCTGATCGGCCATCTTTTCAAGTCGTCGGTTAAGAAAAAGGTGAAAACGGAGCTGCTAATTTTCATTACGCCAAAAATCCTTGCCACGTGAAACATTTAGAAAATATCAAGAATTTACATCGCTGCGAGAAATGCCAGGGAACCCCCTGGCATTTCTCAATATAAGAGGTCTCCATGATACGTTATTTGACTGCCGGTGAATCTCACGGCCCCCAACTTACCGCCATAATTGAAGGGATTCCCGCAGGACTGAAAATTTCCGAGGAAACAATCAATGTTGATCTGGCCCGCCGTCAGGGTGGTTACGGCCGCGGCGGCCGCATGCTGATCGAGAAAGATGAGGTGCGGATTCTCTCCGGAGTCCGGTGGGGCGAGTCTATCGGTTCTCCGGTAACCCTCTCCGTTACAAACCGTGACTGGGTCAACTGGCAGGAGAAAATGTCACCCCAGGAGCAGTACCGGGATGACAGCATTCGCGTCACCCGCGCGCGTCCCGGTCACGCCGACCTCCCCGGCGCCATGAAGTACAACCATCGCGATGTGCGCAATATCCTGGAGCGTTCGAGTGCCAGGGAGACCGCCGTGAGGGTTGCCGTGGGTTCTGTCGCCCGCTCTTTTCTGGATGAATTCGGCATTACTGTGAGCGGCTTCGTGGTGGAACTGGGGGGGATTCGTGCAGAGAAGAACGGGATTTCCTCCGAGCGTCTCCGCGAACAGGCTTCCCGCTCCGAGCTTGCCACCTATGATGCCGAGGCGGAGCAACGGATGAAAGCATTCATCGATGCGGCCAGGGAAGCTGGCGATACGGTGGGTGGCGTGGTTGAAATTGTTGTTTCCGGAGTGCCCGTGGGACTTGGCAGCCACGTCCAGTGGGACCGTAAGCTCGACGCCCGCCTGGCCATGGCGGTCATGAGCATTCAGGCCATAAAGGGGGTGGAGATCGGTCTCGGCTTCGAGTCTGCCCGTCGGCCGGGGTCCCAGGTTCATGATGAGATTTACTTCGACTCCTCCCGCCTTGCCGGCGGCGGGGCCACAGGGTTTTTCCGCAATACCAACAATGCGGGGGGCCTTGAGGGGGGGATCACGAATGGCGAGGAGATAGTAGTCCGCGCTGCCATGAAGCCGATTCCAACCCTCTACAAGCCTCTCAAGTCTGTGGATATGCTGACCAAGGAGCCTTTCGAGGCTACGGTTGAACGTTCAGACGTATGTGCTGTTCCGGCTGCTGCGGTTGTAGCTGAATCGGTTGTGGCCGTAGAGATTGCCAATGCGCTACTGGAGAAGTTCGGCGGTGATTCCCTTGCGGAAGTCCGGCGCAATTACGATGGCTACCTCGAATATCTCCGCTCTTTCTAAGATGCGCAACATCGTTCTCACCGGATTCATGGGGACCGGCAAGAGCAGTGTCGGCAAACTCCTGGCCCAGCGTCTCGGCTTTCGCTACTGTGATCTTGATGCCCGTATCGTCGAGGAGGAGGGAATCTCCATTAATGAGATTTTTTCTCGTCATGGAGAATCGCATTTCCGTGCTCTTGAGACCTCGGCAGTGCGGCGGCTGGCCCAGGAGCAGCAGTGTGTTGTTTCCACAGGCGGAGGGGCGGTTATTGCGCCTGAGAACAGGCGGTTGCTCATGGAGGCCGGAGTCGTTGTAAATCTCACCGCATCGGTGGAAGAGATTTGCCGGAGACTGCGCGAGGAAACTGACAGGCCGCTTTTGAGGGATAACCGTTCGGAGGAACATATCGAGCGGATGCTGGCGGAACGTGAGCCGTACTACGCACATGCGGAGTTGAGGATTGACACCACAGGCAAAAGCGTGGAAGATGTGGTCGCTGAAATCATCGTTTATCTGAAAGAAAGAGGATTTGCGTGGAAACCCTGACGGTGGGGCTCGGTGACAGAAGCTACAGGATTCTGGGGGGCAACGGGAACCTTCCGGGGATAGGTGCGCTTTGCCGCGAACTGGGGCTGGGACGGATCGCTGCGATCGTGACCAATACAACGGTCGGTCCCCTTTACTCAGGGGGCGTTGCCGAATCCCTTTCCGCAGCGGGGTTCTCGCCGGTTCTCGTGGAGATACCCGATGGCGAGGAGTTCAAAACAAGCGAAACCCTGAACACCATATACAATGGGCTGATTGCCGGCGGACTTACCCGCGACTCTTTCGTAATAGCTCTTGGAGGGGGCGTTGTGGGGGATATGGCGGGATTTGCCGCAGCCACCTACCTGCGCGGCATCCCCTTCGTGCAGGTCCCAACCACGCTCCTGGCCCAGGTTGACAGCAGCGTCGGCGGGAAAACCGGCATCAATCACCCCCTCGGCAAGAATCTCATCGGCGCCTTCTACCAGCCCCGGGCAGTGGTCATAGATGTTGATACTCTGGCAACGCTTGCCGAGCGTGAGTACCTTGCCGGAATGGCCGAAGTGGTGAAATATGGCGTAGTCCTCGACCGGGAACTCTTTGCCGAGGTGGAGCGAAACGTGCCTGCGCTACTTGACCGCGACAAGGCCGTTCTTACGCGGATCATCATGCGTTGTTGCTCCATCAAGGCATCGGTGGTGGAGAAAGATGAGCGGGAAGCCGGACTTCGGGCTGTCCTGAACTATGGCCACACCCTTGGGCATGCGGTGGAAACCCTTGCCGGCTACGGAACCTACCTCCATGGTGAAGCGGTGGCGATCGGCATGGTTCAGGCCGCCAGGCTGTCCGAGCACCGGGGCCTGGCCGGGCCTGCCGATGTTGAACGCCTCTGTGCGCTTCTGACATCGCTGAAGCTGCCGGTGGAGTTGCCTGTGTTCGCTGCGGATGCCTATAAAGGGGTGCTGATGCGTGACAAGAAGGCGCGGGACGCCGGGCTCGGTTTCGTGCTCAATAAGGGCATTGGCGATTTCTCCATGGTCTGCATCCGGGACATGGACGAAGTATTAGCCGTCTGCGGGATTGGAGGATGACCATGACCCATGGTGCAGAATCATCCCAGGCCGATATCAAGCGCTATGAAGATATGCTCGGCGCTGATCCGGCATCTTACTGTTTTGCGCCGTTGGCTGAGCTTTACCGCAAGGCCGGGCTCATAGACGATGCTATCTCCACCGCGCGCAAGGGAATTGAGCTGCATCCCGACTATGTGGGCGGCTACCTGGCCCTAGGACGGGCTTGCTTCGACAAGGGAGAGCAGAAGGAAAGCCGGGAGGCCCTTGAGCGTGTCGTTAAGGCGACACCCGACAATCTGGTGGCCCAGAAGCTCCTCGGCAGGATTTATGAGGACATTGGCGAAACCGGCCTTGTTCGAAAGACGCTGGAGACGATTCTCTCCCTCAATCCCGACGACCGTGAAACCAGGGCCGCCCTGGACGAACTTGACTTGCGCGACCAGAGCTTCGACCTTGGGAGCGATGTTTTTGCCGATGATGTTCCGATTGCCGAGGAGGCAGTGGAACTGTTCGATGATGATGAATCTCTCCTTGAGGAAGTGGAAATAATCGAGGAGCTGGATGATGAGATTCTTGATGGAGAGATAGCTGCCAATACACCCCTGCTCTTCGATGAGCCCCAAATTAATAAAGAACCCGATTCCGAACCGTTATCAACGGCGACAATTGCGGAACTGTACATCAAGCAGGGGTTTCTCAAGAAGGCTCTTAAGATATACCGGGACCTCCTGAACGCCAATCCCGGCAATGAAGCCCTTCGGCAGAGCATTGTCGAGCTCAAGCACCGCATAGATGAAGATGAAGCCCATGCCAGGGAAAATGCATTTACTTCGAAGATGCCCTTTGGCGACGAACTCGCCGAAGTCGCCAGGGAAAACGACATGGCCGCGGGTACAGAAGCTGCTGATTCCGGCTCGCAGGGGGATGTCGTTGCACGTCTGGAGGAGTGGCTCGACGCCATCGGGAGGGTGCGGCAATGCCGTTCAGGGATACGCTGAAGGGAATAGTGGAGAGCGTAGAAGGGGGGCTTGGCGTCATCATAATGGGGTACGATGGCATTGCCATTGATGAGTACTTCCTCGATAACGCCGGGTTGGACCTGAATCTTATGACGGTGGAGTATTCCTCCCTCCTCAAGGATGTCAGGCATACGGCCGATATTCTCAAAGCCGGAGGGCTGGAGGAAATGGCGGTGAATACCGCGCGTTCGCGTGTCATAATGAGAACCATCAACGACGACCTCTTTCTTGCCCTTATTCTCAGCCATGATGGCAACTACGGCAAGGGCCGCTACTTGCTCCGTCGTGATGCCTACGGGCTGAACGACCGCCTTTCTTAGCGTTGTGCCCGGCGCCGCCCCCTGTACGGAGACACCTATGAACATTCTTGTGGTCCACGGTCCGAACCTCAATCTGCTCGGAGTACGCGAGCCCGGTATCTATGGCAGCCTGACCCTCGACCTCATCAATGAATCAATAGCTGCACTGGGTGCAGAACTGGGCTGCTCGGTTTCCTTCTTCCAGTCCAACAGCGAAGGCGCCATGGTGGATGCTATCCAGCAGGCCCGATGCTCATGCGACGGTATACTTATCAACCCTGCGGCCTATACCCATACCAGTGTTGCCATTCGTGACGCCATTGCTGCCGTAGCTTTGCCGGTGGTTGAGGTCCACCTTTCCAATATCCACTGCCGGGAAGAGTTCCGGCGGCACAGTTTCATCGCGCCGGTGGCCGTTGGCCAGATTGCCGGATTCGGTGCCGATAGCTATCTGTTGGGGCTTCGCGCGCTTTTTACTCACATTAAAAAAGAGATTGTCACCAAGGCATGAAACATGCTACAAGACAGGATTGTTAAAATCCAAGGAATCTTGGAAAAACAGGATGTTGAGGCCGTTCTCTTTCTTAATCTGAGTAACGTCCGCTACCTCTCCGGCTTTACCGGAAGTGATGGTGCGCTTGTTGTCGGCAGGGAGGGAAGCTGGTTCCTGACAGATTCCCGTTATACAACCCAGGCGGCTCGGGAGGTGACGGCGTGCCCCACGATCGAGTACCGCGTCAAGCTCGAAGGGATTGCCGAACTTCTTGAGGCACAAGGATACCGGCGGGTTGGTTTTGAAGACGAATATACGACGGTTGCCCACTTTGCGGCCCTTTCCGCGAAGGTAGCCGGGGCTGAGCTCGTCCCCATGAGCGCCGGGCTTGCCACGCTGCGGGCCGTAAAGGATGCTGACGAGCTCCGCCTGCTGGCCGAGACGGCAAGACTCGCCTCCGAGGCGCTGCTGTCATCTCTTGAAGGGCTCCGGCCCGGGGTGATCGAACGCGATTTCGCCCTGGCTCTTGAATTTGCCATGAGGCGAGCTGGAGCCGATGACAAGTCCTTCGATTTTATTGTCGCTTCCGGCGAGAGGGGGGCGTTGCCCCACGGCAGAGCGGGAGAGAAAGCCATCGGGGCCGGCGAACTTGTCACTATCGATTTCGGGGCACTCTACGGCGGCTACCATTCCGATGAAACGGTGACGGTCTGCGTCGGCAAAGCCGATGACCAACAGCGCAAAATCTATGGTATCGTAAAGGAAGCCCATGACCGGGCCATAGCTGCCGTCAGGCCCGGCATAAGTTTTACCTCGCTGGACGCAATAGCCCGCGATTTCATCGCCGATCAGGGATACGGAGATTTTTTCGGTCATGGACTCGGGCATGGTGTCGGGCTTGACGTCCATGAAAAGCCGACCCTTTCTCCCCGTGGCGAAGGCATTGTCGAAGAGGGGATGGTTTTCACTGTCGAACCGGGTATTTACATCCCCGAATGGGGAGGCGTTCGGATCGAGGATACGGTTGTGGTGACGGGAGACGGGTGCCGCCTCCTCACTAAGGTGCCCAAGGAGCTTATCATTTTGTCCTGAATTCGTTGGCCGGCGAGAAGAGGCTTCCCGCTATCGACGGATTTATTACATTATAGTCGCCCGGAAAGCAGGGCGTTATCTGTCAAAAAGGAGAAAACGTATGGATATTAAGGATCTCAAGTCGCTGATAAAGATGGTAACCGAAACTGACATAACCGAGTTCGAGATGGGGACGGGTGAGGATAAAATCCTCATCAAGCGTGGTTGTACGGCACCGGTCGTCCAGTACCAGGCTCCTGCGCCCATGGTTGCCATGCAACCGGCGATGATGCCGGCTGCCGCTCCGTCTGCACCCGCCGTTTCTGCCGAGGCTGCCGCTCCGGCCCCCAAAGCCAAAGGGAACGAGATTGCGTCCCCCATCGTCGGGACCTTCTACCGGGCACCGGCTCCCGATGCTGCTCCCTATGTGGAAGTCGGCCAGATTGTCGAGAAGGGGCAGATTCTCTGCATCGTCGAAGCCATGAAGCTCATGAACGAAATCGAGGCCGAGTATCGCTGCAAGATAGTTGACATCTGCAAAGAGAACGCTCAGCCGGTGGAGTTTGGAGAGGCCCTCTTCGTAGTCGAGCCGCTCTAGCCGGAGACCACGGACTAAATGCACGGGGGTACGGGATTTATCCACCCCTTTCAACCCATGAGCGGAGATTTCGTACATGTTCCATAAAGTTCTGATCGCAAACCGGGGCGAGATCGCCCTTCGGGTCATTCGAGCCTGCAAGGAGCTGGGTATCAAGACGGTGGCCGTCTATTCCACTGCCGACAAGGATTCCCTTCATGTCAAGCTGGCTGATGAAAGTGTCTGCATCGGCCCGGCGCCCAGTCTCCAGAGCTATCTCAATATCAATGCCATCATCAGTGCCGCAGAGTTGACCGATGCCGAAGCAATTCATCCCGGCTACGGCTTCCTGTCGGAAAATGCCGCATTTGCCGAGATCTGCGAGAATTGCGGCATCACCTTCATCGGCCCTTCATCCGAAAGCATGCGGATCATGGGTGACAAGATCAGCGCCCGCCAGGCCGTCATCAAAGAGGATGTTCCGATCCTCCCCGGCACCAAGGAGGGTGTGAACGATGTTAACGAGGCGATCAAGATCGCCAAGGGGATCGGTTTCCCGGTCATCATCAAGGCAACGGCGGGCGGCGGCGGACGGGGGATGAAGATCGTCCATTCTCCCGCAACCCTTCCCAATGCTTTCGCCACCGCACGGGCCGAGGCCCAGGCAGGCTTCGGCAATCCCGAGGTCTACATCGAGAAGTACTGCGAAGAGCCGCGCCATGTGGAGATTCAGATCATGGCCGACAAGCATGGCAATGTGGTCCACCTGGGCGAGCGCGACTGTTCCATCCAGCGCCGGCACCAGAAGATCATCGAAGAGGCGCCGTGCCCCGTCATGACCCCGGCTCTCCGCAAGGCCATGGGAGATGCCGCGGTTCGGGCCGCCAAGGCCGTGGGGTATGACAGTGTCGGCACCGTCGAGTTTCTGCTGGACAAGAACATGAATTTCTACTTCATGGAAATGAATACCAGGGTGCAGGTAGAGCACCCCGTCACCGAGATGATTACCGGCATCGACATCGTTCGGGAACAGATCCGTTCGGCTGCCGGGCACAAGCTTCGCTACAAGCAGAGCGACATCAAGATCCATGGCCATGCAATCGAGTGCCGCATCAATGCCGAGGATCCGGTGAAGTTCACGCCGTGCCCGGGGAAGATTACCGGTTACCATACCCCCGGCGGGTTGGGCGTGCGGGTCGATTCCTTCGTCTACTCCCAGTATTCGGTGGTTCCCCACTACGATTCCCTCATTTCCAAGCTCATCGTCCACGCCGATACCCGCGAGGATGCCATCCGCCGCATGGCAAGGGCTTTGGACGAGTACATAATCGAGGGAATCAAGACGACGATTCCGTTCCATAAGCGAATCATGGCCAATAAGGACTTCATGGAAGGACTTGTGGATACCGCCTTCCTTGAGCGTATCGTACTGGAGTAGGGTATGGACTTCCCTGAGGAACTGAAATACAGCAAAGAACACTTGTGGGTTAGGGTAGAGGGCGCCCGGGCGGTAATCGGGATTACCGACTATGTGCAGGATGTCCTGGGCACCATTTTCACCGTCGAGCTTCCAGCCGTCGGCGATGAGCTGGAGCAGGACGATTCCTTCGGCGCCCTCGAAGGGCGCAAGGGTCCGTCCGAGCTTTATGCCCCCGTCAGCGGCACGGTGCTTGAGGTGAATGAAGAACTGGAAGCGGCTCCGGAAATGCTGAACGATGACCCCTATGACGGGGGATGGATCGCCGTGGTCGAGATGGATGATCCGGAAGAACTTAAATCCCTCTTGTCAGCCGAGGACTATATCGAGTCGGTCGGCGAGGACGAAAACGAGGAAGAATAGGCTCCATGCTGGGGCTGAAGCAGGCGAAGGCGAGATTATATTTCTCGCCTTTGTTTTTTGGCGGTTCACTCAAGGACGCAGGAGGTATTACATCATGTCTCTTACCATAGGGCACATCGACTATCTGAATTGCACCCCCATATTCACGGCTCTGCAGAACAGCATGGATTGCAGCGGCTACCATTTTGTCAGGGGAGTGCCTTCTTGCCTCAACCGCAAGCTTGCCGAAGGCGAGATTGATGTCTGCCCGTCATCGTCCATAGAATACGGTAAATATCCCGACCGCTACCTCATCCTGCCGGAGCTTTGCATCAGTTCCATCGGGCCGGTTAAAAGTGTCCTGCTGTTCTCAACGGTGCCCCTGGAACGCCTTGACGGCGCCGTTATCGGTATGACTACTGAGTCCGACACCTCGGTTAATCTCCTTCGGATTATCCTCGCCACTTTCCAGGGGTACACCAATCGTTTCGAGCGTACCGGGCTCCCGCTTGCGGAGGCTCTCAACTCCTATCCCGCAGTGCTTCTTATCGGCGACCAGGCGCTCCGGGGGGCTCTCGGCAGGGGTGATTTCCACGTCTATGACCTGGGGGAGTTGTGGTATCGCGCGACGGGGCTTCCCTTTGTCTTTGCGCTCTGGTTTGTACGCCGGGATACCGTCGCTGCCAAGCCCGCGGAGGTTGCACGGCTGGCCTCCGACTTTGTCCGGGCAAAGAAGCTTGCCTATGATTCATATCCCACCATAGCTTCCATGGTGCCGGAGAGGGCGTGGATAGATCCCGACGCCCTCGTGGATTACTGGAAGATCATATCATACGATCTGACCGCGGCCCATCTGGAGGGGTTGAAACTGTTCTATTCCCATGCGGCAGCACTTGGCGTGCTTCCGGCCGTTCCGGAGGTCAGGTTGTATCAAGGGGGGCGTGGCGTGTGATTTGCATGCCCTTAAGCCATGCCGCAGGATCCCTCATCTAAATTGGACTGGTTCGACGCCGCAACGCGTCGTCTCAGAAGTGTGGCGGAAGGCCTTAAAGCTCCCGAAAATCAAGAGCTGGAAGAGGTTAAATCCCGCACCCTCATCGTCGTCAGAACGCGCTGGATTCTCCTTCTGTTTGTGGGGCTCTACTGCCTTTTAGCCGGAAGTTTCTTTTATTTCAGCCGATTTGGCTTTTTTTTGTCACCGTCCCAGCAGGTTCTCCTTTTTGCCGCACTTTCTGCGGTTGTCAGTTATAACCTCCTGCTGCAATTCGGTATTGAACGTATTGCCTGCTGTTTCCGCTTCCTCAATTTCCTGCAGATTATCCTCGATCTGGTTCTCGTTACGGTCCTGATTCATACGAGCGGTGGGGCGGCGAGCTGGTTCTGGCCCGTTTACCTGATCGTTACCATCGAGGCGGCTTTCCTTATCGAAGAAAGACGCGATGTGTGGTTTGTGGGGCTCTGTGGCGGAGCGCTCTACGGCGAAATCCTGTCTCTGGAATATTTCGGTCTCGTGCCCAATGTCAGGATGCCCTTTGTCGAGCAGAAGCTCCACCATGACCCGCTCTACCTGGTGCTGACCTGGTTATGGGTGTCGCTGCTCAATGCCGCCATGGTCGCAATAGCATCATATCTCATGACCGTTATCCGCCGGGAGACCGTTGCCGTCAGGGACGGCGAAGAACGCCTCTCCACATTCCTCGATACCGCCAATGATTTGATTCTCAGCATTTCTCCCGACGGACGGGTCCTCTACGTGAACGAGGCGTGGCAGCGCACGCTCGGCTATTCCGCCGAAGAGGCTGCCGCCGTTTCTTTCTTCGATATCATTCATCCATCGAGCCGGGAACAATGTTGTTCTGAATTCAAGCGCGTTTTTTCAGGCGATGCCCTGGGGCCCCTGGAGGCTGTCTTTACGGCAAAGGACGGCCGATTGGTTATTGTTGAGGGGAACCTCACCTGTTCCGACTCTTCCGGCGATTCTCCCGTAATCTGGAGCATCTGCCGTGATATTACCGATCGGAAACATGCCGAGGAGCAACTTTACCGCCTTGCCCATCACGATACCCTTACGGGCTTGCCGAACCGCATCCTTTTCATGGACCGGCTCCAGCAGGCCAAGGCCCTGGCGAACCGCTACCAGCATCAGGTGGCGATACTTTTCCTGGATCTCGACCGCTTCAAGATTATCAATGACACCCTCGGGCACCCCATTGGCGACCGTCTTTTGCAGCAGGTTGCCCACCGGATAGTTGGTTGCGTGCGTGAAGTTGACACCGTGGCACGCATAGGCGGCGACGAATTCACCATAATCCTCGTCAATGTCGATAATCCGGAAGATGTGAAGAAAATGGGGCAAAAGATTCTGAAAACCCTGGCAGCCCCTTTCCTTATCGATACCTATGAGCTTTTTGTCACCACGAGCATCGGAGTTTCCCTCTATCCCACCGATGGCGAGAGCCTGGACCATCTGGTGAAAAAGGCCGATATCGCCATGTACTATGCCAAGGGAGAGGGGCGGAACAACGTGCAGTTTTACTCTCCCCGCATGGACGAAAACGCCGACAAGCGCCTTCTGCTGGAGACGAGCCTGCGCAAGGCCCTCGACAATCGGGAGTTCCGGGTCTACTACCAGCCGAAGGTCGATATCGTTACCAAGAAGATTACCGCCATGGAGGCGCTGATCCGATGGGAACACCCCCTACTCGGCCTGGTGTCTCCCGGGGAGTTTATCCCGTTGGCTGAAGAGACGGGGCTCATCATCCCCATCGGCGAGTGGGTGCTCCGGGCCGCCTGTATGCAGAACCGGCAGTGGCTCCGGCAGGGGCTGCCCCAAATGCGCGTTGCGGTGAACCTGTCGGGCTATCAGTTCCAGCAGAAAAATCTCCTGGAGACGATTCGTGGGATTCTGGGAGAGACCGGACTTTCCGCCGATTTGCTGGAACTGGAAATTACCGAGAGCGTCATCATGCAGAACCCGGACTTTGCCGTCTCGGTGCTCAACCAGTTGCGGGACCTAGGCGTGCATATCTCCATCGACGATTTCGGCACCGGCTATTCTTCCCTGGCGCACCTGAAGAGGTTTTCGGTCAATACGCTCAAGATCGACAAGTCATTCGTGCGCGATGTGGAGATAAACTCGGCAGATGCCGCCATAACGACCGCCATCATCGCCATGGGGAACAGCCTTAACCTGAAAGTTATCGCTGAAGGGGTTGAGACCGAGGGGCAGCTGTCATTCCTCTCCGACAACAATTGCGATGAGGTGCAGGGATATCTGTTCAGTACCCCGATGCCGGCGGACAAGGTTGCCGGGTTCATGCGGGAGTATGGCGGCATGGTTGAGGCGGGCTAGCTGCGGCTTGAGGAGAGTTCCCGGAAGCGGAGGTAGTCGTCGAGGATCTTCCGGTGGTCGAAGCAGAGGGTTGACGGGAGAGCGTTGAGAGGAAATACGGCCAGGCTGGCGGCATCATCGGCGGCCGCAGGCGTCCCGGAAGCTTCAGCCGCGAAAACGGTGGAGATGTTATGCTGACGGGGGTCGCGGGCAGGGTCGGAGTAACAGCCGAGAAGGCGCAGGTTGGTGACGTGGAGGGAGGTCTCTTCCAGTGCCTCGCGCACTGCGGCTGCTTCGAGGGTTTCGCCGTAGTCCACGAATCCGCCGGGAAGAGCCAGTCCTTTCGGCTCGTTTTTCCGCTCGATCAGTACGATCCCCTCTGAAGTTTCGATAATGATGTCTACGGTGGGGACAGGGTTTCGGTAGCACTTGATTTGTTCGCCGCAGCGGGGACATTGGAGATGGTGCAAGGACATGGGGGCCTCAAAAAGAAAAGGGGAGGAACCGTGTCCTCCCCTTTTTGCTTGAATCGGTGAAATTACTTCTTCTTGCCGCCACCGGAAGCCTTCTTGGAGGCCTTGAGCGGGTTCACCCTAAGTTCTTCGCTGGTAATTTCCACTTTTACGTGGGTGGCAAAATTACAGATACCGGCAGACCACTTCTTGGTGGGAGCCGGGTAGGCGCTGCACACTTTGCCGATGCTGCCGTCTACAATGCGCTCGCATCCTTCACAGTTTTCAACGACAACCTGACAGGAACCGCCGGTGAAGATGCAACCCTGCTTTCCCCAGAAGGTACACTCGGTACCGGGAAGAACTGTTTGACACTGCATTCTGAATCCTCCTGAATCATTTTGTTTCCGTTAACCGTCTACTATCCAATCTAGCAATTTCAAAAGAAAAAAGTCAACTGTAAAATCCCGGTTTCCTAATGGTTATTTCCCCCGATTTTTACCCCTCCGGAGGAGATGGTTTGCGGAGCCTCATCCCGCATTCCTTCCGGCTCCGAGGTGTTATGAATGAGGCAACGCAGGGTTGACTCGCCAAAGGGGATGTATTAGGCTTTAATCATTTCAAGACAGGCCATGGCATTGTGGCGTGCAATTACCCCACGGGAGGCATCATGCATCAGATTGTTTTCGGCACGTCGGGTTGGCGCGGTATTCTCTGCGAGGATTTTACCTTCGAGAACGTAAAAATCGTAACCCAGGCCATTGCCGATCATGTGGCGTCCATAGGAGAGCGGGGAAAGGGGATCATCGTCGCCTACGATACCCGCTTCATGGGTGAGAGGTTTGCCAAGGAAACCGCCAGGGTTCTTGCCGGTTCCGGCATCAAGGCCTATTTTTGCAAGCGCGATACTCCGACACCCGTTATTGCTTTCGAAATAATGCGGCGCGGGACTGCCGGCGCCATCAACTTTACTGCCAGCCATAATCCTCCGGAATACAACGGAATAAAATTTTCCCCCTCCTGGGCCGGGCCTGCCCTCCCAGAAACGACAAAAGATATCGAACGGCGTGCCAACGAGATGCTGGGCGAGGTCTGCTACCGCGAGATGGCGTTGGATGAGGCGGTGCGAGCCGGCCTGGTGGAGGAGATTGATCCCAGGGAGCAGTATCTTGCCGATCTGGAGACGAAGATCGATTTTGCCGCCATTGCTTCCCTCGGCGCCATCGCGGTAAATCCGCTCTACGGCACCGGCCGGGGGTATCTGGAAGTGCCGTTGATGAAGCACGGGGCTAACGTCAGAACTTTCAACATGAACCGTGATCCCTATTTCGGCGGGTTTCCCCCCGAGCCTTCCGAGAAATACATCCAGGATTTCATCGGGCTCGTGAAAAATGATTCCGAGATTAAACTGGGCATCGCCACCGATGGCGACGCCGACCGGTTCGGCATTGTGGATGGAGATGGAACCTTCATCGAGCCCAACTACATCATTGCGCTTCTCCTCGACTACCTGGTGAGGTTCCGGAAGATGACCGGCGCCGTGGCCCGCAGCGTTGCCACCTCGCACCTGGTGGATGCGGTGGCGAAAAAGCACGGCATCGAGGTAATCGAGACGCCGGTCGGCTTCAAGTACGTGGGCGAACTGATAAGCCAGGACCGCATCATCATCGGCGGCGAAGAGAGCGCCGGGCTTTCCATCAAGGGGCACGTCCCCGAGAAGGACGGCATCCTTGCCTGTTTCCTCGTGGCCGAGATGGTGGCCCGGGAGGGCATGCCGGTCAAGGCGCTGCTGGAGCGGCTCTACGGCGAGGTGGGCAAATTTGTGACGAAACGGGAGAATATAACCCTTTCACCGTCCCTGGAGACCGGGTATGCTGCAAAGCAGCAGCAGGCTCCGGCAGAGTTTGCCGGACTGAAGGTAAAAGAGCATGTCACGGTGGACGGGAGCAAGTTCATCCTGGAGGATGGCAGTTGGCTGCTGTTCCGCAAATCAGGTACCGAGCCGGTGGTCAGGCTCTACGGCGAGGCGTCCGGCGAAGCGAAGCTGGCGGCGGTCATGGCGGCGGGGAAGGCCTTCATCCTGGGGTGATTTGAAAAGATTGAAGAAATTTTTCAGCAATGGCGCTGTGCCGGCAGACTTGTCGGCACTGCGCCATTCGTTTTTTCGACATGCAGAAGAATGGAGTCTTGAATACCTGACAATTTTGCTATAGTATTAGCCAGTAATGAACGTTATACCAAGGAGGATTTTCCATGTGGGATTATACTGAAAAGGTTCGGGAACACTTCCTGAACCCCAGAAACGTGGGCGATATACCTGATGCGGACGCGGTGGGAGAGGTGGGAAGCCTTGCCTGCGGCGACGCCCTCAAGCTCTATATCAAACTCGACGATGCCAAGGAGCGGATCGCCGACGCCAAGTTCCAGACCTTCGGCTGTGCCAGCGCCATCGCATCCTCTTCGGCCCTGACAGAAATCATCAAGGGAAAGACCCTCGACGAGGCCCTGGCCACCACCAACCAGGAAATTGCCGATTTTCTCGGCGGGCTCCCCGAGGAAAAGATGCACTGCTCGGTCATGGGGCAGGAGGCCCTTGAGGTGGCCATCGCCAAGTACCGCGGCGGTCCGGTGCCGACCCATCACGACCATGGCCACGAGGAAGTGGAGCCGGGGGAGATTGTCTGCAAATGTTTCGGCCTCACCGATACCTTCCTGAAAAAGGTCATCGAAGCCAACAAGCTCACTACCACCGACCAGGTGACCCACTTCACCAAGGCCGGCGGCGCCTGTGGCGGCTGCCTCCCCAGAATCAAGGAACTGATCGACGAGGTGCTCGGCACCCATCAGGTGGAAGAGCGGAAGAGACCGGAAAAACTCACCAACCTCCGCAAGATGCAGCTCATCCAGGAGACTCTGGAAAAGGAAATCCGGCCTCTCCTCTGGGCCGATGGCGGCGACCTGGAGCTGGTGGACATCGCCGGCGGCGACGTGCAGATTGCCTTCCGCAAGGCCTGTGCAGGCTGTTCCGCCTCGGGAAACACGGCCAAGTTCGTGGAAGCCAAGCTGCGGGAACTGGTCGCCGATGACATCACCGTCACGGAGGTGGAGGGATGAAAGAGATCTACATGGACAACAACGCCACCACCAAGGTGGATGAGGCTGTCTTTGAGGAGATGCGCCCCTATTTCTGCGAGCTCTACGGCAACCCCAGCTCCATGCATTTTTTCGGCGGCCAGGTCCAGAAGAAGGTGGACGAGGCGAGGCATCGCGTGGCTTCCCTCCTGGGCGCCTCCACTGAAGAGATCGTGTTCACCGCCTGCGGCACCGAGAGTGACAACGCCGCTATCCGCTCGGCCATAGAGGTCTACCCGGAGCGCCGCCACATCATCACCACCCGCGTCGAGCATCCGGCGGTGCTGACCCTCTGCCGCAACCTCTCCAAACGGGGATACCGGATCACCGAACTGAACGTGGACGGCGAGGGGCGGCTGGATATGAACGAACTGCGCTCGGCCGTGGACGAAGATACCGCCATCGTATCGGTCATGTGGGCCAATAACGAAACCGGCGTGGTTTTCCCCATCGATGAGATCGGAAAAATCGTCAAGGAGAAGGGGAAGGGAGCATTCTTCCACACCGACGCCGTACAGGCGGTGGGGAAAATCCCCATCAACATGGCCTCTTCGACGGTGGACATGCTTTCCATTTCGGGGCACAAACTCCATGCCCCCAAGGGGATCGGGGTTCTCTACGTCCGCAAGGGGGTGCCGTTCCGCCCCTTCATGGTCGGGGGGCACCAGGAGCACAACCGCCGCGCCGGCACCGAAAATACCGCCGCCATCATTGCCCTGGGCAAGGCGTGCGAACTGGCCGGCCAGTGGATGGAGGACGAGAACACCCGCGTTAAGGCCATGCGCGACCGGCTACAGTCAAAGCTTCTGGAGCTGATTCCCCGGGCAAGGATCAATGGCGGCGAGGCGGAGCGCCTTCCCAACACCCTCTCCATCGCCTTTGAATTCGTGGAAGGGGAAGCAATCCTGATGCTGCTTTCGGAAAAGGGAATCTGCGCCTCTTCGGGGAGCGCCTGTACCTCAGGCTCCCTGGAGCCGTCCCATGTGCTGCGGGCCATGGGGGTGCCGTTTACCTGTGCCCACGGCTCCGTACGCTTGTCCCTCTCCCGCTTCAATACCGAGGAGGAGGTCGATACCGTCATCCGGGAGCTGCCGCCCATCATCCAGCGGCTTCGGGAAATGTCCCCCTTCGGACGGGAGTTTCTTAACAGCTGAATCTAATTTCTGCAATCGGTACTGATGCACAAGAAGAAGGGGGACGCCATGGTTATGGGTCCCCCTCTTCTTGTTCATTGACTTGAAGGCGGTGTAGCTTTAAAGTCGTACGGTTGTTCCGACGAGTCGAGCAAAGGAGAAATTTATCACCATGGGCTATCGCAACCTGAAGGACTGTGTCTCTGACCTTGAAGCGCGCGGCGACCTGATTCGAATTGCCGTTGAGACCGACCCGAACCTGGAGATCGGTGCCATCCAGCGGCGTGTCTATCAAGCCGGAGGGCCGGCGCTCCTCTTTACCCGGGTAAAGGGGTGCCGTTTTCCCATGCTCGGCAACCTCTTCGGCACCATGGCGCGAACCGGGTTCATCTTTCGCGATACCCTCGACGACATCCGCCGCCTCGTTGACCTGAAAATAAACCCCACCGCTTTCCTGAAAAATCCAAAAGAATACGCAGGTGCACCCCTGTCCGCCCTGAGGCTCCTCCCCCGCAGGGTTTCACGGGGGCCGATCCTCGACTACCGCACGACCATTTCCGAGCTGCCCCAGCTGAAATCGTGGCCCATGGATGGCGGCTCCTTCGTGACGCTGCCCCAGGTCTACTCCGAGCAGCCAGGCCGTCCCGGCTTCCGTTTCTCAAACCTGGGGATGTACCGGGTGCAGCTGGCCGGCAACGACTACCGGCTCAACGAAGAAGTTGGCGTCCACTACCAGATCCACCGGGGGATTGGCGTTCACCACGCCGAGGCCATCGAGCGGGGGGAGCCCCTGCGGGTGAATATTTTTGTGGGGGGGGCACCCTCCATGACTGTTGCCGCCGTGATGCCGCTTCCCGAAGGGCTCCCCGAGCTTTCCTTCGCCGGGCTCCTCGGCGGGCATCGCCTGCCGATGGTCTGCCGAAAGGGCGAGCTTCCCATGCCTGCCGAGGCCGACTTCGTCATCACCGGCACCATCGACCCGTCGAAGACCCTCCCCGAAGGCCCCTTCGGCGATCACCTGGGGTACTACAGCCTGGCCCACCACTTCCCGGTGCTCCGGGTGGAGAACGTCTGGCACCGCGACGGCGCCATCTGGCCCTTCACCTCCGTGGGGCGCCCACCCCAGGAGGACACCACCTTCGGCGCCTTTATCCACGAACTGACCGGCGCCCTCATCCCCGAGGTGCTTCCCGGCGTGAAGGGGGTCCATGCGGTGGACGCCGCGGGGGTCCATCCGCTGCTCCTTGCCGTGGGGAGCGAGCGCTACGTCCCCTACGAGGCCGAGCGGGTGCCGCGGGAGCTCCTCACCATCGCCAGCGCCATCCTGGGCAACGGCCAGCTGTCGCTGGCCAAGTACCTCTTCATCGCTCCCCATGAGGACAATCCGCCGGACATCCATAACATCGCCGAGTTCCTCGCCTTTATTCTGGAGCGGGCCGACTGGCGGCGCGATCTCCACTTCCACACCCGCACCACCATCGACACCCTCGATTACTCGGGGAGCGGCCTCAACGAAGGGTCCAAGGTGATTGTGGCGGCCGCCGGGCCGAAGCGGCGCCAACTCCCCACGGAGGTGCCTGCTGGGCTGCGGCTGCCGGATGGCTTTACCTCCCCTCAGGTCTGCCTCCCCGGCGTCCTGGCCGTCACCGGCCCGGCTTTTCCCGGCTATGGCGACCACGGCGCCCCGGACCTGGAGCGTTTTTGCGCCTCTTTTGCCCCAGATGATCCCATCAATCGCTTTCCCCTGGTGGCAATCGTGGATGACAGCCCCTTCACCGCCCGTACCCTCAACAACTTCCTCTGGGTCACCTTTACCCGCTCCAATCCTGCCGCCGACATTGGCGGCATCGGCGCGTCGGTGCGTTGCAAGCATTGGGGGTGCGACGGCGCCCTCGTCATCGATGCCAGGGTGAAGCCACACCATGCCCCACCCCTGGAGGATGTGCCGGAGATAGAGCGCCGGGTCGATGCGCTTGGCGCGCCGGGCGGGCCGCTGCATGGGATTATTTGAGTGAGATGGCGAAATAGTGAGGGAGTGAGGTAGTGAGAGGCAGTAAGAAGTGGGTTCCCGTTAAAAAGAGTGCGGCAAGGGCAGCGCCGCCGTCACCCGCAGCCGGGGGAGGGGAGGAGAAGGTTCTGGCCGCCCTGCGCGAGTTGCCCGCGGGGATGATCTATACCCTGGGGACCAAGCTCACGGCCCTGCGGGGGCTGGCCCTGGCCATGGAAAAACGGGTGAGGGGGATCGACTGGAGTCCCGACCGTTCCACGCTCTTTGCCGAGGTGGTGGAGGGAGGCCGCATCCACGAAGTGCGCCTAGAGGCCAGCGGCGGCTTTCTCACCATTTCCTGCGGCTGTCCCGTCTGGCGACCCACCGGTCACTGCCCCCACGTTGTGGCCGCCCTGGCGGTCCTGAAAAAGGCCCTGGTGCATCAGGCCATTGCCAGCCTTCGGCTCGACAGCGATTACCTGGCCGAGGTGACCGGCTGGCTCTCGGGTGCCGAGACCCCGCAACCGTCAGCCCCCCTCTTGCCGCGCCTTGTGGTGGAGCGGGGCGCCAACGGCATCCAGACGCGGATCTGGATCGGGGAAAAACCGGTATCCATCCACGATCAGAACCTTTCCCGCCCGGTTCGGGATTTCCTCTGGACGATCCTCAATCCCCGGGAGAGCGGCTTCATCATCGAACGCTACCGGGATGCCTTCGGTGTAGATGCTCCCATTGCCCTGCGGCAGGAGGGGGGTGAAATCCCCCTGCGGTTCGACCGGAGCCGCGTCCGCGGAACCATGACTCTGCTGGAGAATGACGGCGACAGGGTTATCGCCCGCAAGGCGCTGGAAAACGGGCAGCCCATTCCCGACGCCTGTTTCGCCTCGTACCGGTACTATTTCAACATCCCAGCCGGGACCATAGAAATCATCGATTCCTTCGACGGGTGGGAAGCCTGGAACAATCTCAACTACGACGTGGCGGAATGGAGTCTTGATACCGGCATTCCCGTGGAACGGAATAGCCGCACCATCTGTCTCCCCATTGAGGCCTTTAACGCCATAGGTTTGACCGTCACCGGGGATAAGCAGCAGGACATCCTGCCGGCAATCCGCTTCTTCTCTGCACGCGGCGTTACCGAACCAGAGCCGGTTGCCTATCGTTACCGCCTTCGGGTGACCGGGATGGAAACCGGCACCGCCCTTGTGCTGGCCGAAGGGCTCCACGGGGATTCGACAATACCTCTTTCCGCCGCCGCATTCCGCTACTTCACCGCCCGGGGGAGGGCTTCGGCCTCGGTTCCCCTGAGGACCAAGAAGCGGAGCAGCACGGTTATCGCCGCCTGCTTCGCCACCCTTGAATGCAGCACCAGGGTCGAACTGGACCGCACCATCCGCACCTCCCTTGCCGGCGATGATTTCCTGAAGCGCAGCGTCAAGGGGGAGGCCAAGCGGATCATCGGTGCCTTTGCCGCCGCCTGCGCCGGCCGCGAAGCGACCCTGCTGGCTGCCGGCGGTTCCTGGGCCATTGCCATGACCGATCCGCGGGTCGAGGCGAGACTCCTGGAGATTCCTTATCGGCTGTTCGGGGCCGAGATTTTCGGGTCATCGGACATTGCCGGTGCCATGCTCGTCCCCCGCGATGCCCTCTTCAGGCATCTTCCCGAGCTCCATCGTTCGCTTTCCGCTGCCGGTTTTTCCCTTGCCATCCAGGACCGTCCCGTTGAGGCGGTCAGTCTCGACGTCACCCTCGACGCTACCCGCTCAAGCCTGGATTGGTTTGAACTCCGCCCCGAAATCCGTTATGGCGTTGACGAGCTCTCCGAGCAGGAGGTCGCCGAGGCCCTGGCCAGCGGCGGCATCTTCCGGCGGGGCGACTCATTCCTCCTCATCAACGAGGAATCTTCCCGCATCCTGGCCATGCTCTATCCCGAGGGAGGAGCGAAAAAGCGCATAAAGTCAGAGATTGTCCGCATTCCCCGGCTTCAGATTCTCGACTGGCTCGTGCTGCGGCGCCACGGTGTCGCAATACGCCTTTCTCCCGAGGATGAACGGCTTTTCGCCAGCCTGGCCACCTTTGAGCAGATACCGCCATCCCCGTTTCCCGAAAGACTCCAGGCCACCCTTCGCCCCTACCAGGAAGATGCCTTTCACTGGCTGGCCTTTCTCTATGCCCATCGCTTCGGGGCCTGCCTTGCCGACGACATGGGGCTCGGCAAGACCGTCCAGGCAATCAGCCTGCTGGCGGCCCTCCACGAGGGAACGGTCCCTTCCCGGGTATCCGGACCGTGTCCCCATCTCATTGTCGTGCCGCCGAGTCTCCTCTTCAACTGGGAAAGCGAGCTGGCACGTTTCTACCCGGAATTCACCGTCCTCACCTACCGGGGCACCGGCCGCAGCGCCGACTTCACCGGAGTCGACATCGTCCTCACCAGCTACGGCATAATCCCCCGCGACATCGATATCCTCGCCGACATCCCGTTCCACTGCATAGTCTTCGATGAGGCCCAGGCCGTGAAAAACATCCATGCCGACACCACCGGCGCCTGCCGCAGGCTCCGGGGCGCCTTCACCCTCTGCCTCACCGGCACCCCGGTGGAGAACCATCTGGGAGAATACTTTTCAGTCATGGACCTGGCAGTGCCCGGGCTCCTGGGGCACTACGAGGAATTTCGCCGCCATGCTTACGGCGACTCATCACCGTTCCTCGAAACCCTCATCCGGCGCACGAGGCCCTTTGTCCTTCGCCGCTCCAAGCAGATGATCGCCGCAGAGCTTCCACCCAAAATCGAAACCGACGTCCACCTGGAGTTGAGCCCCCGGCAAAAGGCCCTCTACACCCGCACTGTGGAAGAGGTGCGTGAAACCGTGGCCGACGCCTGGCGCAGCAAATCCCCCGGCCAGGCGCGGATCATCGCCCTCACCGCCATCCTGCGGCTGCGCCAGCTCTGCCTCTCCCCGTCACTTCTCATTCCCGGCTCGAAAGAGCCGTCCCCCAAGGTGGAGTTCCTCCTGGAGCAGCTGGAAGAGCTCTTCGACGAAGGGCACAGCGTCCTTGTCTTCTCCCAGTTCACATCCTTCCTCGACATAGTCGAAGCCGAGCTTGTGCGCCGTGGGCTTCGCCACCAGCGCCTCGACGGCTCCACCCCCGTCCCCGAGCGAAAAAAACTCGTCACCGCCTTCCAGAAGGGTGCCGAACCCTCCGTATTTCTCCTCTCCCTCAAGGCCGGCGGCAAGGGGCTCAACCTCACCCGCGCCACCTACGTCTTCCACCTCGATCCCTGGTGGAATCCCGCCGTGGAAAATCAAGCATCCGACAGGGCCCACCGCATCGGCCAGACCCGCCAGGTCACCATCACCCGCCTCATCATGCGCCACACCATCGAAGAAAAGATGATGGAACTGAAAAAGCGCAAGCTCAAGCTCTACCATGCCCTGCTCGAAGAGAGCACCACCGGCGAAGGAACCGGGATCAGCCGGGAGGATTTCGAGTATTTGCTGGGGTAGGGGGGGATGCAGGCGAAAAACCAGAGGCTACTTCCAAGCTGGCCCGCTGGAAAGTGCCGGCTCCATGCAGAAGGAGGTATCAGCGAGGGCACTGTTTCAGGGGGCGGTGCGGATGGTTTCGATAGGGAGAAAGAGATGGAGGGGATGATCGGGAATAGTTGTATCCTTGCGCCGCTTCATGGCTTTTTCTTGGATATGAGCTTCATAGTCATGGGGGTTCTCCTTGACAGTGGTAGGTCATGGGGGTATGAATTTTAACTCATGATATGATCTGATGTTTTTCCCGGAGGAGTGGATGACTCCCTGTTTTTGCGATTCTTATTTGTAAAAAAGCCGCCTGCGTCGGATGGTTCCGATGGGGCGGCTTTTTTGTGTTTGCGCAAGGTGTGAAGTAACAAATGGTTCCGTGGGATGACAACATGAAGATATTCGGTGCTCATCGATGTATCGTGGTTGACGTGGAAACCACCGGTCTTTCGCCCGGCTATGGCGACCGGGTTATAGAGGTAGGTGCCGTGGCTCTGGAAGGTGACGGGATCGTCTCCGAGTTTAGCAGCCTGATTCGGGTTGAGAAGAATATTCCGCGGCACGTATCGAGAATCCACGGCATCACCAACGACATGCTCATCGGTCAGCCACTCCCAGATGCGGTTTATCCTGCGTTAAGGGACTTCATCGGTGACGCTCTGCTCGTTGCCCATAACGTGCGGTTCGACCTGGCATTTCTGCGGCATGAATTTGGACGCCTGGGATTGGTGCTCGCCAACCAATCCGCTTGCACCCTGGAGCTGGCCCGGCGCAGGCTTCCGGAGTTGCCCGACCACCGCCTGGAGACGGTTTATCGGCACCTGTTCGGAGCTTTGCCCGCCGCCGTCAGGTGCCACCGGGCGCTTGACGATGCGCGGCTTACGGCGCTGGTGTGGGGGGAGTTGGGGCGGAGATCATAAAATTTTTACCCAACAAACACTGCCCACTTAAACAAATGGGGGGAGGGGAGGATTTGCCGAGAATGCCGTCCGCTGGAAAGTTTGTGTGGATACATTGATTCGCTCGGAATATCAGAAATTATAGTTGTGACTTATTTTGACATAATTACGTGTTATTAACTAAGCCGGTTGACGCCTGTTACGCGGAAAGGTTGCGAAGGCTGTGCGCAGAAAAGTCCCCCTTTATGAAAGGGGGATTGAGGGGGATTTGGGGTTGAACTTGATTTTTTCGGCTGACTTTCTCAAACAGGGTGTTCTTCTGTGCAGATGAAGGCTGGTGTTTAGTCGGTTTGGTGATGCTGGGGGGGAGATGAAAGACATAGTCTCAGGATATTTTCGGTATTGGGGAAAGGCGGAAAAGAGTTGTGGCTGCTACCATCTCTTGCCTTACCATTGCCTCGACGTCACGGCTGTGGCTGCCGTCTGGTGGGATGCGAGCCCGACTATCCGGCGCAGCTTCTCCTGTAACGCGAGCTGTTCTGCACTGCAGATCCGCGCTTGGCTGCTCTTCTTTGTCGCCTTGCACGATTACGGCAAATTCGATATGCGCTTCCAACTGAAGGTCAGGGAGGCGTGGGAGAAGCTGCATCCGTTGGCTGGTCAGGGGGCAAGCCTGCCTCCGCAATATGACGTCAACCAATACCGGCACGGCGAGAGTGGCCTCTTCTGGTTCAAGAAAGATTTTTTTGCCTTCAATGGATGTGAAACCACTGCTGATTCACTTTTTATCGAAGATGAACCGCTCCACTGGTCGAACTGGAAAACGTGGGTCGAAGCGGTGACCGGTCATCATGGACATGTGAAGCAGGCGGAATTTGCAAGTGATGCGTCTCTTCCGGTTTCGGTTGATGGCAGATTCGCCGAGAACGATCAAACAGCCCGGAAAGAGTGGCTAAAAGCATTGGAGCAACTTTTTCTGAGACCGGCCGGTCTTTCCCTCGATGATGCCCCGCCTCCTCCATCGCCGCTACTGGCAGGATTCTGTTCCGTGTCAGACTGGCTGGCTTCCCGCTGCGACGACACCAATTTCTCCTTCCATCAGTCACCTCTGTCAATCTCGGACTATTTCATACAAAAAATCTCACAGGATGCTCCTGCCATACTTGCTTTCTCCGGGCTTAACGGCACAGCCAAGAGCTACGGCGGCATTTCCGACCTTCTCCCTGCAGCCGTAACGCCTCGTCCGCTGCAAACAAAGGTCGAGCAGTTGCCGCTTCAAGACGGATTGACCATCATTGAAGCCCCGACCGGATCGGGCAAGACCGAAGCAGCCCTTGCCCATGCCTGGCGGTTGCTGGCTGCCGGGCAAGCCGACTCGATCATCTTCGCGCTCCCCACGCAAGCCACTGCTAACGCCATGCTGGGCCGTCTGGAGTCGCTGGCCGAACATTTGTTTGCCGATAGTCCGAACATCTTGCTGGCCCATGGCAATGCCCGGTTCAACCGGACTTTCACGGACCTCAAGCGCAGAGGGCATAGCGACGCTGTCGACCCGGACGGCTGGACACAATGTGGGGAATGGCTGGCGGAGAGTCGCAAGCGGGTCTTTTTCGGACAGATCGGAGTCTGCACCATCGATCAGGTCCTGATTTCCGTATTGCCGGTCAAACATCGCTTCGTGCGTGGACTTGGGGTGGGACGAAGCGTGCTGATTGTGGATGAGGTGCATGCCTACGACGCCTACATGTACGGCCTGCTTGAAGAAGTCTTGCGTCAGCAGCGCCAGTGCGGCGGCTCGGTCATCCTGCTATCGGCTACTCTGCCCGCAACGCTGAAACAACAACTCACAGAGGCCTGGGGTGACAAACGCACCGAATGCAACCCATCGGCAGCCTATCCGTTGTTGACTTGGATCGGAAATGTGGATTTCCCGTCTATTTCGTTGACTCGCCATGAAATGCCAAAACCGGTCACGGTTGAAATTGAAGCCCTGCGACTTGAAGGAATGGAACCAGACCAGACCTTGCTCGCTCGCATTGTCAGGGCTGCAGAGAGCGGTGCGCAGGTTGCAGTGATCTGCAATATGGTCAACGATGCCCAGAGAATCGCCGCTGCCCTGAGAGAGATGACATCCGCTCCTGTCGGCCTCTTTCATGCGCGTTACCGCTTCAAGGACCGGCAAATCAGAGAAAACGAGGTCATCGACTGTTTCGGCCCCAGCGGCAAACGCGAACGGGGACGCATTCTGGTTGCCACTCAAGTTGTCGAGCAATCTCTCGATCTGGATTTCGATTGGTTGGTCACCCCGTTGTGCCCGGTCGACCTCCTCTTTCAGCGCATGGGGAGACTGCATCGTCATTTACGTGCATCGCGACCTGCTGGGTACGATAAACCAGTCTGCACCGTCCTTCTCCCGTGCGAATGCAATTACGGCTACACCGGGAAAATCTACGCAGATACCCGCGTGCTCTGGCGCACCGAGCAATTGTTGACTTCCGCATCCGCCGGTCAGGTTACGTTCCCGGCTGCCTATCGGGAATGGATCGAGAGTGTCTATTCCGGAGATCCGTGGGGGAACGAGCCAGAATCAGTTGTTACGGGCCATGAGAAGTTTGAAGTGGAGTTGGAGGTCAAACGTTACAAGGCAATGGACATGGTTAGGAGGGCGTTTGAAGTGACTCCATTTTCGGATTCAGATGAAAATGTCACCGCCGTTACCCGTGACGATGAAATGGGGCTGACGGTGATCCCGGTCATCGATTCGCCGAACGGGCGGCGCTTCCTCGATGGTGGATTGCTTGGCGATCTGGATGAATTCCGCAGGGCTGAAGAGTTGTCTCTCAACAGCATCAATATCCCTGCGCGTTGGAGTGGTTGGCTGAAAGCGTTGTGCGAAATTGACGACGAAAGACGATACTGGCTCACCATGACGGAAAAAGGAGAGGGGTGCTATGTGCGTGAAGGAGACAAGGTTACTTTCAGGTATCATCGCGATACCGGACTGGAGAGGGTGAAATGAATCTGTTGACCGATGCATGGATACCTGTGCGGCCATTAGCGGCCGGAGCGGTATGCAAGCTCACGTTGCGGCAACTGTTGTGTGAGGACGGTCGCTGGGAGCTGTGTCTGCCGCGCGACGACATGGAACTGGCGGCCCTGCAATTGCTGATCTGCATGACGCAGGTATTCTTTCCGCCGCAGAATACTGCCGCGTTGAAACAGCGGATCGTCGCTCCGCTGTTGGTGGATGAGTTCGAGAGCGGCAGCAACCCTTATAGTGAGTGGTTCCGGCTCGACCATCCCGACTTTCCGTTCATGCAGGTGCGCAACGTCAGCGCCAAGGACCCGACCCCAATGGATAAGTTGCTGGCGGGACTGACGGGAGCGACAAACAGTTGCTTTGTGAACGAACCGGGGCTGGGCGCCTGTTTGTGCGGTGGCTGCGCGGCCATCGCCCTGTTCAACCAGTCATCCAACGCACCGAGTTTCGGTGGCGGATTCAAGGGGAGTCTGCGCGGTGGAGCGCCGGTGACAACTTTGGTGCAAGGTGAACATTTGAGGCAAACCGTCTGGCTCAATGTCTTGAGTGAGGAGCGTCTGACGCAGATTGTTCCGTGGCATCATGCAACACGCTGTCAGCAACCGACCTGGGTTGCACCGATCAAGGCGGGTGAGACGATTCCATCGCAGACCATCGGCATGCTGCGTGGGCTCTTCTGGCAGCCGGGACACCTTGAACTGATGCTGCCGCAAGGAGAGCAAACCTGCATCTGTTGCGGTTTTGTCGAGAAGCAGGTTTATACGGGGTTCAATAAGGCAAAGTTCAACTACACCATCGACGGACTCTGGCCTCACCCCCACGGCCCCCGTATCAGTTCGGTGAAGAAGGGAGAGCGGGAAGAAAAATTTGTCTCCTTTACCACCGCAGCCCCGGCTTGGACCCAGTTGAGCCGGTTTGTCGTGCAGCGGCAAACGACCAACAGTAAAGAGGAAGGGCAGGAACCGGCCGCGGTGGTGCGGCAGGCGCAGGGACTACTTAATAAGTTACGCTTGACAGTCGGCGGCTACCGCAACAATCAGGCATCGATTCTTGAACGGCGCCACGAACTGATTTTTCTCAATGACGGCTGGAGCGGGCATACAGAGGTGGTGCATGCGCTGGTCGGACAGGCGGTCGGGTATCGCGATGCACTGAATAAGGCGCTTTTTGTATTTTCCTCGGGCTTCAAAGAGATCAAGGGAGCCGGTGTTAAGGTTCATGAATTGGCTAAGGAGCAATTCTACCGCCGTAGTGAAGATACGGTTCTCGATACCTTGGCACGCATCGACTTTGAACAAGCAGCTCCGGCATTGTTGGCAATGGGGGATGAGCTTCATGGTATTGTCGTTGGGCTTTTTAATGAATCGGTCGCACCCTACCGCAACGATCCGGAATTAATTCGTACCACAGCCGTGGCGCGTAAGACACTGTACAAGCATTTAAATGCACTCAAACCACAACGGGATGAAAGGAGGGACGATGGAACGAACGCATGATTTCATGGGCCTCTATCAGGCATGGGAGCGGCTGGCTCCGGGCCCTAGAGCCGAGTTGCGCCGAGTCGAACGCCCGGATGATCTGCTGGAAGTACCGGCTTTTTATCGGCTTTTCAGCGGTCGGGGAACCACGGAGTGGGAAAAGGGAGCCTACCAGAGACTGATCTTCTGTCTGCCGTGCATCAAGCACAGCGGTGAGAATATTAGTCTTGGCAGGGCGTTGGCCAAGGGGAGGGGAGTTGGCGAAAAACGTCTTTTTCAAGTTGTGCGCAGCAGCGAGCCCAACGACATGATCCAGTTCCGCCGGATTTTGCGTATGGCCGAACCGACCGTGAACTGGGATCTGGCGGCGCGACAACTCTGGTACTGGAATGACCGGAGCAAGCGCGACCTGCTCGAAGATTACTTCCTCAATCACTCGAACTGATTTCAAACAGCTATAGGAGATAGTTACATGAAGAACTTCATCAACTTTCACATCCTGATTTCCCACAGTCCCTCCTGCCTTAACCGCGACGACATGAATATGCAGAAATCGGCCATTTTCGGTGGTGAGCGACGGGTGCGTGTTTCCAGTCAAAGCCTCAAGCGGGCCATCCGGAAGAGTGATTACTATCGTCAGCACCTTGGCGAAGCAAGTGTGCGCACCAAGAAGTTGGACGAACTGATCGCGATCATAAATGATCGTCTTGCCGGACGTTACGATGCCGAACTGGTGAAGAAGACCGTTGCACTGCTGGCCGGCAAGGAATCGAGTGTCGGAGTTGCGACAGAAGGCGATGCCGTGGCGCCGTGGGCAATCGAAGAGGTGGCATGGTTCTGCGAACAGGTCAAGAGGGCGCTGGTGCAAGGACAGGACGAAAAAGCTCTGGGCAAGCTGTTGAAGAATGAAACGGCTGCCATGCGGCAGGCTCTGGCATCCGGTGTTGATATTGCCCTTTCCGGCCGCATGGCGACGTCAGGTCTTATGAGTGAAATCGGCAAGGTCGATGGTGCTCTGGCCTTGGCCCATGTGCTGACTACCCACAGCGTTGATGCTGATATCGACTGGTTCACTGCCGTGGACGATTTGCAGGAACTGGGCTCCGGCCACCTCGATACACAGGAATTTTCCAGCGGTGTCTTTTATCGCTATGCCAGTCTCAACGTGGGGCAGTTGCAGGAAAACCTGGGCAATGCCCCGCGCGAGAAGGCACTGGAGATCGGCGCTCATCTGCTTCACATGTTGACAACGGTTGTCCCTTCAGCCAAACAGCAGAGCTTTGCAGCTCACAACCTGGCCGACCTTGCCTTGGTTTCCTTTTCCGATATCCCGGTATCGCTCGCAAATGCATTCGAAAAACCTGTCCGCAGCGTCAATGGCAGCGGCTTCAAAGAGCCTTCCATTGCTGAACTGCATAACTACTGGCAGCAAATTCATACAGGTTACGGCCTTTCCGAGCGGTGCGGCGAGTTCATCCTCGGTCAGAGTAGCGTCCCTGAAGGGATCACCCGGCAGAGTACTATTGAAGAACTCAAAACTTGGGTGATGAACAACGGAGAGGGGTAACCATGCGTGATTATCTGATCCTCAAGCTGCAAGGACCCATGCAGTCATGGGGGGAGCATACTTTCGAGGGAAAGCGACCGTCCGGCAACTTCCCCACACGTAGCGCCCTCCTCGGCCTACTCGGAGCCTGCCTGGGCATTAGGCGAAACGAGGCCGGTCGCCTGCAACAACTGGCCGACAGCGTTGCCTTTGCCGTTCGTAAGGAAGAACGCTTCCGAATTAGGCACGACGGTCGGAAAACTTCCCTGCCGATCATCAAGGCAACCGATTACCACACGGTGCGGGATGCGCGGGAGGATTATTCCGGTCTGAAAAGCCATGAGACCATCCAAACCTGGCGCGAATACCTGTTCGATGCTGTCTACACCGTGGTAGCCTGGAATACCGACGTTGCGATGATATCGCTGGTTGAACTGGAACAGGCCGTAAAGTCGCCCCACTTCACCCCCTATCTTGGTAGGCGCAGTTGTCCATTGTCTCGTCCGCTGTTCGAGGCGAGCTTTTCTGCAGCGAATGCCTGTGACGCTTTGCACATGATTCCTTCGGATGGAGGGGTGATCTACAGTGAGGAGCCGGGCGAAACACGAACCATCCGGCTTCGTGACGTGCCGTTGGTGCGCCATCCGCGTCAGTTTGCCAGCCGTAACGTCCATATCTACGGAGGGGGCGATGTATCTGAGTAAAGTCTTGATCAACGGAACAGCCTGTCGCAATCCCTATGAGATTCATCGGGTGTTATGGAAGCTCTTTCCCGAAGATGCCGATGCCGAGCGTGATTTCCTCTTTCGTGTTGAGCGGTCCGGTCAACAGAGCGTGGAAGTGTTGATGCTGTCACGACGCGAACCGGCTACTGCTGTAACTCGCGAAGTACGGTTGATGGGGAGTAAGCCGTACATTCTCAGCCTCCAGCAAGATCAGAGGCTGCGCTTCATGCTAGTCGCCAACCCGGTAAAGACGATCAACGACGAAGGCGCGAGACTAAATAGTGCCAATAAAATAAAGAAGTGCCGCGTTCCGCTGATTCATGAGGAAGATCTGCGTGCATGGCTGAAACGGAAACTTGAGGGCGTGGCCGTCATTGAGGAGGTCGAGGTAGAAAAACGTCCGGCTATGAATTTTCGTAAGACCAGGGAAAAGCGGGTCGGTAAGGTACAGGCGGTTAGCTTTCATGGTGTGTTGTCAGTGACGGACTCCGTCGAGTTGATATCCTTGATCAATACCGGCATCGGCCCCGCCAAGGCCTTCGGCTGCGGATTGCTATCTCTGGCTAGGACATAAATCCCCCCTGACCCCCCTTTCTCAAAGGGGGGCATAAGGAGAGAACATAATTTAGGATTTCTGCATTTTTCAAGCAAGACCTGGAAAACCTGCCTTAAAGTCCCCCTTTATGAAAGGGGGATTGAGGGGGATTTAAGCATCACACATTTGAGGAGAACTCGGTGCGCGAGTATCGCCACAATCTGAAAACGCCGGCCCGCGAGCTTCGCGGGAGTATGACCGATGCCGAACAATTGCTCTGGTCACGTTTGCGAAGAAAGCAGCTGCATGGGGTGCAGTTCTATCGACAGAAGCCCCTCGGGCCGTACATCGTCGACTTCTTTGCTCCAGCCGCGGGGCTGGTGATTGAGGTGGACGGCAGTCAACACCTTGAACCGGAACATCTCAAACAGGATCGGGCGCGCGACCGATGCTTGGCGGACGAGGGGGTGTTGGTGTTGAGATTCCATAACCGGCAAGTGCTGTTGGAGACTGATGGTGTGGTTGAGCGGATATCATCTGAGATTCTGAGGAGAAAATCCCCCCCGCCCCCCCCTTTCATAAAGGGGGGTGATAGAGCCTTCTCGTGCGGAGGGGTGAAGGTAACAGTAACAGGATTGTCAGCAATAATTAACCTCAATGTTAATAATAATGTTGAATAAATTAACAAATAAATTAATAATTACATTAATAAAATTAATTAAGAGGTTAATTTATGCTGCCGAACCGAAAACGTCTCGTTCTTGAACAACTGGGGAAAACACTCTCACGTTTTGCCGGAGTACAATCAGTCTCTCCCCCGGCGAGGGGGTGGATACGAGCCATCAGGGAAGCGTTGGGAATGTCCGGCGTGCAGTTTGCCGCCCGCTTGGGGGTGAAGCCGCCACGGGTGACGATACTGGAACGGGAGGAGTTGTCCGGGACTGTTACGATGAAGACCATGCGCCAGGCTGCGGAGGCTCTGGATTGCGTGTTTGTCTATGCCCTGGTGCCGCGCACGAGCCTTGAGGAAACCATCAGGAGGCAGGCGGAGGGCGTGGCGCGTGAACGCCTGTCGCGGGCGTCCCACACCATGATGCTGGAAAACCAGCAGCTTTCGGAAGAGGAGATGAAGCAGGCGCTGGATGCCGCCGTTGAGGAATTGGTGCGGGCCATGCCGAAGGATTTGTGGAGTAAGGCTCAATGAACTTCGAGTACCCCGAAGGCACAACCCCTCTCGATCCTGACGAGGCTGAAGGGCTCCTCCTGACGCACATTACCTCACGCGGCGAGTTGGATCGCTGGGAGCAGGATAATATTGCGGAGGGTGAAGCCTGGGCTTTCGGACGCAGACAGAAGAATATCCTGAACGAAGCCTTTATTCGTGGTCTTCATAAGCGGATGTTCGGCCATGTGTGGCGCTGGGCCGGTGAGTTCCGTAGGAGCGATAAAAATATCGGCGTAACGTGGTGGCAGGTGCCGATTGAGCTGCGAAAACTGTGCGACGATGTTGTCGCCTGGATAGCTTTGGACACATACCCGCCCGACGAGATTGCCGTGCGGTTTCATCACCGGCTGGTGGTCATTCACCCGTTTGCCAACGGCAATGGCCGTCATGCCCGGACCATGACCGACCTGTTGCTTGTCCAAGTCCTGCGTCGCCCTCGATTTACCTGGGGAAGCGGCAATCTCGTCAATGTAGGCGACTGCCGGCGCTGCTATATCGAAGCGCTTCGCGCTGCCGACCGGCATGATTACCAGCTTCTGCTGGAATTTGTACAGATGTGATCCTGATTTGCCAAGGAGGTGTCAGCAATGCAGCCGCAGCTTCCTCCCCTTAAACCCATCCCCATGAAAGACCGCATCTCGGTCCTTTACGTGGAAAAGGGAAACCTCGATGTGCTCGACGGTGCCTTTGTTGTCGTGGACAAGACCGGCGTCCGCACCCATCTTCCCGTTGGCGGGGTGGCGTGTCTCATGCTGGAACCCGGCACGCGGGTCTCCCATGCAGCGGTAACGCTTGCTTCTCGCGTAGGGTGCCTACTAGTCTGGATTGGAGAGGCCGGGGTCAGGCTCTATGCCTCTGGGCAGCCCGGCGGGGCGCGGGCCGATCGGCTTCTCTACCAGGCAAAGCTGGCTCTGGACGATTCGGCACGGCTGAAAGTGGTGCGCAAGATGTACGCCCTGCGCTTCATGGAAGAGCCTCCCGAACGGCGGAGCGTGGAACAACTGCGCGGCATCGAGGGGGTGAGGGTGCGAAAGATGTATGAGCTTCTCGCCCGCCAGCACGGTGTTATCTGGAAGGCCCGCAACTATGACCACACCCAATGGGAAAGCGGCGATGTGCCGAACCGCTGCTTGTCATCGGCCACTGCTTGTCTCTACGGCATCTGCGAGGCGGCGATCCTGGCGGCGGGCTATGCTCCGGCGGTTGGCTTCATTCACACCGGCAAGCCCCAATCGTTCGTCTACGACATCGCCGACATCTTCAAGTTCGAAACCGTGGTCCCGGTGGCCTTCCGGATTGCCGCCAAAAAGCCCCGGAATCCGGAGCGGGACGTACGGCTCGCCTGTCGTGATGCCTTCCGCCAGTCAAAGATTCTGCACCGGATCATTCCCACAATCGAACAAGTGCTAGCTGCCGGCGAGCTTGATGTGCCCAAACCACCGCCAGAATCGGTAGAAGCGGCTATTCCGAACAAGGAGGGGATCGGCGATGCTGGTCATCGTGGTTGAAAACGCGCCGCACAGGCTACGCGGTCGTCTGGCTCTCTGGCTGCTTGAGGTGCGGGCCGGGGTCTACGTGGGCAAAGTCTCTCGCCGAGTGCGAGAGATGATCTGGAACACCGTCGTACAGGGCATCGAAGATGGAAATGCGGTAATGGCTTGGAGCACTAATACTGAGTCGGGGTTCGACTTTCTGACCCTCGGTGCGAACCGGAGGATTCCGCTGGAACTGGATGGTGTGAAATTGGTTTCTTTTCTACCGGAGAATACCGATAAGCAAGCTGTTGAAACTTGACTAGGGGTGTTGAAAAGTTGGTAGCTTTGAGTTCTTTGAAAATTGAATGTAATTTCAAGTAAGTAGAGGAAGTGTGTTCCCCGCAGACGCGGGGATGAACCGTCTCGTCAAAAAATCCGCCGTGCCGTAGAAAAGTGTTCCCCGCAGACGCGGGGATGAACCGGTACCGCTGGAACCCTGAGAGGGTAGGACACCGTGTTCCCCGCAGACGCGGGGATGAACCGGCGGGGCCTACAAGCACAAAGGAATCGCAAAGGTGTTCCCCGCAGACGCGGGGATGAACCCAGAGCGTCCCTACGGACTCCGTGGGTGCTCCAGTGTTCCCCGCAGACGCGGGGATGAACCGGTAGGTTGCCCCTTTACCCACCCTTTTTGTTTGTGTTCCCCGCAGACGCGGGGATGAACCGTTCAAACGGTTTGCCGCAGCGTTTGCATGGGCGTGTTCCCCGCAGACGCGGGGATGAACCGACCGATGACCAACCGTGACGGCCCGATAGCATGTGTTCCCCGCAGACGCGGGGATGAACCGCTCAATCAGTCGGGCCGGTGGCGGCATGTACTGTGTTCCCCGCAGACGCGGGGATGAACCGTTATCCACCTTTTAGTGCCGGGGCATTTTGTCGTGTTCCCCGCAGACGCGGGGATGAACCGCGCTGGCAGCGGCCGGCCTGGCGCTGATGAAAGTGTTCCCCGCAGACGCGGGGATGAACCGTGCCCAAACGGATGCATCGGAGACGGATATTTGTGTTCCCCGCAGACGCGGGGATGAACCGTTTCAATTTCAGTGGCCCCCATGTCGGACAGGGTGTTCCCCGCAGACGCGGGGATGAACCGTCAAAAACGGATAACAAAATTATCGGTAAAATGTGTTCCCCGCAGACGCGGGGATGAACCGTCTGGTTCTGTGGCGTCGAGCAGAGCGGCAAAGTGTTCCCCGCAGACGCGGGGATGAACCGCTCGGTAGTTATGGCCGGTAGATTTACCGTTAGTGTTCCCCGCAGACGCGGGGATGAACCGCGGGACCGGCAAAATACAATAACTATCTTGTAGTGTTCCCCGCAGACGCGGGGATGAACCGAACTGGTTGCTGTAATCGCAGGCGGCGAGGAAGTGTTCCCCGCAGACGCGGGGATGAACCGCCCGATTAATGATTTATTGAACGAGTTAGCGGGTGTTCCCCGCAGACGCGGGGATGAACCGGCTTAAAGTCCGTTGTTTGCGGTACGGTAGCGGTGTTCCCCGCAGACGCGGGGATGAACCGATGGCTTTGCTGATTTTGCCGACAGCGGTGAAGTGTTCCCCGCAGACGCGGGGATGAACCGTACGATCAGAAGTCAGTCGTGGTGCCGCCGGAGTGTTCCCCGCAGACGCGGGGATGAACCGCCCCGGTCTGCATACTGGCCGAGGATGTGGATGTGTTCCCCGCAGACGCGGGGATGAACCGAGCCACATCAACCGATGTCGCCCGGATCTCGCGTGTTCCCCGCAGACGCGGGGATGAACCGCTGGAGAGCGTGGATGCCAGGTATAGGGTGCTGTGTTCCCCGCAGACGCGGGGATGAACCGGCATAGGTTTTCCGTCGTCGCAGTATTCACAGGTGTTCCCCGCAGACGCGGGGATGAACCGGTGGTCAGGCCGCCGTCAGCCGGTTCCCGAAAGTGTTCCCCGCAGACGCGGGGATGAACCGGCGGGTGATTATATACAGATGGGGAATCAGTTGTGTTCCCCGCAGACGCGGGGATGAACCGTACCACTGCTGCCAGCGTGACCTTTACCCCCTGTGTTCCCCGCAGACGCGGGGATGAACCGTAGAAAACTCCGCGCAGACCATTAACAGCGTCGTGTTCCCCGCAGACGCGGGGATGAACCGTCGCCTTATCCCCGTGGATCGGGCAGAACCCGGTGTTCCCCGCAGACGCGGGGATGAACCGTTGCCGCCCGGAGCGCCAAAAGTCACCGATGCGTGTTCCCCGCAGACGCGGGGATGAACCGCCGATAAGAATTATGGTTTTAATAAGGTTGAGGTGTTCCCCGCAGACGCGGGGATGAACCGATGGTAACGACATTTCTTCTGAATGTCCTCCTGTGTTCCCCGCAGACGCGGGGATGAACCGACCGGAGAAAAATGACACACTTTGAGTAATAAGTGTTCCCCGCAGACGCGGGGATGAACCGGTATTATTATCCTGTCACTGTTGGCGGCTCTTGTGTTCCCCGCAGACGCGGGGATGAACCGCTTTGACTCGTTCGTTTCTGCATTTAATCCAAGTGTTCCCCGCAGACGCGGGGATGAACCGAGGGTCCATTAGTAAACACTCCTGATAATGCGGTGTTCCCCGCAGACGCGGGGATGAACCGAAGACCAAGCCCCCCGAGCGTTTCACTGAAGGGTGTTCCCCGCAGACGCGGGGATGAACCGGCGGCGTTGGTAAAACCACTATTGCGTGTAACGTGTTCCCCGCAGACGCGGGGATGAACCGTCCACCCTGACATCTCTTCGGCGAAAAGAAATGTGTTCCCCGCAGACGCGGGGATGAACCGGCGACGTTCCCCCTTCCCTGGGGGAACAGAACGTGTTCCCCGCAGACGCGGGGATGAACCGGGGTGTTAGGTTTTTACTGTTAATATGTTGGTGTGTTCCCCGCAGACGCGGGGATGAACCGGTTCGCTCCGGAAAGGTCCGCATAGCGAAGGTGTGTTCCCCGCAGACGCGGGGATGAACCGATGCCGGCATTGACTGGGTTCTCGATGGCCCAGTGTTCCCCGCAGACGCGGGGATGAACCGGCCAGGACCAGGACCAAAGAAAAGGATGTTATGTGTTCCCCGCAGACGCGGGGATGAACCGAACAGAACCGAACACCTCATAAAGACCTGTTGTGTGTTCCCCGCAGACGCGGGGATGAACCAAATACTATTATTTCTACTTCTCCTTGCCCTGCGTGTTCCCCGCAGACGCGGGGATGAACCGATGAATATTGTTGATGCCATTGAGCGGCACGTGTGTTCCCCGCAGACGCGGGGATGAACCGCCGCCGCCGCCCCTCCCGGGGGGGGGGGATGTAGTGTTCCCCGCAGACGCGGGGATGAACCGTCAGAGCGATACCGCTCCATTTTATCAGCTGGGTGTTCCCCGCAGACGCGGGGATGAACCGGATAACGAAACCTCGCGCCAAACTAGCAGTTTGTGTTCCCCGCAGACGCGGGGATGAACCGCTCCCGGAAATAGGTCTAGATGAAAAATCCCAGTGTTCCCCGCAGACGCGGGGATGAACCGGCGAATTGAATCTCGGTGGCATGAGCGCCGATGTGTTCCCCGCAGACGCGGGGATGAACCGGTATCCCTCAACAATATACACACGATCCAATGGTGTTCCCCGCAGACGCGGGGATGAACCGCCGACGAGACACTGGCATCTGACGCCCTATGCGTGTTCCCCGCAGACGCGGGGATGAACCGATCTCAGATTGACGCAAAAAGAATTTGCCGCAGTGTTCCCCGCAGACGCGGGGATGAACCGAGGCGCACGGTTGCACAATCGACGGGGCAAAGGTGTTCCCCGCAGACGCGGGGATGAACCGCCACCGTAGCGCGTTTACAATGTCCGGTTCGTGTGTTCCCCGCAGACGCGGGGATGAACCGGAGGCGGCGATGAGATCAGACGAGGCAATCGCGTGTTCCCCGCAGACGCGGGGATGAACCGGGTCGTGCCGACCGTGAAAGGAGTAGCCGATGGTGTTCCCCGCAGACGCGGGGATGAACCGTCGCCAGCGGCAGTGATGGTTTTACGGAGATCGTGTTCCCCGCAGACGCGGGGATGAACCGCTGCCACTCGGTCAGATCGCACGGGCTGATAAGTGTTCCCCGCAGACGCGGGGATGAACCTGATCGTTCTGGATGGAAACAACAACGTCTCCCGTGTTCCCCGCAGACGCGGGGATGAACCGACCGGCACGGGCGAGGTGGTGTACCGGGTGAAGTGTTCCCCGCAGACGCGGGGATGAACCGTTACATTTTATCACTACAAACACCTTTGCGAAGTGTTCTCCGCAGACGCGGGGATGAACCGCGGCTACTGTTTACCACGTTTTACCATGCCGAGTGTTCCCCGCAGACGCGGGGATGAACCGGTCGATATCCTTGCTCAGCTCCTCAAGGTCGGGTGTTCCCCGCAGACGCGGGGATGAACCGAGTCGCGTAAATAGGGCGTTTACAGGCGAAAAGTGTTCCCCGCAGACGCGGGGATGAACCGCGGCGCAATCTGAGCCTAGGCCGTTCGGCCTTGTGTTCCCCGCAGACGCGGGGATGAACCGCGACACAAATTGAGCCGATTGTTCGGGACCAAGTGTTCCCCGCAGACGCGGGGATGAACCGGAACAGAGACCATTGACAAGATGGACGAGACCGTGTTCCCCGCAGACGCGGGGATGAACCGGAGTTTTGGCGGGTTTTGCGATGGCCTATTTAGTGTTCCCCGCAGACGCGGGGATGAACCGACTAACAGCGGCGACACCAGACGACGATCTGGGTGTTCCCCGCAGACGCGGGGATGAACCGTTTGCTTTGATTTCATTCCATGAAGCCTTAACGTGTTCCCCGCAGACGCGGGGATGAACCGCGGCTCTTGTCCTCTATCCACCGCTTCTGGTAGTGTTCCCCGCAGACGCGGGGATGAACCGTTGTGGAGGCAATATAGCCATGATATGGGAACGTGTTCCCCGCAGACGCGGGGATGAACCGTCTGTCCACCCGGCGGGGTATCCCATAAGCCAGTGTTCCCCGCAGACGCGGGGATGAACCGAGGCCGACTGCCTCAAGCCGCGCTTCCATTTCGTGTTCCCCGCAGACGCGGGGATGAACCGATCGGATGGAAAAAGTATCGTTGAGCATGGAGGTGTTCCCCGCAGACGCGGGGATGAACCGGGTTCGCACGTCGTCATAAATCGGCACTCCTGGTGTTCCCCGCAGACGCGGGGATGAACCGTATCGCGGCAATGTGGACCTTGCCCCGGTCGAGTGTTCCCCGCAGACGCGGGGATGAACCGCACTCGCCAAGGTGGAGGGGCTTTTCAAAAATGTGTTCCCCGCAGACGCGGGGATGAACCGCCCTGGAGATTCCCGCCTCGCCCGATGCCCTTGTGTTCCCCGCAGACGCGGGGATGAACCGGCCAACGGACAATGGCAAGTCACTGGGTGTACGTGTTCCCCGCAGACGCGGGGATGAACCGCCGGTACGGTACGACCGTGCCGGGGAGTGCCCGTGTTCCCCGCAGACGCGGGGATGAACCGCGCGCCCTTCGAGGTAGACAGTTTGCCCGTATGTGTTCCCCGCAGACGCGGGGATGAACCGGACGTACTCGACAAAGTGCTTTCCTCCGACCCGTGTTCCCCGCAGACGCGGGGATGAACCGGCGTAGAGCATGGACGATCTGGCGGCAGTAAAGTGTTCCCCGCAGACGCGGGGATGAACCGAAAAAAGATGGTGGGGATAAACCTGACGAAATGTGTTCCCCGCAGACGCGGGGATGAACCGATAAAACGGGGGCGTAAATGGACCGCGCTAAAGTGTTCCCCGCAGACGCGGGGATGAACCGCGCACTCTCCCCGCTAGTGTACGGGATAAACAGTGTTCCCCGCAGACGCGGGGATGAACCGGCTAAAGCAAGGCTGCGCCAAATTAACCTTAAGTGTTCCCCGCAGACGCGGGGATGAACCGCAATCGCAATATGTCGGCCCGGCGTCGGTAACGTGTTCCCCGCAGACGCGGGGATGAACCGCCGGTCGGCCTAAAAACGACAATGAACGCAAAGTGTTCCCCGCAGACGCGGGGATGAACCGGAATCTACAAAGTTCAGCCACTTTTTGTTTAGGTGTTCCCCGCAGACGCGGGAATGAACCGAGGGCTTGATTAACTATGAACCCGGTTGGAGGTGTTCCCCGCAGACGCGGGGATGAACCGGTAGTCACCGTCGGGCAGTGCCTTGGCGATGTGTGTTCCCCGCAGACGCGGGGATGAACCGCCGCGGCGCTGGGACTGGATCGACCCGCTCAAGTGTTCCCCGCAGACGCGGGGATGAACCGGGAGTAGGCAATGAATTATCAAGAGGTGTGCAGTGTTCCCCGCAGACGCGGGGATGAACCGACATTGGAAATAGAATTTGAAACTGACGAGGAGTGTTCCCCGCAGACGCGGGGATGAACCGTCGGTGAGGCTGCCGGTATCACACCATACTCCGTGTTCCCCGCAGACGCGGGGATGAACCGATTAGGCATCACACATCACAATTCGGACGATAGTGTTCCCCGCAGACGCGGGGATGAACCGAGCTCAGATTGACGCAAAAAGAATTTGCCGCAGTGTTCCCCGCAGACGCGGGGATGAACCGCATGGATCGGCCCGGCAGAGCCGCCGAACTCAGTGTTCCCCGCAGACGCGGGGATGAACCGGTGTTCATTGGCGCAGGCGCCGTGCTCACCGGGTGTTCCCCGCAGACGCGGGGATGAACCGCCGACTGGTATTCTGTGCCTCGGTTTCCAGCGGTGTTCCCCGCAGACGCGGGGATGAACCGCCGACTGGTATTCTGTGCCTCGGTTTCCAGCGGTGTTCCCCGCAGACGCGGGGATGAACCGGGGGTGGGCAGGTAGACCGGCATAATGACGACGTGTTCCCCGCAGACGCGGGGATGAACCGGAACGGGAGCGGCTTCTTGCACAGGCCATGAAGTGTTCCCCGCAGACGCGGGGATGAACCGCCGCACGGGAGGCTCGCGCAGCCGCCAGAGAGGTGTTCCCCGCAGACGCGGGGATGAACCGTCTTGAGGGAATTGGCAATGCAGGAACTGGACGTGTTCCCCGCAGACGCGGGGATGAACCGGTGGAGTTGACGGTGTAGAGCTTGGCCGAGCCGTGTTCCCCGCAGACGCGGGGATGAACCTATCAACATTGCGGTTGCAATGATGGTAAGCCCGTGTTCCCCGCAGACGCGGGGATGAACCGCCTGCCGTCCTCGGCCAGCTTTCGGAACTGATGTGTTCCCCGCAGACGCGGGGATGAACCGAGCATTGATGTTACAACAAGCATGTGGGAATTGTGTTCCCCGCAGACGCGGGGATGAACCGATAAAAGGGATGGTGTTATGAATTAACTAACTGTGTTCCCCGCAGACGCGGGGATGAACCGGCCGATATGATTTTCGGCACCGTTGAGCTAGTGTGTTCCCCGCAGACGCGGGGATGAACCGATGAAGAGGAACCACCGCCAATGGTGGTTGATGTGTTCCCCGCAGACGCGGGGATGAACCGAATGAGCAGAAACCACCCCGGATTGTCATTTAGTGTTCCCCGCAGACGCGGGGATGAACCGAACGACAACGCATACGGAGCCAACGGGCAGAGGTGTTCCCCGCAGATGCGGGGATGGACCGTAGATGATTTGGCAAAGTAAGGGAAGCGTAGCGCCCGCTCTTCGGGTTGGGCGAGGATTGATATTCTGGTGAACCGGTGCTCGAGATGCAATGCCGGCGTTTCAGGACGGGCAAAGGTAGAAAGAGTCAAGAGGCCGTCGGCTACCGGAGGATAATCCCCCCGATACATACACAGCAGAGGGCGATGAAAAACGTTATTACCGAGATTACGGCAATGGTTCTGGACAGCATGGCGGTGGGCCTCGTAATGCTTTTTCTTTACTAATCGGTGCGGGATTTTAAAACTTTAGTCTGTTTTACGAGTATTTATATTAATTTTGTGGAGGTCGGGAATGGATGTGTTGGAGGCGATTTATGGACGCCGCAGTGTGCGGCATTATGCTGATGAGCCGGTTGCGCAGGAGAATGTTCTGGAAATTATCCGGGCCGGATCATGGGCGCCGTCGGGACTCAATAATCAGCCGTGGCGGTTTGTAGTTGTGCGCGATGGGGAAAATCGCAAGGCTTTGGCGGGGCTGACAAAGTACCGGCATATCATCGAGGGGGCGCCGGTTTCCATCGCGGTTTTCTGCGACCGGTCGGTAATGTACAACGATACCAAGGACCATCAGGCAATGGGAGCCTGCCTTCAGAATATGCTGCTGGCTGCCCATGCTCTGGGGCTCGGGGCCGTGTGGCTGGGGGAGATATTGAAGAGCGCCGGCCAGGTGCGGGAACTGCTGGATTTGCCCCAGGGGCTGGAGCTTATGGCGGTGATTGCCGTGGGACACCCGGCTGAGGATCTCCGCAAGGGCGAGCGCAGGGAGATTGGCGAACTGATCCTCAAGGAAGTGTGAACGCAGGGGGATCGGCTGCCGCGCCAGTTTGCATCACAGCGTAAAGTAGAAGGTCGCTCCGTGCCCTTCGCTCTCCTCGCTACCTTCCGCCCAGATGGTGCCGCCGTGGCGTTGGATTATCCGCTGGACTGTGGCGAGTCCGATCCCGGTTCCCTCGAATTCCGCCCCGTGCAGTCTCTGGAACGCCCCGAAAAGCTTTCCGGAGTAAGCCATGTCGAAGCCGACGCCGTTGTCCCTTACGAAGTATGTGGTGGTGCTTTGGTTGGGGGATATGCCGAATTCGATGCGGGCGCCGGGGGTTTTGGATGTGTACTTCCAGGCGTTGCCCAGGATGTTTTCGAGGGCCTGGCGCATGAGGAGGGGGTCGCCCAAGGCGATAGCGCCATCTTCTATGACGAAAGTTGTTTCCCTTTTCGGGTCCGATTCACGCAGGTTCGCGGCAATGGCGCGGCAGATGCCGCTGAGGTTGATCGATTTGCGGTGCAATTCGGTACGCGTGACCCGTGAGAGCTCCAGAAGGTCGTCTATCAGCAACGCCATGCGGTCGCTGGCGGCGCAGATACGCTTCAGGTATTCCTTGCCGTTTGTGTCGAGGAGTTGACCGTATTCTTCGTTCAGTGCCTGGCTGTAGCCGTTGATATGTCTCAGGGGTGCCCGCAGGTCGTGGGAAACGGAATAGCTGAACGATTCCATTTCACGGTTGGCGGTTTCAAGGGCGCGATTGGTCTGTTCGAGATCTGCTGTCCGTTCCTTGACTCGCTGTTCGAGAGAGGAGTTAAGGTCTTCGATTTCCTGCTGGTGGCGCTTGCGTTCGTTGATGTTGCGGTAAATCTGGACGCCGCCGATGATTCGCCCCATGGCGTCGTGGAAAGGGGAGGCCGTGGTTTCGAACCAGATTTCCCGGCCGCCAACTTTCATGGGAATCTGGCGGGTGTGGATGCCGCCGTCACGGAAGGCGGCCGCCACCGGGCACTTGGGGCAAGGTTCCGAGCGGTTCTGATAGACGGCATAGCAGGGTATGTCCCCGCCGGTGCCGAACATTTCGCTCATTGCCTTGTTCTGGAAGATAATCTTGAAATCGGTGCCTACGATTGCCAGACCGTCGCCCATGCAGGCCATGACGGTATCGAGCTTTTCTTTTTCCTCCAGCAGTTCGTTCTGGGTCTGAAGATATTCGTCCAATTGCTGACGCAGTTCCTCCTCAGTCATTTCCAGTTCTTCGTTCTTTTCCTGAAGCAGGTTGTCCTGGCTGATGAGCGAGCGGGTGTCGCGGCTTAAGCGGTGGCTGCCGAACCCGATGGTCAGAAGGCCGATCAGCCAAAAACCGGCGTGCCATAGCCTCATATGCCGCAGTTCGGCTTCCTGGGTTGCAAACAGGTCGTCCAGGGGGATGGATACGCTTATTCCTCCACGGATGTCGCCGACTTTGTATCCCTGCCGGCCATGGCACGGAAGACAGGATTTTTCGACCACGAAGGGGCGAATCATGCGCATGTGGGGTTTGCCGTTGAGAAGGGATATCTGTCTTACTTCCGGTATGCCCCGCTCGAAGGCCATGAGGGCCGTTGTTTCCCATTCATCGGCTTTGTTTGCTGGAGAAAGGGGCTGGAGGCTCGTGATATGCCCCTGGGGGCCTATATAATCTCTGGCGCCTTCAAATGCCAGGGGGATGATGTAGCCGGGATTCCGGCTGGGGGCCTGGGAATCGGGCTGGTTCGGTTTCGGAGGTATCTCGCTGCTTGGGCGTATGTAGACCCCCCCTTTGCGGGATAGCCCGTGCCGGTATCGGATATCCTTTTCATAGGCGCTTCGCACTACGGAAATGGCCAGCCGCTCAACCCCTTCCACAAGAGTTCTTTTTTGGGTCCGGTATGAGAGGACGATCAGCGAAGTCCATGCAAGTGCGGTTACGGTGGCATATACCAGGATACGTCTGACTTTTTCGTTGCTGGAGAAGGGGGATGTGGAACCGGTCATCGGATCTGATACCTTTACGTTAGGTTGAAAATTATTGAATTGCACAAAGTGTACCGACGGCTTGATGGCGCCCCATCCGTCATTAACTCTGGGGATGCTCCATGGCGGGCCGGCAAAACTGGCCTTTTATCAGTTCTGACATGGCGTTGGCCGCAGGAGAGAGTTCCCTTCCGCTGCGCTGCACAAGATAAAAATGACGGGAAATGGTGAGCCCCTTGACGGGGATCTCTGCCAGATCGCCGCGGGCCAGCTCTTTCCGGACTGAAATCTCCGATAAGAAAGACAGGCCCAACCCGCCGGCCACGGTTTGCTTCACTGCTTCGTTGCTGCCGAGAATTGCCCGTACGGTAAGGGTTCCCGGTACGATACCCGCTGCTGTCAGGGCTTCGGTAATGGTCTTCGCCGTGCCGGAACCCGCTTCGCGCATGATGAACTCCTGTTGTGCCAGGATGTCCGTGTCAATGGGGTTTGCCGCTGCCAGTGGGTGGTTTCTGCCGGCCATGAGTTTGATTTCGTCCCGGTTCAGGGGGGTGAACGTGAATGCATCTTCGTCGAAGCGACTGCCGATTATGCCGATCTCCACCTCTTCACGCGCTAACTTGTGCAGAATCTCCCGGCTGTCTCCCTGGATAAGCGTCAGGCGGACTCCCGGATGGCGAGCAATAAAAAGGGGGAGCACGCCGGGAATCATGTAATCGCCGGGGATGTTGCTCCCTCCGATACGAAGCTCAACTTCTTCCATTCCGCTGAACCGACGCATTGCCGGTTCGATCTCGCGAACACCGTTAACCACCCTGTGGGCATGCTCCAGCAGGAGTTTTCCCCCTTCGGTGAGGAGAGCTCCGCGGCTCGTGCGGTCAAGGAGCTTTATCCCCAGTTCGTTTTCCAGGGCTGCAATGTGCTGGCTGACCGTCGATTGGGTGATGAACGTCGCTTCGGCGCCTTTGGAAAAACTACCACTTTCAGCTACGGCAAGGAAGATTTCTAATTGTTTTAAATTCATTCGATTCTCTTTATTATTTAAAAAATGAATATCTCAGATTGGATTTATCAAAATTATCAATTTGACCGAACTCTGTCAAATACTCAATAATCCGACTGATTCAAATATGCTTCTGATTGCAGGGAGAGAAAAATGAAGATTATCGATTGCAGAAATATGGCCTGCCCCGCGCCGGTGGTGACCACCAAACGGGCGCTGGAGGAGGCGGGAGGCGAGGCGGTGCAGGTGCTTGTGGATTCCGGCGCCCCCAGGGAGAACGTGACCCGTTTTGCCGTCAACCGGGGCTTTACCGTCGCCGAGTCTGAATCCGACGGAGGTTTTGCCCTCACCATCACCGCGTCGGGAGCGGCCGGGAACGAGCCGGCGCGAACCGTGACGGGAAGAGACGGGAAGACCGTCATGCTCGTGGGCTCGAATTGTCTCGGCGATGGTTCCGATGAATTGGGCCGGCTCCTGATGAAGAACTTCATCATAACCCTGCTTGATCTGGCGGAGCTCCCCGACCGGATGCTCTTCATCAACTCGGGGGTTCTTCTCACCACGGAAGGGTCTGAAGTGCTGGAGGCTTTGGAGCAGCTGGGCAATCGGGGGGTCGAAGTCCTCTCCTGCGGCGTCTGCCTCGACTTTTTCCACTGCAAGGAGAAGCTCGTGGCCGGTTCCGTCACCAATATGTTCACCATCGCCGAGAGCCTCGTGGGGGCGGAGTCGGTTATCAGGCTGTAGCTTTATGGTTAGTCGGACAAAATGATACACCGGGGTGTCTGTGGCGCTCCGGATTTTTATTTCGGGAAGCGAACTGATGATTGCTGCAGGTATTGATATCGGCTCAACGGCCACCAAGGCCGTGGTTTTTGACGGCGAGGTGCGTGGAGTCGCGGTGGTGCCCACCGGGTGGGAGCCACGGGAGGCGGGACTCACGGCCCTGCGGCAGGCCCTCGCTGCTGGCGGGGTGAAGGAGGGGCGCCTGGGGCGGGTCGTGGGCACCGGTTACGGACGGATCTCGCTTCCCATCTTCGACCGGAAAGTGACGGAGATCACCTGCCACGCCCGTGGTGCTCACCATCTGAACAGCGAAACACGCACTGTCATCGATATCGGGGGGCAGGACAGCAAGGTGATTGCCCTGGATGCCGCCGGCGGGGTGGCCGATTTCATCATGAATGACAAGTGCGCCGCCGGCACCGGCCGATTCCTCCAGATCATGGCCGGCATCCTCGACACGACCCTTGACGGACTGGGGGAGCTGGCCGCTTCGGCCCAGCCGGCACCCCTGTCGAGCATGTGCACGGTCTTTGCCGAGTCTGAGACTATCGGCCTCCTGGCCCAAGGGGTTCCCAAGGGCGCCATTGCCGCCGGCATCCTCGACTCCATTGCCCGGCGGGTGCAGGGCCTTGCCGGGCGTCTGCCGATCACGGGGGTGGTCACCTTTACCGGCGGTACTGCCCGCAATCGCGCCATCTGCCAGGCTATTGCACAGCGGCTCGGTGTTTCGCTCCATGTTCCCAAGGAGCCTCAGTTGGTGGGGGCACTGGGGGCGGCGCTCATCGGGCGGGATGTCTAAGCATGACGAAAGAGAAAGAAAATATGGATATTATGAAAGCTGAAACATTTAAGGAGATTGCCTCTCTGCGGGAACGGAACGCCCTTGCTCTCAAGGAGGCAAAGGAGGCTGGTGCGCGGATTGTGGGGACCTACTGCCTCTACTCGCCGGTGGAACTGGTGGTGGCGGCCGGAGCGATTCCTGTTTCCCTCTGCGGAACGAGCCCGAACCCGATCCCCGCCGCGGAGAAGGTCCTTCCCCGTACCATCTGTCCCCTCATCAAGTCGAGCTACGGCTTTGCGGCAACCGATACCTGCCCCTATTTCCACTTTGCCGACCTCCTCATCGCCGAAACAACCTGCGACGGCAAGAAAAAGATGTATGAGCTCCTGAGCAACTTTAAGCCTCTGCACTTGATGCAGCTTCCCCAGGTGCAAGACCGGGCCGCCCTCGACTACTGGATCGGGGAGCTTAAACGTCTCGCCGCACGGCTGGAAGATGAGTTTGGCGTTGTATTGACCACTAAACGTCTCCAGGACGCGATCCGCCTCTGCAACGACGAGCGGCGCTCCCTCCAGGCCCTTCAGGATGTCTGCCGGCTGAAGCCGTCACCCATAAGCGGCCTTGACCTGTTGACAGTACTTCACAACCGCGGCTTCTCCGTGGACAAGAAGGAGGCTATTGCCCTTGTGGACCGGCTCACTGCGGAGCTATGGGATATGGCAGCCGCGGGAGTCTCCCACTTTACGGAAGATACCCCCCGGGTTCTCCTGACCGGTGTGCCGGTGGGAATCGGTTCAGACAAGGTGGTGCGGTTGGTGGAGGAGTGTGGGGGAAGCGTGGTTTGTTTTGAGAGCTGTGGCGCCTACAAGAAGGTGGAGCCGGTGGTCGAGGATGCCGACGATCCCCTACGGGCCATTGCCGAGCGTTATCTTCGCATCCCTTGCTCATGCATGTCGCCAAACCGGGGACGTTTCGAACTGGTGTCGCGCCTCGTGGGAGAGTTCCAGGCCGACGGGGTCATCGATCTGACCTGGCTGGGATGCCACACTTACAACATAGAGTCCTACAGCCTCAAGAAGTATCTTCAGGATCGGACCACCGTTCCCTTTCTCCAGATCGAGACAGACTATTCCGAATCAGACACTGAACAGCTGAAAGTGCGGATCGAGGCGTTTCTGGAGATCCTCAGCCGGCAACGGCGAAGTGTCGTGTAGCCACATTAAATCAGCAAGGGAGAGAGTATGAAACAATGGATTGCCTTAGTGACGGTCTCTGTTCTATTGGTTGCCGCCGCGGCCATGGCAACTGACTACAGGTATGTCAAGCAGGATACTTTCAAGGGATGGCTGGAGAGTGGCCGGCCGATGGTAATTGTTGACATTCAGCCTGCGGAAGACTTTGCCGAGGAACATTTCAATGGCGCGATTGAAACCAATGCGTACCCCGTTAAGAGCGATGAAGAGAAAAAACGGCTTGACGTCACTCTGGAGAAGATTGGCGCCTCAACGGAAGACGTGATCATTGTCTGCCCACGGGGAGGAGCGGGAGCCAAGAATACTTACGACTACCTCAAGTCGAAGGGGGTCGAGGAGAAACGGCTCCACATTCTGGAAAAGGGGAGTAAAGGTTGGCCCTGGCCTGAGCTCTGCGTCGACGGGCGGTAATGCAATTCAATTCAACGGAGCCTCGGCTCCATGGGATGACAAGGGAGAACCCATGAAAAGTTTGTTTGTAGCAGCAGTTCTGACGATTGCCGGTGCCGCCACAGCCTTCGGAGCGACGAGCCGGGCCGGGGTGGTGACCGTTGATGTGGACTTGTCGGCCCAGGAAAAGGGGAAAGAGGTGAAGCTCTGGCTCCCCTATCCGGTCACCGACGCCGACCAGTCCATAACCGGTATCAGCGTTTCGGGCGACTATGCCGAGTCCGGGGTTTACACCGACAAGGCCAATGGGACACCGATCCTCTATGCCCGGTGGAATAGCGACGCCACGAGCCGCAAGCTCTCCTTCGCCGTTGCCGCCGAGCGGCAGGAGGTGGTGCGGCGCGATTTCCCGAAGAAGGAAACCGCCTGGGACCCGGCCGATTACCGGCAATACCTGGCCCCCACGAGCCTCGGCCCCATTGACGGGAAGGTGAAGAAGCTGGCCGACTCCATCACCAAGGGCAAGAAGTCCGTTTTGGAGAAGGCGCGGGCCATCTACGACTGGACCTGCGACAACACCTACAGGGACCCCAACACCAGGGGCTGCGGCAAGGGTGACGTTTGCGCCCTGCTCCCGAAACCTGGTGGGAAATGTACCGACATCTCCTCGATCTTCGTCGCCCTCAGCCGCGCTGCCGGGGTGCCGTCCAGGGAAATCTTCGGCATCCGGCTCGGCAAAAAAGCTGAAGAAGATATCAGCACGTGGCAGCACTGCTGGGCCGAGTTCTACCTCCCCGGTTACGGATGGGTGCCCGTTGATCCGGCCGACGTCCGCAAGGCGATGCTGGTGGAGAACCTGAAGCTGGATGACGCGAAGACGAAGGAGTACCGGGAGTACTTCTGGGGGGGGATCGATCCCTGGCGGATTGCCCTTGCCGTGGGGCGCGACGTGATTCTCAACCCGCCCCAGGCGAACGCGCCCCTGAACACCTTCGGCTACCCCTATGCCGAGGTCGGCGGTCAGGCTGTCGATTCCTACGATCCGAAGAACTTCCGCTACACGATCACCTTCAAGGAGCGCTAGCTTCCGGAATCATCACCAATGGCGACAAAAAGGGGAGCCCCCGAGGGGGAGCTCCCTTTTTTCGTCTATGGTATCATGGCACGCAACAGTATTTTTTCAATCAGGCAGTGAGAGCCCCTGTGTGCCGGTTCGCTGCATGGGGTCACACCCTGAAGGCCCGGTTTCCTTGCGACATTAGCCAGCCAAAGAGGCGGCGCGGCATTTCGCAGAGGGGGAGCACTTCGTCAACTCCACCCCGGGCAATGGCTTCTTTGGGCATTCCAAAAACGACACAACTCTTTTCGTCCTGGGCAAAGGTGTAGGCGCCGGCTTCGCGCATTTCCAGCATGCCGGCGGCGCCGTCGTCTCCCATGCCGGTCAAGATGATCCCAACCGCATTTTTCCCCGCACAGTTGGCTGCCGACCGGAAGAGGACGTCCACCGACGGCCGGTGGCGGCTGACCGGAGGGCCGTCGGAAAGTTCTATCACGTAGTTGGCCCCGCTGCGGGCGAGGAGAATGTGCCGGTTTCCCGGTGCAATGTAGGCGTGGCCGGGGAGCACCCGTTCTCCGTGTTCCGCTTCCTTGACGCTGAGCCGGCAGAGGTTGTTCAGCCGCTGGGCAAAGGTGCGGGTAAAGGCTTCGGGCATGTGCTGGGTGATGAGGATGCCGGGGGCATCGTGGGGCATTGCCGCAAGGAATGTTTTCAGCGCTTCGGTGCCGCCGGTTGATGCGCCGATGGCGATGACCTTCTCGGTGGACGAAAAGGTCCGGTGGGTCACCGGGAGGACCACGTCGGCGGTGTTCTTCCGCTCCACGGATAAGTGAACATTGGGCGGCGGCTGCCGGATTTTGGCCTTGGCGGCGGTGCGGATCTTTTCCGTTATTTCAAGGGCATACTCCTGCATTCCCCGGCTGATGTCTATCTTCGGCTTGGTGACGAAGTCCACGGCCCCCAGTTCCAGCGCCCGGAGGGTGAGGAATGAGCTTTTCTCCGTGAGCGACGACACCATGAGCACCGGCATGGGGCGAAGGCGCATCAGTTTCTCCAGAAAGACCAGGCCGTCCATGCGGGGCATTTCCACGTCGAGGGTCAGGACGTCCGGGTTGAGTGCCTTGATCCTCTCCCGCGCCACGAGGGGGTCAGGGGCTGTCCCGACCACTTCCATGTCGGCCTGGCTATCGATGATGTCCGTCAGCAGGCTCCGGATGAGAGCCGAGTCGTCGACAATGAGAACTTTGATGGCCATGATTTCGTTCTTTCTGCGGATAACCGCTCAGACCGCATGGAGATAGCCGGTGCTATTGACTTCCGACGTCCGGTTGAATTCTGCATAGAGACTGGCAGAATCAGCCTGGGCAGTCATCCGGCATTCGTCGATCTGGTCAATGTTGTTAACGAGCGAGGCAACTACGCCGGCATCGAGGGCGCGAGATTCAGCCATCTCCTGCAGGATGGCGCGGGCGGTCTTTCGGGTCATCCCCGGCCGGTAGGGGCGGTCCTCAAGGAGGGCTGTGAAAACGTCGGCCACGGCAATTATGCGGGATCCCAGCGGCAGTTCGCCGCCGTTATAGTGGAACGGATACCCCCGTGAATCGATGCGCTCGTGGTGAAACGAGGCCCAAGTGCTGATCTCGTCCATGCCGCGAATGTTGCTCAGGGCCTGGTAGGTCCAGAAGGGATGCCTCTTTACCCGGTTGAACTCCTCCGGGGTCAGTTTCTCCGGCTTGTGAAGAATCTCCCGGGGGATGGTAAGCTTGCCGATGTCGTGGAGGTAGCCGGCAACCTTAATCATCTGCACGCCGCTTTCGGAGAAACTGTAGAGACGCGCCAGCGCCTCGGCGGTTCCTGCAACGCCGCTGGAGTGGGTGGCGGTGTAGCGGCAGCGGAAGTCAATCAGGTGGCTGAAGACCTTGCTCAGGTTCACCATGTTGTCGTAGTCGAGCTCGATGTTGACGAAACGAAGGTCGCTTACGACCGCCTGGGAGATGGTGGCAGACTCGAGGGTGAACCAGAAATACTCCCGTTCCGCCACTGCCAGAAAGGCGTCGACGTAGACCGGTACGAAGAGTTCGCCGGAGCCTTTGCGGATGTAGTTGCAGATGCCGCGCACCTGCCCGAGAATTTCCTCGTTCCAGTTGATGAGGCCGTCGATCTTCCCTGCCAGATATATGATCTGGGCCGGATGGAAGTTGCGTCCCCCCTGCAGCTCCTTTGCCCTGCCGTTGCCCCACGGGGTGTGGTGATGCCTGATAAGTTCGGCAACCTGGCGGAACGGTCTGAAATCGCGGATGAGGAGGTATCCCAGCTCCGAGTGCTTCATGACGAGGTGGGGTTCGGTTTCGTAGCCTGATTGGCAGGTTTCTTCCTTGAGAGAGAAGGAGCCGATGTCGTGGAGCACCCCGGCCAGCGTCAGCTCGTTCTGCTGCTCGCTCGAAAGCCCGAGTTCGCCGGCGAGGGTGCGGGCGATGTATGCCACCCGCATCTGGTGGGCGACTATCGCAGGACTCATCCACTCCATAACCTTGGAGAGACAGAGAATCATGTCGGAAAGAAGAACTTTCTGGGTAGTGAAGTGCATGATGGTCAACGTCCTGTGCTGTCGGTTTCCGGATCGATGGTGCTGCCTTCGATGGGGGCTGTACGGATCTGCCGGACAAAGGCGCGGCCCGTTGCCGGTGCGAAGTAGACCTTGCGCGGATACACGTCCCCAACATCCATCGCCGTTACCGGGATTCCCCGCTTGTGCAGGTACTGCATGGCAAATTCCGCATTCCGTTCCCCCACGTCGGTCATGCCGTTGATTACCCGGCCAGCGCCGAAGACCTTCGCCTCCAGATAGGGGAGCCTCCCCCCCAGGAGAATCAGGTGATCTATCAACAGATCCATGGCATGGGTTCCGTAGCGGGGCGACGGTAACGCGGCGGCGGTTTCGTCGCCCGGCAGCATGTAGTGGTTCATTCCTCCGATGCCGCTTACCCGGTCGCGGATACAGACCGACACGCAGGAACCGAGCACCGTGACGATCATGGTGTCGCTGCTGGTGGCATGGTATTCGCCCGGCAGGATCTTGACTGTCGGCTTGTCGAACATCCGGTCGTAGTAGGAGTTCTTCGCAAAAAATTTACTGGTGTGCATGGTTTCTCACTCCTTCCGGTCAAGAACGGCTGCCGGCATTGTGGAGGGGGCCGCCACGCACGGAGTAGACCGTCTTGCCGCGAACCTGGAAGAGGTCGGCGGCGTGGTGGAAGCTCTCCGAGTGCCCGGCGAAGAGGAGCCCGTCGTGGTGGAGCAGGGGGACGAATTTTTTCAGGATGCCGTACTGGGTTTCCTTGTCGAAATAGATCATCACATTGCGGCAGAAGATGGCGTCGAACCGCTCCCGCATGGGCCACTGGCGGTCCAGCAGGTTCAAGCGGCGAAAGGTGACGAGCTTCTGCAGTTCCGGCTTCACTTTCGCCAGGCCGGAGTTTTTCCCGTCGCCCCGGAGGAAGAAGCGTTGCCGTTGCCCGGTGGTAAGTTGCTCGAGCCGGTCGCGGCTGTAGATCCCCTGCCGTCCCCGGTCAAGGACGTTGGTGTCGATGTCCGTCGCCAGTATCCGCACCGGCGGGGAAAAGGTGTTGAAGCGCTCGACCACAGTCATGGCTATGGAATAGGGCTCCTCGCCGGTTGACGCGGCGCAGCACCAGATGGACAGGGGACGGCTGTCGCCGAGCCCCTTGAGGTGCTCCCCCAGGATCGGGAAGTGGTGGGGCTCCCGGAAGAAGGAGGTGAGGTTCGTGGTGAGGGCATTGACGAATGCTTCCTCTTCCCGGTGGTCGCCGTTTTCCAGGATGGCGAGGTAGTCGCCGAAGGAGGTAAGCCCCCTTGCCCGCAGGCGGCGGGCGAGGCGGCCGTAGACCAGATCCCGTTTGGCGGGGCTCAGGGCTATTCCCGCCGTGCGGTAGATAATCTCCCTCGCCCGGGCAAAGTCTTCGTCGGTGAACCGGAACTCGCGGAGATCCCTCGCAAGGGACTCCGCGTCGGTTCCTGTCTGCCGGGCTGTGGCGTGGTTGGGCATAGTGCCTGTTCCCCGAACCTACCTAGAATTCCTTCCAGTCGTCGTCATACCCCACGGCCTTGGGAAGCTCGGCTTCGTGGTGCTCCTGGGGGGCCGGCTTGTGGTAGCCGTTGGCGGCTTTGGTTTTGGGGACGGGTTTTGCCGCCGGGGTGGCTTTGGCTGCGGGGGCAACCCCGGTTGATGCCGGCCTGCGCTCCTTCTTCGGTGCGGCGCCGGCCCGGCCGCTGTCGATCAGCTTGAACCGGCTCACCGTGGATACCATGGCCTGGGCCTGGTCCTCCAGGGACTCGGCTGCCGCTGCCGCTTCTTCCACCAGGGCGGCGTTCTGCTGGGTCACATCGTCCATCTGGGTGATGGCGGTGTTCACCTGCTCGATGCCGTTGGACTGCTCAAGGGAGGCGGCGGAAATCTCGGCCATGATGTCGGCCACCCGCTTGATGCTGGTGACTATCTCCCGGGTGGTTTCCCCGGCCTCTTCCACCAGGCGGCTGCCGTCCTCCACCTTGGACACCGAGTCCTCGATGAGGCCCTTGATCTCCTTGGCCGCTGCGGCGCTGCGCTGGGCCAGGTTGCGCACCTCGCCGGCCACTACGGCGAAGCCGCGCCCCTGTTCGCCGGCCCGGGCCGCCTCCACCGCCGCGTTGAGGGCGAGGATGTTGGTCTGGAAGGCGATGCCGTCGATGACGCCGATGATGTCGGAAATCTTGCGGGAGCTTTGGGTGATGGCTCCCATGGTGTTCACTACCCGGCCGATGACATCGCCCCCCCGCTCGGCCACTTCGCTGGCGGTCATGGCCAGCTTGTTGGCCTGCTGGGCATTGTCGGCGTTCTGCTTCACGGTGGAGGTGAGCTCTTCCATGCTGGAGGCGGTCTCCTCCAGGGCCGAGGCCTGCTCTTCGGTACGCTGGGAGAGGTCGGCGTTGCCGGCCGAAATCTGCTCGGTGGCGCTGGCGATGGAGTCGGCGCCGGTGCGGACTTCGGAGACGATATGGGAGAGACTGTCGTTCATCTCCCGGAGCGCCTTGAGGAGCTGGCCGGTTTCGTCTTCGCTGGAGGACTTGATGGAGGCGGTCAGGTCGCCGGCTGCGATATGCTCGGATGCGGTGATGGCTTCGCCCAGGGCCTGCCGGATCCGGCGGGCCACGATGAAGGCGAAGGTGAAGATCGCAAGGGCGCAGACCAGGGTGGCGATGATGATCTGGATCTTCATGGCCATCACTTCCTTCTGCACGTCATCCACGTAGATGCCGCTCCCCACGACCCAGCCCCACTCCTTCACCAGCTTCACGCAGGATATCTTGTCCACCGGCTTGCTGGCGCCGGGCTTTGCCCACTGGTAATCCACCGTCCCTTCGCCCTTTTCCTTGGCCACGTTGGCCATTTCCACGAAGATCTGCTTGCCGTTGGGGTCTTTCTGGTCTCCGATGCTCTTGCCGTCCAGTTCCGGCTTGATGGGGTGCATGATCATCTTCGGTTCCAGATCGTTGATCCAGAAATACTCGCTCCCCTGGTAGCGGATCTGCTTCACGCTCTCGATGGCGCGCTTCTGGGCCTCTTCGAGGGTAAACTCACCGCTCTTTACCTTGGCCTGGTATGATTCGATGACGTCTGAGGCCACTTCCACCACGTTGCGGGTGGCCACCATCTTCTCGTTCATCAGCTTCTTCTCCACCAGCGGGAGCACGTAGAACATGATGCCGGAGACGATGAGCGCAATGGTCGCCACCGAGATGGTGAGTATCTTCGAGAGAATTTTCCAGTCCTTAAAGCCTTTGATTTTCATTTGTTTTCCACCTTTCGTCCGGGGATTTTCAATTGTGTCGATCGGGGCGCGGCGCGCAGCGCCCCCTAGGCCGCGCTCTCCATGAGCTGCATTTCTTCGCTGCTCATGAGCTTTTCTATGTCCATGAGAATAATCATCTGGTCGTTCACGGTGCCGAGGCCGGTAAGGTAGCGGGTGTCCAGGGTAGACCCCAGCTCCGGGGCTGGCCTTATCTGCTCCGGCTCCAGGGCCACCACGTCCGAAACTCCGTCCACCACCATGCCGATGACCCGGTTCAGCACGTTTATGATGATGACTACCGTGAACTCGTCATAGTGGGGGGTGCCGAGGCGGAACTTGATCCGCATGTCGATAATCGGCACGATTACGCCCCGCAGGTTGATGACCCCCTTGAGGAATTCCGGCGCGTTGGCGATGTGGGTCACGGTGTCGTATCCCCTGATCTCCTGCACCTTCAGGATGTCGATGCCGTACTCCTCTTTATCGAGGGTGAAGGTGAGGTACTCCCTGGGGATAGCGGTACCGCTTCTGTCGGGTGTTCCCTGGGCTTTCTCCATAATCTTTCTCTCCTGTTTGCGTGTTATCTCATCCCGAGCAGCGCGTGAACGTCGAGGATGAGCGCCACCCGGCCGTCGCCGAGGATTGTGGCCCCGGCGGTCCCTTCAACTTTGCGGTAATTGTCCTCAAGGCTCTTGATTACCACCTGGTGCTCGTCCAGGAGGGCGTCCACCAGCAGCGCCGCCTTCTCCCCCTCCACATCCACCAGAACGACAATGCCGTTCTCCGCCTTCGTCACCGCGGATTGCAGGTTGAAGAGTTCGTGGAGCGGAAGCAGCGGCAGGTATTCACCCCGAACATGGACCACCTGCTTGCCGTTGACCGATTTGAGTTCCTCCGGTTTCGGCTGGAGGGATTCGATGATGGCGTTCAGGGGGATGATGAACTTTTCGCCGCCGACCGCCACGGAGAGGCCGTCGAGGATCGCCAGGGTGAGCGGGAGGCTTATGGTGATCCGGGTTCCGGCGCCCGGTTCGGACGATATATGGACCCTGCCGCTGAGGGCCTGCACGTTGCGCAGCACCACGTCCATGCCGACCCCCCGGCCCGAGATGTCGGTTACAGTCTCGGCGGTGGAGAAGCCGGGGGCGAAGATCAGCTGCCAGACCTCCTCGTCGGTCATGGCGTCGCCGGCCGCGATTCCACGCTCGGCGGCCTTGCGCAGGATCTTCTCCCGGTTGAGGCCGGCGCCGTCGTCCATCACGTCGATGACGATCCTTCCCCCCACCTGGGAGGCCCGCAGCGTTATGGCGCCGACGGGGTTCTTCCCCGCGGCCAGGCGCGCCTCTGGCGATTCCAGCCCATGATCGAGGCAGTTGCGCACCAGGTGGGTGAGGGGATCGGCTATCTTCTCGATGAGCCCCTTGTCCAGTTCGGTGCTCTCCCCCATGGTGTGCAGCTCCACCTGTTTGCCGAGCTTGGCGGACAGGTCGCGCACGATGCGGGGGAAGCGGCTGAAGACCATGCTGATCGGCACCAGGCGGATCGACATGACGCTTTGCTGGAGGTCGCGGGTGTTGCGCTCCAGTTGCAGGAGCCCCCGGTGGAAGTTCTCGAAGAGGACCGGATCGAGCGTGCCGGCCATCTGGGCCAGCATGGACTGGGTGATGACCAGTTCCCCCACCTGGTTGATAAGCTGGTCCACCTTGGTGACCCCGACCCGGATTGATGACTCGGTTTCGGCGCCCCTGCGACCGAAGGCCCCCGGCGCCGTTTCATCCCGGTCATAGGCGCGGCGGCCCGGGGAGGGAGAAGGGGATGGCGCAGACTGGTCGCCGGAAGGTGTCAGCTCTTCCCCGCCGGGCGATAGATCCAAGCCCGGCCGCTCTTCTACGGGGATGACGGTCAGTTGCTCCCGTTCGGCCACGAACTCGAAAATCTCCCGGATCTCCTCTTCCCCGGCCGTGGTGTCGAGGGTGAAGATCCAGCGGGTGTGGCAGACTTCCGGATCGAGTGCTTCTATGGAGGGGGGATCGGAAATATCGGACCTTACCGAGAGATCGCCCAGGCTTGCCAGTTCGTTGAAGAGATTTTCAAGCCGCACGCCGCGCTGGAAGATATCGTTCTCGGGGGCGAAGATGATTTCCAGGCGGCGCGAACCGCCGGGGGCGTCCGGGGAGAGTGGCGGGGCGCCCGCATCGGCAGCCGGCGGGGCCGCATCGGCACAGGAGGGGGCGTTTCCTTCCCGTTGGCCCTGAAGCCTGCGGCAGATTTCCCCGACAACCGTCAGGTCGACCACGGTACCGTCGCGGTGTCCCCCCAACTGCATGGCCACGGCGTCGCGGGCTTCGAGGAACAGGTCGATCATGGCTGCGGTCAGCCGAAGTTCGTTGCCGCGCACTTTGTCCAGCAGCGATTCGAGTTCGTGGGTTACCACCGTAAGGTCGCTGAAGCCGAAAATGCCGGCTCCACCCTTGATGGAGTGGGCAGCGCGAAACAGGGCGTTCAGCTCCTCCCTGTCCGGGTCTGCCGGATCAAGGGCGACGAGGATGCGCTCCATATCGGCCAGGTGCTCGGCGCATTCCTCAAAAAAAACGTTGCTGAAGCGGTCCATGCCCGTGGCAGTGGTATGGGGAGTTGGAGCGGTCATGCGTACCCCTTGGCTGTGTCCATTGCCGCGGCGAATTCGTGGCCGAACCCGAGGTGCTCGATGTGGTCGCGAAGCTCGTTGGGGAGGCAGTCCATTGCGGGGGCGAAGCCCAGTAACTTCAGGTGGCGGAAAAGTATCGCGAGCAATTGGCAGCCGCAGGCATCGAACAGGGCAACCTCCGCCAGATCGACGACCGGCCGGGTTTGCTGCGGATCAGTTTTGGAAAGGGACGCCAGATATTCGGTCAGGGGCAGGAGCTGCTGCGTGACGCCGGTTATGGACCAGTCGCCGGTCAGTCTTATGGTCAGCTTTTGGGGTGCTTTCTTTGTCATGCCGGCCTCCATTCAATTGCAATCAAGCTTATGGATGTTGTTTTACGATGTTTGTATTGCACTGGAGATGCCAGGATTATTGGAAAAAAAGCACAATGATTACCGGCGGTTGTGAGGTGGGGCTTGGGGCAGGGGTGCGACAAAAGTTGCAGGGGGCGGCGAAGCAGGGGTGGCGATTGGCCGGTGAAGCGGGCTCGGGAATGGATGCGTCATTTGTTGATGGCGCAACTTTTGTTTCAGGGGTTCATATGCTACTCGTCGCCCGGTTTTCTGTTGAGGCGTTTGTTGAGCGCCTGACGTGTGATTCCCAGGTGTGCGGCTGCTATCCCCTGGTTGCCGTTGGCGATCCGCAGGGAATGGGCGATAAGGGCATCTTCAGCCTCCTTGAGGGTCGGCATGGTGCCCCCCCCATGCCCTGATGTGTCGCGCAGGCCTTCGAGGAAGGAAAGGGGGGTTGCTTTAACGGGAACGCGAGAAGCTCCGATTGCCTCCCTGAAGCTGGAGAGGGAGAGAACGCCCTTATCGTGGCGGGCCATGGCATCAAAGACCATGGCCCTGAGTTCCCGGATGTTGCCGGGGAAAGCGTGGGTGGCGAGGTAACAGGCAAGTTCAGGGGGGACGGTGGGCTTCTGCCGCGAGAGGGATGCGGCGGCCTCCGCGAAGAAGTGCTCCACCAGCAGCGGTATGTCGTCGGTCCGTTCGCGCAGGGGGGGGATCAGAACTTGGTGGGCGCTCAGGCGGTAGTAGAGATCCTTCCTGAAACTCCCCTCGGCCATCATCGCTTTAAGGTCCCGGTTCGTGGCGACGACAATCCGTGCGTTCGTCCTGGTGGGAGTGTCGGCCCCCAGGGGGTAATATTCCTGCTCCTGGAGCAGCCTGAGCAGCTTCACCTGGGATGACGGCTGAAGGTCTCCGATTTCATCCAGGAAGAGAATGCCGTTCGCCGCCTTGGTGATGAGCCCTTCCCGGTGCTGGTCGGCGCCCGTGAATGCCCCCCTGCGGTGGCCGAACAGGGTGTCGGAGAACACCATGTCGTCGAGACCGGCGATGTTGACCGCCACGAAGGGCCCCTTGCACTTGCTTAGGGTGTGGAGCGAGCGGGCCACAAGCTCCTTGCCGACCCCTGTCTCGCCTGTTATCAGTAGCGGCTGGCTGCTGCCGGCCACCACTTCCAGGTACTGGAAAATGGCGCGCATCTTCCGGTTGCAGGTCATGATCGGGGCGAACGCCTCCTCATTGTCCAGCCTGTCGGTGAGGAGGTGGCTTTTCAGTGAACGGACCTCGGAGCGGAGAACGTACATCTCCTGTGCCCGTTTTATCGTGGCCAGGAGGCGCTGCGGCTCCACCGGCTTGACAAAATAGTCGAAAGCTCCCGCCTTCATGCATTCAACGGCCATTCCCACTTCATTTGCCGCCGTAACCACAATGACCGGAATCTGGGGGTAGTTCGCGGATAGCTCCCTCAGCAGTTCGTATCCGGGCAGATGTGGCATGTAGAGATCGAGGAGTATCAGTCCCACTTCCTGCCGGGAGAGGATATCCATGACCCGGCGGCTGTTGCTTTCGGTCATCACCTGGGTGAAACCGGCAGCGCGCAGCGTGATGCTTGCGGTGAAGAGGATTTCTTCCTCATCGTCAACCAGCAGGATAGGAAAGGGGTGTTGATCGGTCATTGCTTCATTCTCCCTGGCCAAAGGCGATAGGCAGGCTTACCGTGGCGACGGTCCCGCTGCCGGGGGTGGATTCGAATTTCAGGGTGCCGTTATGTTCCCTGACGATGGCTGCGGAGATGGAGAGCCCCAGGCCCGTTCCCCCCTGTTCGAGCCGTGTGGAGAAGAAGGGCTCGGTGATACGCTCCAGGATCTCCCGCGGCATCCCTTTCCCTTCGTCGCAGATGGTGATGGTGATGGCCGATGCGTCTATGTCGGCGGCCGTTGTGACGGTAACGCCCGCATTCTTGCCGGGCAGCGCCTGGAGGGCATTCATGATGAGGTTTATGATTACCTGCTCTATCTGCTGGGGTTTCCCCTGGGCGGATGGGAGATTTTCGGCCATTTCCAGGCGGAAGTTGTCGGTGTAGCGGTGGATCTGGTAAGTGAGGATCAGTTTCGCATCTTCCACGATGCGGTTGACGTTTACCGGCACGAAGGTCTTAATGGTGTCTTCCCGCGCGAAATCCTTGAGATTGTTGACGATGGCGCTGATGCGGCGCGACCCCTCCTTGACGCCGTGGATGAGCCGGGGGAATATCCGCATCACCTCGTCGTACGGGAGCCCGCCGAGAACGAAGTCGCCATGTTCATTGCGATGGCGCTCAAGAATCGTCAGGCTGTCGCGCCAGAACCCCTCGATGAGCGATGCGTTCCCCTGGATGAAGGTGTTGGGGTTGTTTATCTCGTGGGCGATGCCGGAAACTAGCACGCCCAGGGAGGTCATCTTGTTGGCATGGATAAGGCGCGACTGGGTGATCTGAGCCTCTTCCTCCATGCGGATCCGTTGGGTGATGTTGCGGATGGAGCAGTAGACCACTTCAGTTTCCCGCAGCCGGATGATTTTCCCCCAAATGGACGTGACGAGGTGATTTCCGTCGTCCCGGACCACGCCGATGCGCTCCAGGTGGAAGGGGGTCGTATCCGCTGGTGGGGGGATTGACCCGATGAACGTGTTGTAGTCCTCGGGGACGATGAACGACCAGGGACCGAGCCTGGTGAGTGATTCCTTGTCGCGTCCGATCAGCGCTTCGGCTGCCCTGTTGGCGTCGATGATGTCGAGGGTCTCCCGGGCCATCAGGATGATGGCATCCTCATTCTGCTCGAAGATTTCCCTGAACCGGGCTTCGCTCTCCCGCAGGGCCGCTTCGGCGAGGGTGCTCTCGGTGATGTCCCTGACGACCCCCTGCATCCGCATGGGGACGCCGTCCCCATTGAATTCCACCTCCCCCTCGGTCCGCAGGTGCCTGATTTCTCCGTCAGGGCAGATGATGCGATACGTTATTCCGTAAGGGGCCTTGTCGTGGATGGCAGCCTGCATGGCATCGGCCATGTATTGCCGGTCGTCGGGATGGACCGCCTCCAGGAATTTTTCGTAGGTCATGTCGGATTGGTCGGGGGGGATGCGGAAAATCCGGAAAATCTCATTGGACCAGTGAAGCGTGTCGTTGAGAATATCCCAGTCCCAGTTCCCCACGTGGGCAATCTGCTGGGCCTTGGCAAGCCGGGCCTCGTTCTCCCGCAGTTTCCGTTCGGCCTCGCGCCGTTCCGATATGTCCCGGGCAATGCCCGTGGTGCCTATTACGGTTCCCCTTCCGTCAAAGATGGGCATCTTGATGGTTTCGATCCAGATCTTCTTCCCACGGGTATCGACGAGGGGTTCTTCGGTGCGGACCTGGTTCCCCGACGCCATGACCCGTGCATCGTCCTCCCGATAGAGCGCTGCCAGGTCGGTGGGCCACAGGTCCAGATCCGTCTTCCCCACCACCTCTGAGGGGAGCGAGCCGCTTACCCCGGTAAATGCCGCATTGACAGCGAGGAACCGGCTTTCGGTATCCTTGAGCCAGACAATGTCGGGGATGTTGTCGAGCATGGCCTGCTGCTGCAGGCGGATCATGCGCAGCGACTCCTCGGACTGCTTCCGTTCGATGGCGATGCTGGTCAGGTGGCCGAGCCGCTCCATCAGCTTCAGTTCCTCGATCGAAGGCTCGCGGGGAACCGTGGAGTAAGCCGCAAAAGTACCGATGACGGTCCCGTTGCCGGCCTTGACCGGTGTCGACCAGCAGGCCCGGAGCCCGTGGCTCAGGGGGAGCGCGCGGTACTTCGCCCAGCGCGGATCGGTCTCGATGTCGCGCGAGATGACCTGTTCACCCGTGAACGCGGCCGTGCCGCAACTTCCGATGTCGGGGCCGATGCGGGTGCCGTCGATGGTCCGGTTGTACTCGGGGGGGAGACTCGGGGCGGAACCGTGCCGCAGTCGTTTGCCGTCGGCGTCGATGAGGAGGATGGAGCAGTGGAGTTCGGGGGCTTGCTCCTCCACGAGCCGGCAGAGGAATTCGAGAACAGTTTCCAGGGATGCATCCGAGTTGAGCAGTTCCAGGGCGGACCTCTCGCCGGTCAACAGGCGCTCCGCCCGCTTGAGGGGGGTGATGTCCATGTAGGAGGCTACGCTTCTGCGTGTTCCGGGAATCAGCTTGACCGTGGTGAAGATGTGCCGTTTATCTCCCGCTTTGCCGATAAAGTCGAATTCGTAGGAAGAGGGGGCGCTTTCCGGCGATATCCGGCGGTTCCGGTGGTAGTAGAGCATCATGTCGCGGAATTCGGGGCCCACAAAGTCGATGCATCTTTTCTTTCCTTCGATCTCTTCGCGGGGGTAGCCGGAAAGATTGACGAACTCGTCGTTGGCCAGGGCAATGGTGGCGTCTTCCTCGATGATGATCATGGCCGTGCCGGTCGACTCGAAGACGGTGCGGTACCGCTCTTCCGAAAGTCGCAGGGAGGCCGTGATTTCGTGCATCAGCGCATCGGCCTTTTTCTTTTCGGAAACGTCCCGCACCACAGCCTGGAGAACCGTGCGCCCCTGGATGTTCAGCGCCTTGAGGGAAACCTCGGCGTCCAGAAGGGTACCGTCCTGTCGGCGCTGCTGCCACGGAAAGTATCGGGTATCCCCCGCCAGGGCGGCGTCAATCCAGTGCCGGGCCTTGTCGGCGGAGGGGGTGCCGTCGGGCTGCCGCTCAGGCGAGAAGCGAAGCGGCGATCTTCCGATTATTTCTTCGCGGCTGCTGCCAAACAGCCGACACAGTTGCTCGTTGCAGTCAAAAATTATGTCATCGAAGAGCATGATCCCTTCCGACGCACCTTCGAAGAGGGTGCGGTATTTGGTCTCGCTCTCCTGAACCGCTTCTGCCCGGCGTTTCATGTCTCTCAGCAGGGCAATGGCAAGTAAAGAAAAAATGGTGGATATGACCGCTGTGCCGGCTATGACGCTGTATTTGTAGTTTTCTTTCCGGGAGAAGAATTCGTTCTTTTTCGCTCCCACATAGAGCACGCCTATTGTCTCGCCACGGCTGTTCCTGATGGGGTCGTAGGCGGTGAAATAGGGGATGCCGAGGATCTGCGCTTCCCCGCGATATGGTCTGTTCTGTTTGAAAATGGCGTCATGGACTGGCCCCGCCAGCCTGGTGCCGACCGCCCTGGTGCCATCGGCCTTGCGGATGTTGGTGGAGACCCGCATATCGCCCATGAAAATCGTGGCGGTATTGCCGAAAATCGTCTGGATCGTGTCGGGCAGTTCGAAGTTGCCGTTCAGGACATAGTCGCCGGCCATGAGCTTGCCGTTGACGATTTTGAAATCCGTTCCCTTTGCCCTGAGGAGTTTCCAGAAGGTCTGGAGCCCCTGTTCCTGCTCAATTCTGGCCAGACGTTCGGATTCTTCGCGGATAGTCGCCAGGAAAAGGAGTGTGGAAATGCCGGTTACGCCGACAATGAAGAGTATGGTCAGGGCAACAATATTTGCAGTGAATTTTTGCATGAGAGGTCGCAGCTTGTATCTGCTTGATAACATGGAATAAAATGCTGTTAGGCGGGGACTGCAAGAGGAGTACCAATGGGAGGGGGGAGGTGCCGTCATGGTTACAGCCGGGCCTGATACCCCGTGAGTTCTGCGACGGCATGGCCTATGTCCGGCGGAGCAATGACGGGAGAATTAGAAATGCGGCCGGCAACGTGAACCATCTCGACAAAAAAGGGAGCACCCGTGGGGGAGCTCCCTTTATTCGTTCCAGCGTCATTCGTTCTTATTTCTTGAGACCCATAACATATGCCGTGATGGTTTCAACCTCGATTTCCTGGAGGTTGCCGAAAGCCGGCATCCCGCCGGGACGCCCTTTGGTGATGCTCTCCTTTATGGCTTCAGGGGTGCGGCCGTATTTGAAATCGGCTTTCTGGAGCGATGGGGCGCTCATGCCGCTTCCCTCCTTGCCGTGGCAGCTTGCACACTGCTTTTCGAAAATGGCGCCTCCCATGGCAAGCTTCTGCTGGTCGCTCATGGGGCCGCCCATGGTTGTCTGTGGAGCGCCTCCCTGGGCCGGCATTCCGGCCGGTGCCTGGGCCGGTTGTTCCTGCTGGGGTTTGCAGCCGGCTGCGACCAGGCATCCTGCAAGGATGCAGGCAACGATGATGCCCCTGTGTCCCGAAATCTTTTGCTCCGCCACAATGGATCTGTCGTGCATGGTGCTTCCTCCGCTCGTTTAGATGGGATGTTTTAGGGGAGTATAATTAAGCGGTTCTGTATGTCAAGGTGGAGATTGCGCTCCTGCGGGGATATCCGGGAAGCGGGCGGGGTGCGTATACGATTGATTTTTCAGGTTTGGGCGCGATGATTGCATATTTTTAATTCAAAATTAACAATCTGGGCGCGAGTTACGCTATTCCGTTGCTTTGCCCGGAAACGACCGGGATGTGTCGGTCATTTGGCGTTATTTGCTATTTTTTGTTGCTCTACTGGAGGGGTCGTGAACAAGAGCGCAAAGCGATGGGTGGCCGCACACTGGATTCTTATCTCAGTTCTTATGTTGATTCCGGCAGGATCTGTCGAGGGGGCGCTGGATTGCAACGGCTGCCACGGCTCCCTCAGCCCGGCGGATTACCGGCCCGTAGACGCTGCCTACCGTAACATAAGCTCCGGAGCTCTCCGGGGGAATCACCGCACGCACCTCGACCCGTCGGCCGGCCCCGCAAGCTGCGCCCAGTGCCATCCGGGCAGCGCATCGTACACTTCAAGCCACCGCAACGGCAGCATCCGTATCTCCAGCACCATAAATAACTCCATCCTTTCTACCGCGTTCCGCAATCATACGTCGTCACCACAAAGCGCAATCCCGGTTCCGGGAAGCTGCACGAACACAAATTGTCACTTCGAGGCCGAAACCCCGGCCTGGGGGTCCACGCCCCTTGCCGCTCCTGCGGGCTGTTCAAGCTGCCACGGTGCCCCACCGGCAGACGGAAACCACCCGGCTGTCTCCGGTCCCGGCAAAAAGCATGGTGATTCTCTCGGGACCGGGACGGGGAGTTGTGCCGCCTGCCATGCGGACCATGCCGCTGAAGCGAACCCGTTTGCCCATGCCACGAGCGCCGGTAACCGTCCGCTTGTCCTGGGGTTCACCAAGGCGCCCAACAGCGGCGGCACTTACAGCGGGAACGTTAGCTATCCTGCATTTATGCCGAGTCAGAGCCCTCCCCGCAATGGGACCTGCACAAACCTTTACTGCCACGACAACCCGTCGGGAGGCGTGCCGCTCACCGAGGCACGCTGGGGCGACAGCGGTACCATGAAGTGCTACTCCTGCCACAGGGGAAGTTCCAGCGACACCACCCAGGCGAACTGCATCAGTGTAGGCGGAATCTGGGATGCCGGGAAGCTGCTCTGCTCGCCGTTCCTGGATATGTCTTCCAGCGGCCACCACCGCCTGGTGGGGGCCCAATGGATCCGGAAGTACCCCTGCTATTACTGCCACGCCGACACTGCTGACACGGCGGGCGGCATCAGTGATCCCTCCAGGCACGTCAACGGGGCGAAGGATGTAAAAATGGCGGCCAAATGGAATATTGTGGGGCGTCCGGAAGCGACCTACGATCCCGCCACAAAAGTCTGCGACAACGTCTACTGCCACAGCGACGGCACCACCGATCCCGAGGATGTGCGCCCCTGCGCCTGGGATGAGCCGAAGGCCGAGTGCAATTCGTGCCATGGGCACCCCACCGGCAGCTGCTCCAATGCCGGCTGCCACGACGGCAGAATAGATGCGGACGGCAAACTCTGGCCCCTGAAGACCGGCTGGCCCGTGGGGAACGAATGGATGGGGTCCATGCCGATGTTCCCCAGCGAGGGGGCCGGCACGGCCCGCGCCAACTCCCATGGCCGCCATGCCCAGACCAATTTTACCTGCGATCAGTGCCACGCAGGCACCGTCGTCAACGGCTCCTGCACATCATGCCATGCTGACGGCATCCCCGAGGGTGGGATGGGGGAGGTGGCCCACATCAATGCCGCTTACCATGTGAATAAATCCAAGGATGTTGTTTTCAAGGACGGCGGTTCCTATAACGTGGTCAGCAAGGTCTGCTCGAACACCGCGTGCCACACGAGCGGCGCCGACCCGGTCTGGGGTGCTTCCGTTAACAGTTCCGTCACCTGCCTGAGTTGCCATGGCACTTCCAGTGACGACCAGGACGACTACAACGCCTTCAACGGCACCCAGGCGCGCATCAGCCTCACCGAATGGACTTCCAGGGGGCATGGCCGGTATTCCTCTGCCGGACGTTATCCCATTTCCCGGAACCCGGCCGCCAACTTCCCCGGCAACCCCTGCTGGTACTGCCACGACAACAATGTCCTGCACCAGGACGCGAACAATCCCTATCGGCTCCGGATGCACTACCAGTACGAGCGCCGCTTCGAGAAGGAATGCGTCTACTGCCACATGGAGCGCACCGACGCCGAGTGCATCGCCTGCCATGTGGGGCAGGACGACTCCCTGGCGCCCCAGGCCTCGGCAGCCGGCGTCGTATTCAAGATGCCCGATGGGTCGCTGGAAACCAGGTTCCCGACCCACACCGCAACCACCACCTGCATCTCGGCCGGATGCCATGACTCCGACGAGGGGACTTTCCCCGACGGCACCCACAAGGGGCACAACGTCGACGCGGGTATCTGGACCGCCGAGCAGAAGGCCGACGTCAAGAACCAGTACATGATGATGGGAGTCTGCCTCCAGTGCCATGACGACGACAGCGGCGGCCAGTGTACGAGCTGCCACCTCCCCCCGGCGGACAATCCCAACAAGTACGCCTTGGGCTTCGACCCCGGCACCGGCTACATCAAGCCGAAGCAGGCCCGGGCCTCGGCGGGTCACTTCGGCTACAAGCACTACCGCGCTTTCCTTAACACCGGAGGGTGGACAAAGGATGTCGACGGCAACTACCTGGGAGTCTGGAAGGGGGGCAAGTTCTGCTGGGACTGCCATGACCCCCACGGTGATTCCAACATCTACATGGTGCAGAAGAAAATCGCCACCACCACCGACGGGAAGTACGGCGAGCCGCGGACCAGCGCATACGTCTCTTTCATAGATACGCAGAGCGGCAGCAACTATGCGCGCAAGGCCGCCCCCTTCGACGGCATCTGCAACGTCTGCCATTCACCCGACAGCAAGCACTTCACCAGCACCTCCGGTGACGGCCACAACCTGAGCCGCCGCTGTACGGAGTGCCACGAGCACCGTTTTGCCGACAGCCACGCCGACGGCATGAGCTGCAACTCCTGTCACGTAAGCAGCAAGCCAATACCGAAACACACCGCCTTCGGGCTCCCCCGGGACTGCACCAAATGCCATCTGGGCACCGTGGGCAAGCGGATGGACGTCATCGGGCAGATGAAGTCGAACTCCCACCATGTGCAGCGGACGAGCGGCGAGATTAAAAATACCGACTGCTACGAGTGCCATTGGGAATCTACGCCCGAGGGGCTCATAGATATCACCTACCACACCGGCTACAACTACAAGACCTATTCGTCGGTCAAGAACGATGTGGTCGATCTGGTGGTCTGGGGCCGGAATGTAAGGCCGGTTGTCTACCGCGAGTACTCCACCGCCGACGGCAGGGCCACCGCTGCGAAGTTCCTGGCCATAAACATGAATACCCCCCAGGAGCGGGCCGAGGTTTCCAAGGTTTCGACCCACTGCATTTCCTGCCACAGCGACCAGAACAACGACAGCGTACCGTTCAACGACTGCAAGACCCCGCGCCAGTATGCCTGGGACGGTCAGAGCGTCGCGGCCCGCTACTCCCAGACCGGCACGACTGCCTGGGGCAAGGTGAACTCCACCACGTACGCCAATGCCAACAAGAAGGACAAGGTCGCCAAGGCCTTCTCGGCCCACGGCAACGCCGCCGCCAACAAGGGGGGCTTCGATGCCGCCACCGGCCTGGACGGTACCATCCCCGACCGGGGTGGGAGCGTCAACGTCCAGTGCTTCGACTGCCATAACTCCCACGGCTCCAAGGTGGTGGGGGTGACTTCCAGCTACGTGACGTACAACGGCACCTTTAACGGCGCCAACCTCAAGGAGACCAAGCAGAACATCGGCGGATACCTCTACGATTACAAGGCGTCGTCCAATGCGTCCGGCGTGAACCCATACGCCGCAGGCGCCGGCCAGTGCTTCGACTGCCACAACTCCGCCGCCATCGGCACCGTGGTTCCCACCGGCAAGACCCCATGGGGATACAATTCCACATTCGGGGTAAATTCGCCGGTCATGGGGTACCGGGACACTTCGCGCTTTGGTGCCGGGACCAAGGCGTTCATCACCAAAAATAACGCCACCGGCTGGCTTGACGCCAAAAAGACGATAGTCGGCGGCCACATGAAGGCCTCGGTTCCCACCGGTACCCTGTCTGCTCTGGCCAAGACCGAGGGGACCGCCAGCGATGGTTCGGCAACGACCCTTGTGGATGCCGGCAAGGCCTGGACCGCCAACCAGTGGCGGAACCTCTACGTGCTGATGACCTCCGGCGCCAACAGCGGCCAGCTCAGCAAGATTACGGCAAACGATGCAACCTCCGTTACGGTGGAGGGCTTTGCCGCGCCGGTTGTTGCCGGTGACGGCTACCGGGTCGTTCCCTACTCGGCCCAGGTGAACGGACTCTGCACCCCCTGCCACGATCCCCACGGCGTCAGCCCCGTGCTCGGCAGCAAGCAGGCCTATGCCGTTCCGCTCCTCAAGGGGACCTGGATGACATCCCCCTACAAGGAGGATCTGCCTGAAAAGACCAAGACCGGCCAAATGCTTGCCCAGTCATCGCTGCCGTGGCGTACCGACCGTAATACCTTTAACAACGCCAAAATCAGCGAGGACGACAGTACGTTTGCCGGCCTCTGCATCAACTGCCACGCCAAGGCGACGCTTACGGACGGTACCAACAAGAACACCGCCTTCAAGACCGTCGATCGTATTCATGAATCGGTCAAAGGGTGGGGCAACAACGCTGAGCACGCCTTCACCTGCTCCAAGTGTCACCAGCCCCACAACTCGGGACTGCCGCGGCTGATGCAGACCGACTGCCTGGCCTTTAAGCATCGTGGTTTCCAGGCGACCGGCGGCAGGGTCGATGTGAATTACGGCGGGTACACCCGGCCGTGGCGTTACGGCCGCGCTCCGTGGGGTTACAACAACATGCCGGCCCAGTACAGCACCGCAATCTGCCACGGCGCACCAACCGGCAACGGCTCGGCAGGATGGCCCAACAATCAGATCTGGAACAATGTGACGTCATGGTAACGAACGAGCGCACAATCGCCGGAGATATGCCCATGCCCCGTGAGAGTTCATCGCAGACAGTAAAACCAGCCCCGGAAAGGGTGTTGAAGATGCCCCGCATCGCGGTCCGGCGGATGTGTCTTGCCGTTGCGGCAGCCATAGCGGTTGCCGGTGCCGCAGCCACAGCCTTTGCCAAGGGGGGCGATTACGTGAGCCCCTTCCCCGTGGCCCATGTGGCGGCCGGGAAGCAGGAGGCGAAGGCCATGGCGGTGGATTCCGCCGGCAATATGGTTGTCGCCGGGTACACCAACAGCGGCGGCATGAACAACGACTACTATGTTGCCAAGTTCAAGGCCGACGGGAGCGGGCTGGCTTGGCCGGCCGTCACGTACGACATGGCTGGGGGCGACGACACCGCGGCGGCGGTGGCGGTGGACGGAAGCGGCGACATTATCGTGACCGGCTATGCCTGGAACGGCTCCACCTACGACATCCATACCATCAAATACAGCGGCGCCGACGGGGCGCTGCTCTGGCAGCACACCTTCGCCGGCGCAGCAGGGGGGGGAGACTTTGCCACCGCCATCACCGTCGACGCATCCAACAACATCTACGTTGCGGGGTATTCGGCCAACGCTTCCGGCAACGACGACTTCCTCATCATTAAATATCCCTCGGCCGGCTCAGCCCCCACATGGACGGAGCTTTACGACGACGCCACCTACCACAACCACGACCGGGTGACGGCCATTGCGGCAGGGGGCGACGGCATCGCCGTGACCGGCTATTCCTCCAAAGGGGGGGCGGACTTCGATATCCTTACCCGCAAGTACGGTTTCGACAAATCCTTCATCAGGGAATGGCGCAAGGCATCGGCGGGAAGTTTCGATGACCGGGGTGTTGCCGTAAGACTGGACGGCTCCGGGGACGTGATCGTCACGGGGTATCTTTCCAGTGCGTCGAATACCGACATCTGGACGGCGAAATATAACGCCGCAACCGGCGCCACAACCTGGGAGAACACCTATGACGGCGGCTATAACGACGAGCCCCGCGCAATGTGGGTCGATGGCCTGGGCGATACCTACGTCACGGGGTACACGTTTACCCTGAGCGGCTACGAGGACTTTTACACCGTGCGCTACAACGCCGCCGACGGAGCGAAGGCGTGGGATGCCGTTTATAACAGCGCCAGGGAGTACGGTGATATCCCGGTCGGCATCGTGGCGAGCAACATGGCCGACAGCGGGGTGTATGTCGCCGGCTACAGCGTTACCGATGTCAATGACAACATCACGACCCTGAAATATTCGAAAGCAAGCGGCGTGCTGCTTTGGCAGCGGAGTTTCAACGGCGCCGGCAACAGGAACGACCGGCCCGCCGGGGTCGGCCTCTCTTCTCTCAACTCTGCCAGCGACGTTTATGTGGCCGGATGGTCCGACGGGGACACCTCCTATGACTACCAGGCCATCCGGTACGACTACGGCCCCCTCAATGCCCCCACCGAACTTGCGGCATCTGCCTCCTCCGATACGTCGGTGTCGCTGTCATGGGGCGACAACTCTGTCAATGAGGATGGGTTCAAGGTGGAGCGGAAGCTGGGCGTTACCGGTACCTACGCCCAGATAGCCACGGTGGCTGCGAGCGTCACCACCTACAGCGACACCGGGCTGGCTGCCAACAGCTACTATTACTACCGGGTCCGGGCCTATAATGCCGCGGACGGCGATTCTGACTACAGCAACGAGTCCCATGTCCTCACCAAGGTGGTGACCTACGACGCCCCCGTCTGGAGCTACGTTTACAACGGGGCCGACAACCGGGAGGATGTGGCGACCGGCATCACCGTCGGCTCCGACGACCACCCGGTGGTGACCGGTTACAGCGACCTGGCCGAGGAGGGGGTGGTGGGGACCTACTCCTATGATTACCTGACCCTGAAACTCAATCGCAGCGACAAGTCGATTATATGGAAGGCACGCTACGACAGCGGCGACGGCGGCACCGACATGGCCGCCGGGGTTGCCCTCGACGATGACGGCGACGCCATAGTCACCGGCACCGCCTATCTCATGGGGGATTCCGACAAGAGCGACGATCTCTTCACCATCAAGTACCAGACCGCCGGTTACGCCGATCCCACCACCAACCCGGCCATGATGTGGGACCACCAGTACGGGACCCAGAGCGGCATCGACCTGGCCAAGGCGGTCAGGACCGCCCGGGACGGCTCCGACCATAGCGTGGTCATCGGTTACGGCCTGAACGCCGCCAACAACTACGACATCTTCCTCATCAAGTACAATGCGGACGGCACCCGCCCCTGGACCCCCGTCGTCTACGACAGCGGCCGGGACGATTACCCCACGGCGGTTGCCTTCGATCCGTCCGGCAATATCTTCGTCACCGGTTACAGCAAAAATGCCTCGGGCGATTACGACTGGTTTACCGCCAAGTACAACGGGGCCACCGGGGCGCAGATCTGGTCCCAGGGCTATGCCGGCGCCGGCACCCTTGACGATCAGGCCCTTTCGCTGGCAGTGGACGCGGCGGGCAACCCCTATGTCACCGGCTACGGCGTCAACGCCGCCGGTGATGAAGAGTGGGTAACCATCAAGTATGACGGCGCCGACGTTTCGTCCCAGCGGGAGATTTGGAAGAGTATCCACAACGGTTCGGCGGCTCCGGCAAACGGCGATGACCGGGGGATCGCAGTCATCATAGATTCCATCGACGGTGCGGTGGTGGTGGCCGGAACGAGCTACGTGAGCGCCACCGACAGCGACTTCCACCTAATCCGCTACAACGCCGCCGACGGCTCCGTCATCTGGGAGCGGAACTTCGACCGTCCCGCCAGCTACGATTATGTCGCCGCCATGACGGCCGACTCCTCGGGATACCTCTACCTCACCGGCACGACCCGCGCCGGATTGGACACCGACCCGATATTTGACGGCACTTCAAACATCATGTCGCTCATTTACGACAATGAGGGGACGTTCCTGGGGGCCTCATCCTTTGACGGCACCGGCCGCGAGGACAAGCCCAGCGCCATTGTCGCCAACTACCAGGGCGAGGCGTTCGTGGCCGGGGTCTCCCGCAACTCCGCCAATCCCGATTACGTGGTGCTCAAGCAGAAGAACAATTACATCCTCGTACCGGCTCCCGTGGCGCCGTTGCCCCAGGCCGACTCCGGCAGGATGAACGTCACGTGGCGGGAGAATACCGCCGGCACGAGCTTCAGGGTCGAGCGGACCCTCGGACCCGTGCTCCCGACGAGCACCTGGAGCCTCGTCACCACCGCCGCGTCGGGGACCACCAGCTTCCTCGATTCGGGCCTCGCCCCCGGCACCAATTACTGCTACCGCATCTATGCCTACTCGGGGAGCCTCACCTCCAGGACCATTGAAGGTTGCGCCACCACTACCCTCGGAGCGCCAACGCTCAGTACCCTAACCGTTGATTCCACCTCCCAGATTACCCTCACCTGGAGCCAGGTGGAGGGGAATATCGGCTACAAGATCGAGCGGAAAGTCGGCACGGGCGCCTGGGCGGATCTGACCACAAAAGCTGCCGGAGTGACGACCCACATCGATACGGGGCTTACCGCCGGTACCACCTACACCTACCGGGTGAGCACCAACAGCGCGTCGGGGTATTCGCTGCCCAGCGGCGAGCAGTCCGCCCCGACATTGCCGGCGGCTCCCTCCATGGCCGCGCTCGGAACGGTTACGCTGAACTCGGTGGTAATCAACTGGACCAACGTTGCCGGAGAAACCGGCTACCGGGTCGAGCGGAAGGAAGGGGCTGCCGGAACCTGGGCTGAAATAACGACCCGCAGCGTCGACGTACTCACCTTTAGCGATACCGGCCTTGCATCCAACACCCAGTACTACTACCGGGCGCGGGCCTACAACGCATCGGGCAACTCGGCCTACAGCGCCGAGCAGGGGGCGCTCACCAGGTTCATTACCCCAACATTGACGAGTGCCGCCGGTTCCGCCACGACTACCGTTGATCTCGTCTGGGAAGACCTGGCCGGCGAAACCGGCTACACCGTCCAGTATGTATCCTGCACCCAGAACGGGACCACGAACGGCGCCAGCTACTGTTCCAATACGGCCTACTACAGCACCACCTGGAGCACCCTGGCCACCGTGGGGGCGGATGTGACGACGTATCAGAAAACCGCTCTTACCGCCGGCTATGCCTATCGGTTCAGGATCATCGCCAATACCACCGGCAACACCTCCGATCCGAGCAATGCCATCACTGCCTGGACCCATATGGCAGCGCCGAGCGTCACCGTTACGCCGGCATCGGAGACATCCCTCACCCCAAGCTGGGCCGACATCGCCGGCGAAACCAACTACACCCTGGAGCGGAAACAGGGGACCGAAGGGACGTGGGCCGAAGTTACCGGTGCCATCGGCATGGCCGCCAACACCACTTCCAAGACCGACACCGGCCTGTCACTCTCCACTGAATACTGCTACCGGGTCAAGGCATACAGCACCAATACCAACGGTCCCCCGGCCGTCTACAGCAACGAGCCGTGCCTCTATACGCCCCTTGCGGCGCCGACGCTCAATGCGCTGACCGCCACGGCGACCCAGGTGGACCTAACCTGGAACAATATTTCGGGGAATACCGGCTACGAGGTGCAGATGCGCACCATGAGCACCTCCTACGCCCAGTACCCGGCGTCCTACTATGCCCAGGAGTACGCCTGGAGCGCCTGGAGCACCGTGGCAACCCTGGCGGCGGATACCATTGCCCATTCGCAGACCGCTCTTACCTCCGGCTACACCTATCAGTTCCGGGTGCGTGACACCTATTCGGGAGGGACCTCGGCCTGGAGCAACACCCAGTGGATCACCACCATCCCTCCGGCGCCGACCCTGAACGCGCCGGCAGCAGCCTCCACGACCCAGCTCAACCTCTCCTGGAACAATATCTATGGCGAAACCGGCTTCAGGCTGGAGTGGAAGCTCCGCAGCGGTGCCGACTGTACCGAGGGGACCTGGAGCGCCCCCGTCAGCATCGGTCAGAATGTCGTGACCTACAATCATACCGGGCTTGCTGCCGGTACCTACTACTGCTACCAGGTATATGCCGTGAACGGCTCGGGCAATTCCGGCTACAGCGCGGTGCAAAGCCAGACTACCCTGGCCGTTGCGCCGGTCCTTGACGCACTCTCCGGGGTGACGGCATCCCAGGTGGTCCTGACCTGGAACAACGTGACCGGCAATACCGGTTACCGCATCGAACGCAAAATCGGCTCCGGCGGCACCTGGGGCATCCTCACCACGACAGCCGCCGATGTGGCCACCTATACCAATACGGGGCTTGCGGCGGGCACCCTCTACTACTACCGGGTGAGCACCATGAACGCCGGGGGGGCTTCGGTTGCGAGCAACGAGCAGTACACCACCACAACTCCGGTTGCGACAACCGTGACGGCAATCACCATTTCTGCGGAGCGGATCGATCTTTCCTGGCCGGTTGTGCCGGGGGCCACCAACTACAAGATTGAACGGAAGGAGGGGGCGGGAACATATGCCGAGATAGACAACGTTGCGGTGGCCTACGGCCAGAAATACTGCGGTTATGATTATCCGACCATCAGCTGCCCGTCGCTTTCGGCGGTCACAACCAGTTATCAGAACGTCGGCCTGACCGAGAACACCACCTACTGCTACCAGATCAAATCATGGAACGGCACCGGCGGCGATTCGCCGGCAAGCGTTGAAAAGTGTTCGACCACATCGGCCATGGCGAGTCAGAACGTGACTGCGACCGCCATCAATGCCTTCAAGGTGAGGATCGATTGGACAACACTCGCCTGCGCCCCCAATCCGTGCGACAGCCCCGAGGGATTCGAAATCCAGAAGAGGGTCAGCGAGGGGGTATGGGTGACAGTCGCCACGGTTGACGGAGCAGTGAACAGCTACATCGACAACTACGCGATTGAGCCCAAAAAGAAATACAGTTACCGGGTGCGGGCGTTCAGTGGGGCGGACAGTTCCCCCTTCAGCGAAGCCTGGGCCATCACTCCCCCCTATGGGGCCGGGGAAACGAACTGCAATTGAATGGCATCTCCGGCCATGCCCTCATCATCTCCGGTCCGGCATTCTGCAAGGCGCCATCTCGCAATGGGCGAGGGGCGCCTTGCCATGAACGCTATGTGACGGACAATCCATCCCACATCTGCCGACAAGAAGCTTCCCATTAGAATCCCTGTATAAATTTTTTATTCACCAGTAATGCAATATTAACGGCTGTTTAGGAGGTATGTCCTCTTTATACCCGCATAGTTTATGTGGCTTCGGGCGCAACAATTGCAGTGTTCTCATTCAATTATTCAAAGTATAGAGGGTAATCCATATATTACGGCCGGTTGAGGCGAGATGTCTCTGCCGTTTCGGGTTATTTGGCGGAAATCGGTGCCTGAAAATTGTTTAGTAATTCATTAGGTATATCTAAGATGTACACAGGTATCGCAGAGCTCTGGATGGTGGCTTACGTAATCTTTAGACGTTGTGCGTAATATGTGATCTTTCTTGCGATGCGGGGGGCTGGCGTGTTCGACGTGGGATTTGGGCGGAGAGTTGGCGCGTCGTTGATTCTTTTGGTTGCATCCGTATTGTCTCTGGCCGGAGCGGCCGAAGGGGCGATAGAATGCTACAACTGCCACGGTACTTCGAGCCCGGTGGATTACCGGCCCGCCGATAATGCCTATCGAAATATAAGCTCCGGGGGGATTCCGGGAAATCACCGGACCCACATGGGAGAGTCGGCGGTTCCGGCCACCTGTTCTCTGTGTCATCCCGGCAGTGCTTCCTACACCTCGTCCCACCGCAACGGCAGTATCAGAATTTCCAGCCGCATCAATAATTCCCTTCTTTCCACGGTATTCCGTAACGCTACGTCATCGCTCCAGAGCGCAACCCCGACGCCCGGAAGCTGCAGCAACATAAACTGCCATTTCGAAGGGGAAACTCCCGCCTGGGGCTCGCCGCCGCTTGCCGCTCCGGCCGGTTGTTCCGCATGCCACGGTGCTGCGCCAAATGACGGAAACCATCCGGCTGTGTCTGGTCCCGGCAAGAAGCATGGCGATTATCTGGGGACCGGTACGGGGAGTTGCCCATCGTGCCATACGGACCACACCGCCGAGGCGCGCCCCTTTGCCCATGCCACGAGTGTCGGCAAGCGCGGGCTCGCCGTCCGGTTCACCAAAGCGCCCAATAGCGGCGGCTCCTATAGCGGTACGGTTTCCTATCCCGATTTCATGCCGAGCCGGAGCCCTGCCCGCAACGGTACCTGTACCAATCTGTATTGCCACAGCGATGGGCGCGGCGGCGAGCCGCTCACGACGGCCCGGTGGTCCGATTCGGGCACGGTCCGGTGCTATTCGTGCCACCGGGGGCGCAGCACCGACAGTACCGAGGCGAACTGCAACAGCGTCGGCGGGGTTTGGGACAGCGGCAAGACAAAGTGCTCCCCCTATCTCAACATGAGCAGCAACGGCCACAACAAGCTGGTGGGTTCCCACTGGATTCGGAAGTACCCCTGCTCATACTGCCACAGCGCCACCACCGACGGGACCGGCGGAATCATCGATACGGCCATGCACGTAAATGGGACTAGGGATGTGAAGATGGCTTCCCAGTGGAACATCGTGGGGCGGCCGGAAGCATCCTACGATCCGGCGACCAAGGTTTGTGCCAACGTCTACTGCCACAGCGACGGCACCACCGATCCCGAGACCGTTCGCGCCTTCCCGTGGTCTGCCACCAAGGCCGGCTGCAATGACTGCCACGGGCACCAGCGGGGGGGGTGTTCCGATGTGGGGTGCCATGACGGGCGCATCGTGGACGGCAAGGTGTGGGTACTTCCCGAGCGCTTCGGAACCCCCGGGTCGTACGCTTTCCCCACGGGCCAGGAGTGGATGGAGTCGATGCCTATGTTCGCCAACCAGGGGGCGGGGACTGCCCGCGCCAACTCCCATCCCCGCCACTCGGAAACGAACTTCAGCTGCGACAACTGCCATGCCGCCACCGTCATCGGCGACTGCGCCTCCTGCCACAGCAGCGGCATTCCCACCGGCAGCATGGGGGAATCTTCGCACCTCAACGGCACCTACCACGTGAACAAAACCAAGGATGTGGTTTTCAAGGACGGCGGTTCCTACAACCCCGTTGCCAAGACCTGCTCCAACACCAAGTGCCACACCAGCGGCACCGACCCGGTCTGGGGGGGCTCGGTTACGGGGGCGGTCACCTGCCTCGGTTGCCACGGGACCACCGGCGCGGACAAGGACGACTACAACTCCTTCAACGGCACCCAGGCCAAAATCAGTCTCACCCAGTGGTCGGTATCCGGCCACGGCCGCTATTCCTCCTCCGGCGCCTATCCGGTGTCCGGGAATCCGGCGGCCAACTTTCCCGGCAACCCCTGCTGGTACTGCCACGACAATAACGCCCTGCACAAGGACGCCACCAATCCTTTCCGGCTCCGGATGCACCGCCAGTACGAGCGCCGCTTCGAGAAGGAGTGCGTCTACTGCCACATGACCCGCAGCGACGCCGAGTGCATCGGCTGCCACGTGGGGCAGACCGATTCCCTGGCTCCCCAGGCCACGACGCTCGGTATCGTATTCAGGCAGAGCAACTGGAGCACGGTAACCGAGTTCACCGGCCATACCCAGGTGGCCGGCTGTACGGCCGCCACCTGCCATGATTCCGACAGCGGCACCTTTGCAACCGGCACCCACAAGGGTCACGACGTCAATGCCGGAATCTGGACGGCGGAGCAGAAGGACGATGTCCGGAACCAGTATATGATGATGGGGGTCTGCCTCCAGTGCCATGACGACGACAGCGGCGGCCAGTGCACCCAGTGCCACTTGGCACCCGAAAACGACCCCATGAAATATTCCCTGGGGTTCGATCCTTTGCTTTCCGGGAGCCGGTATATCAAGCCGAAGAAGGCCAGGGCCTCGGCGGGCCATTTCGGCTACAAGCATTATCGGGCGTTCAAGGATTCGGGCGGGTGGACGAAGGTGGCCTCGGCAACCATATCACCCATATGGGGAACCTATTCCAGTTACCAGGGAACCTGGAAGGGGGGCAAGTTCTGCTGGGACTGCCACGACCCCCATGGCGACGCCAACATCTACATGATTCATGAAAAGGTGGCGACTACCACCGATGGCCGCTACGGCATCCCCAAAACCAAAGCCGACGTGGTCTTTACCAAGAAGCAGAGCGGTCTCGACTATGCCAGGACCACGGCTCCTTACAACGGCATCTGCAACGTGTGCCATTCCGCCTCCAGCAAGCACTTCACCGGCGTGAGCGGCGATGGCCACAACGTGAGCCGGGTCTGCACCACCTGCCACGAGCACCGCTTCGCCGACAGCCACGCCAACAAGCAGGCCTGCAACAGCTGCCACGAGAACGCCAAGCCGATCCCGAAGCATACCGCCTTCGGCCTGCCGCGGGACTGCACCAAGTGCCATGCCGGCACCATCGGCAAGCGGATGGATATCATGGGGCAGCTGCGCTCCAACTCCCACCATGTCCAGCGGACCAACGGCGAGATCAGGAACACCGACTGCTACCAGTGCCACTGGGAGTCCACGGCCGAGGGGCTCATCGACGTCGTCTACCACGAGGGATACAACTACAAGCTCTACTCCACCGTGAAGAACGCCAAGGTGGACCTGGTGGTCTGGAAGCCGGGGGTAAGGCCCACGTTCTACAACACCACCACGGCAATCCAGTTCCTGGCTTCCAACATCGGCACCGCCTCGGAGCGTACCGAGTCGGCCAAGGTGACGAACCACTGCATCGGCTGCCACAGCGACCAGAACAACGACACCGATGTCTTTGACGACTGCAAGACTCCGCGCCAGTACGCCTGGGACCGCTCCAGCATTGCCGCCCGCTACAAGCAGACCGGCACCACGACCTGGGGCAAGTACGCCGGCACCGCAAATGCCGCCAGGAAAAACCTGACCAAGTCCTTCTCCGCCCACGGAAACGCCGTGGCGAACCAGGGGGGGTGGAGCACCCAGAACGGCTACGACGATGCCATCCCCAATACCCGCGGCGGCACGCAGGCCGTGCAGTGTTTCGACTGCCACAGTTCCCACGGCTCCAAGGCCAACGGCACCACCACCAGCTATGTGACCTTCAACGGCACGAAAAACGGCGGCAACCTGAAGGAGACCCAGGCGGGCAAAGGGGGGTACGCCATGACCTACAAGGCGTCGTCGAACCCGGACACCAGCTCGGTCAACCCATACAACACCGGCGCCGGCCAGTGCTTCGACTGCCACCTGACCAGGAACAGCGGCATCACTCCCTGGGGCTATTTCTCCACCTTCGGCGCCATCTCCTCGGTGAAGGGGTACCGCGACACCGACAAGTTCGGCGCGGGCAAGGCGGGATACATGAAGCGGACTCCGTTCAAGGAACGCTCCATCGTGGGGGGGCACTTCAATGCCTCATCGGATCTGGCGAACGGGGCCATGGGTACCATCGACGGCCTCTGTACCCCCTGCCACGATCCCCACGGCGTCAGCCCGTCCCTCGGCAGCGATCAGGCCTATGCCGTCCCGCTCCTGAAAGGGACCTGGCTGACATCTCCCTACAAGGAGGAGTTCCCGGTCAGCGGCGCAACCACCGGCAGCAGGGGGAGCCGCTCAATGCAGAACCCGACTCCGACCCCCAACGTCTACATCGATCAGGGGACCTTCGGCTGGCGCCGGGTTTCTGAAGACGACTCGAAATTCGCCGGTCTCTGCACGCGCTGCCATACCAAGGCGAGCCTTACTGCCGGGGTCGACAAGACGAAACCGTGGAAGAGCGTTGACCGCGTGCACCAGACGGTGAAAGGGTGGGGCAAGAACGACATGCATGCCTTCACCTGCTCGAAGTGCCACGTTCCCCACGTTTCAAGCCTTCCGCGGCTCATGCAGACCAACTGCCTCGATGTGAAGCACCGGGGGAGGGTGGCGTCCGGCGGTGCTGCCGGCGAGGGTAGCGGCACATTCCCGAGAGGGAAGGGGCAAAGCCGGGTGAACTGCCACCCCACCGGCGTGTGGCCCGACAACTCGTGGAACTCCAAAACACAATGGTGATTGCGATGATATATGCGTTGAGACAACTGGCCGTTCTCGTGACCTTTGCGCTGTTGATGGCAGTACCGGTATTCGGTGCAGGGGGAGACAAGCTGCGGGATGCGGGGGATACTCCCCAGGCGGGCAAGCAGGAAGCAATGGCCTCGGTTGTGGACGGCGATGGCCGGCTCATCATTACCGGCTACCGGAACCTGGCGGGACTTACCGACGACGACTACTGGACGGTGAAGTTCAATGCCGACGGCACGGTGGCGTGGCGCAACGCCTACAACCGGAGCGGAGGCTCCGACCAGGCCACCGCCATAGCCGTCGACTCCGGCAACGATGTCATCGTCACCGGCTTTGCCTGGAACGGCAGCAACTTCGACATCTACACCATCAAGTACCGGGGGAGCGACGGGGCAAAGCTCTGGGAGCACACCTACAACGCCCCTGCGGGCGGCAATGACATCGGCACGGCCGTTGCCGTCGACAGCCTCAATAACGTCTATGTCGGCGGCTATGTGCAGAATGCGTCCGGCAATGAGGACTATGCCGTCCTGAAATACGGCGTGAACGGGCCTAACCCCGATGGGACACCCTTCTGGACTGCCACCTGGAACGGTTCGGCCAACGGGGCGGACAAGCTCGCAGCCATAGATGCGGGGCAGGGAGGGGTTGCGGTTACGGGGCAATCGTGGAACGGCACCGATTTCGATGTCCTTACGGTTAAGTACGACTATGCGGGCGCCAAGCTGTGGGAGCGCCGCTTCAGCACGGCGGGCGCCAATGCCGATGTGGGGCGCAAGGTTAAGGTTGACGGCTCGGGCAACGTCGTCATCACGGCTTCGGTCAATAACGGCACCAGCGTTGATATCTACACTGCAAAGTATGGTGCTGCGGATGGCGCTGTCCTCTGGCAGTCCACCTATGGCGGGACGGCCAACATGGACGACGAACCGGCGGCCCTTGCGCTTGATGGCGGGGGCAACGTCTATGTGGCCGGGTATGCCTCCACCCTCACGGGGAACGAGGAGCTTCTGGCCGTTCGGTACGGCGGGGCTGATGGAGCAAAGGCCTGGGATCGGCTCTATGATTCCGGGGCTGGTGGCCACGACTTCGGCACCGGCATCACCCTCGACGCCGGCGGCAACGTCTATGTGAGCGGCTACTCGCTTGCGGATTCCGGCTACACCGACATGGTCTGCATCAAGTTCCAGAACGGCGCTGCCGGTGCCGGCGAGCTCTGGCATGCGGCCTTCAGCGGGGCGTCGGGCAAGAGCGACAAGGCGGTGGGACTCGGCATCAAGACCACCGACAGCGAGTTCGTGGTGGTTATGGGGGGATGGTCCGATGTCTGGACATCCGGCGCGACGGATTACGACTACTGGCAGGTGGTATTGGACGCCGGAAGCCTCAACGCCCCCGGCAATCCGACAGCCACCGTCCTGTCCAATACCTCCGTCAAGATCGACTGGACCGACAACTCCGCCAACGAGGACGGTTTCCGCATCGAGCGCAAGCTCACCAGCGAGGGGGCCTGGACCGAGGCCGGCACGGTGGCCGCCGATGTGACCACCTTTACCGATACCGGACTCACGGCCAACAGCACCTATTACTACCGGGTCCGCTCCTACAACGCGGCCAACGGCGACTCGAACCCATCCGGCGAGATCAGTGCCCTCACCCTGTACGTGAGCTATCTCTCCCCCACATGGAGCTATGTATTCAACAGCGTCGACAACAGCGACGACTTCGCTGAAGCAGTCGACGTCGGACCCGACAATAACCCGGTTGTCACGGGTTACAGCCTGGCCGCCATCAGCGGCTACGACTACTATACGGTCAAGCTTGACCGCTCCACCGGCGCCATCGCCTGGAGCCAGCGCTACAATGACGTGGATGACGAGCTCGACGTCGGCAGGAGCGTAACGGTGGGCCCGGATAATGCCGCCACCGTGACCGGATATTCCTCCCTCTACTACGAGCCTGCGGCCCAGAACATCAATTCCATCTTTACCCTCAAATACCGGGCCGACGGGGCGGCCATCCTCTGGGAGGGGCAGTACAACGGCCCCGGCGGCATCGACGACCGGGCGAGGGCCATCGCCACCGCCGTCGATGGCTCCAACAGCGTGGCCGTTGTGGGGTATGGCAAGAACGCCGCCAACAATGACGATATCTACCTGATAAAATATGCTGCCACCCCGCCGCTGGACGGCTTCGGCAAGGCGATACCGGCCTGGTCGGCCGCCCCCTACAACGGTGGCGGCAACGATTACCCTTCGGCCCTCGCCTTCGACAAGGACGGAAACATCGTCATTACCGGCTACCGCCACAACGGCACCAGCTACGATATCTACACCGCCAAGTACAACGGGGCCACCGGGGCCAGGATATGGGACCACATCCTCGACGGCGCCGGCCATGGCGACGACTACGGCCAGAGCCTCGCCGTGGACGCTGCGGGCAATATTTACGTTACCGGCAGTACCCGCAACGCTTCGGGCAATGATGACATCATCCTGGTCAAGTACGACGGAAAGACGGTGCCGACCGCCGACCGGATTATCTGGCAGAAGAGCTACGACGGGACCACCGCCGGCAATCCCAATGCCGACGACAAGGGGGTAACGGTCAGGTATGACCTGATAGACGACACGGTGGTCGTTGCCGGCACGACCCTTACGGGAGCGGGCAATCACGATTTCATCATCACTCGTTACGACGGTTCCGGCAACGTCGTCTGGCAGAAGGTCCACCTCCGCCCGTCCAGCGACGACTACGCCACCGCCATGGCCATGGACGTCAGCGGCAACGTCGGCGTCGCGGGGTACACTGGACCTGCCGACGGCTCCACCACCGACGCCATATCGGTGAAGTACGATTATACGGGAACCCTTATCGCCGCCACCATATACAACGGCGCAGCCAACGGCTACGACCAGGCCCTGGCAATCGCCATCAACTCCCTCGGGGAGTGCCTGGTGGCGGGGTATACCACCAATGCCGCGGGGAATGCCGACTATCTCGTCTACAAGGGAGACAGCATGCCGTTGCAGGCAAGCTCCCCCTTTACGGCGTCGCCGTTCTATACGAAGGCCGATCTTGCCTGGACCGACACCTCCATCGGCGAAGACGGGTTCGCCATCGAGCGCAAGGTGGGAAGCTGCGCATCGTCCGGTACCTGGCAATTGTTGGCCACGGCGCCGGCCGCATCTACCACCTACTCGGATACGGGGCTGAACGTCGGCGAAGAATACTGCTACCGGGTCCGGGCTTTCAAGTCTGGGCAGCCGGACCAGCGCTGGATCGAGCGCGATGTGGTGCTGACGAGCCCGCCGCCGCCCAGTGTCGTGGTGCCGGTGGCCGCCAATACCACCACGGTCAACCTCACCTGGCAGGACAACACCACCGGGGAGACCGGTTTCCGCATCTTCCGCTGCGCCGGCACCACCGGCTCCTGCGGTGCTGCGGATTACGCGGAAGTAGGCTCGGTCGCTTCCAATATAACCACGTACAGCGATACGGGCGTTACCGCCGCAACCTCGTATGCCTACAAGATACTTGCCTACAAGACGGCGGACTGGCAGTCCCAGTTCTCGACCCCCGTGGGCGTCACGACCCCGTCACCGTCTGCCCCCACCGGGCTGGCCGCCGTCAAGGCAAGCGAGGGGCAGGTAAACCTCACCTGGAGCGACGCTAACAACGACGAAACCGGTTTCAAGATCGAGCGGTGCGCCGGTTCCGGTTGCAGCAACTTTGTCCAGATCGACACGGCAGCCGCCAATGCCGTCTCCTACAATGACATCGTGGCGGTACAGCCGGATACGCTCTACCGCTACCGGATCCGGGCATACAAGACGTCGACTGCCGGCTGGAACGGCCCCTACAGTGGTACCGCTGAAGCAACCACCACCACCGTTGCGCCCAGCCTTACGTCGGCCACGGCGGGGGACACCACCACCGTAAGCCTGGCCTGGACCGATACGGCCGGATCAGAAACCGGCTACAGTGTGGAGCGCTGCTCCGGCACCACCTGCGCCGATGTCGATTACAGCGGCGTTATCCTTACCGCCTCCAGCGCCACAGGCGCTTCCGACACGTCCGCCTGCAACGGGGCCACCTATACCTACCGGGTCCGCCCCGTAAACCAGGGGCTTTCCCGGGCCAACGGCGGCACCTGGACCCGGAAGGTGCCACTTGCCATTGCCAACTTCCAGCCGTATTTCCAGACAAAGGTCGTCATCCCCTACGATGCCGACATGAAAGTCGATTTTACCGATGTCCGCTTTTACGATGAAACGACCCAGCGGGAGCTTCCCTACTGGATTGAGAGCAGAACCAACAGCACGACCGCCACATTCTGGATTAAAACCGGCGGCTTCAACGACATCTCCCTCTATTACGGCAATGCCGGGGCAACCGGTGCCGGCAACGGCCCGCTGGTTTTCGAACTCTTCGACGGATTCGCCGGAACTGTGATCGATACCGCCAAGTGGACCACTGTTCTTGGCTCCTATTACTCGCAAAACGGCGAGCTGCTGTCGAGCGGAGGCCCCGGCGGGTGGTCGACGGGCATGTACTCCGTGGCGAACTTCAGCCGTCCCTTCGTGTTCGAGATGAACCACTACCGCTCCGGCGGCCAATACATGATGCCCGGCATCAAATCGACCACGACCGGCGCCAGTTACACCGATTTCGCCTACGCGGCCTACCCGATTTATGACGGCAGCGGGAACCGCCTGGCGGTCTACGAGGACGGAAACAGCCGCGGCGACAACAAAAAAGCGATATCTTCGGATGCGTGGCAATACTTCCGGTTCGAAGTCCTGCCGACCGCGGGTGCCAACTATTACCACGGCACCAGCTCCGACGCCGCCACCTCGTTCTATGCCAGTACCTACAGCACCGCTGCGTCGTTCAAGGTGGGCTTCGCCAACTACAACCAGGTGTTCAAGCTCGACAACGCCCGGGTCCGCAAATACGCCTCCCCCGAGCCAACGGTGACGCTGGGGGCGGAAGCGGTCTTCGGCGGAGCCTTCGCGATCACGTGGGACGGCCTCGCGAGCAACACCCGCAGCGTGACCACCCCGGTCCCCACCGCTCCGACCGGTTTCACTGCAACCCGCGCCACCGAGGTTCAGATCGACCTGGCCTGGACCGATACCACCAGCGACGAAACCGGCTTCCGCGTCTACCGCTGCGACGGCGTGGGATGTTCGGTGTTCACCAGGGTCGGCGGCGACCTGACGGCAAACACCACATCGTTCAAAGATACCGGCCTGACCCCCGGCACGAGCTACACCTACAAGGTGTCGGCCTTCAAAACCGCCACCTGCGGCTGGGAGCTGGAAAGCGCCACCTCAACTGCCGAAACGACAGTCCTCCAGCCGGCGGCATTTGCCGTGAGCCCGGCGGTCACCACCGGCTGCGAGGACATCCGGGCGGTCGATTCCGACGGGACAACGCTGCTCAGCCAGTGGGTGCAGCAGCTCCAGTGCGGCACCGCCGGTGTCAGGATCTTCCAGAAGGTGCCTTCCATCCCTGTCGGGACCAAGACCCTCTACTACTATTACGGCAGCACCACGGCACCGTCCGTGGACAACGGCGATGCGACCTTCGAGTTCTTCGACGATTTCACCGGCACCGCCATCAATGGCTCCAAATGGACCCAGACCCTCGGCAGCGCCGGTGATTTCACCGTTCAGGACGGAACCCTGCGAGGGAACAATTCCAACGGCCGCCTGGTGTCCACCTTTAAAATGCAGGGGGGGATGCTTGCCACCTTAAAGGCGAAGACGACGACGCTTGCCACCAATACCCACATGGTGGGCGGGGTTTACAACGGCACCTACGATTACTTCGGCATCTCCGTGGGGCCGAACCATGGCGGGTACAACCTTTACGGCCAGTCAATCACCGCCGTGACCACCACCTCGGTACCGGCCAACAACATCGGCTACACTATTTCCAGCCCCGATGGCGCCACCACGACGGTTCAGGCGTACAACTGGGACACCGGCGGCTGGTACATCAGCCCCACGTCCAAGACCTATTCCATCGCCAATAAGCCCCTTGCCCTGGGACGCACCTATTACTACGACTACTACGGCGGCCAGGCATACCGGACCGACTGGGACTGGGTTCTGGTGCGGAAGGCGGCGGCCGTTGCCCCTACCGCCACCGCCGGCACGAAGGAATACGGCCCCTTCACCGTCGGGGGCGCAACATTCGCCGCCCGCATCCCCTATGCCGTAAATCATACGGCCACGGGGGCCGCGGCCCTCACCAACTACCAGGCAGTGCTGCCGTTGCTGGATACGACGCCGCTGGCGGTGGACCGGATAACCCTCAGCTGGAACGATAACTCCGGTTCGGAAACCGGCTTCGACATCGAGCGGTGCACCGGAGCCGCCTGCGGCGATTTTGCCCGGATCGATACGGCACCCGCCAACGCCACCTCCTACGTGGACCGGGCGGTGGACGCCGCCCAGACTTACTGCTACCGGATGAAGACGCTGATCCCCACCGGCGATTCGCCATACACCGACGTGGTCTGCAAGAACACTTCAACCCCCGCGCCCCCCGACACCCTCCTGGCGACGGTGAGCGGCACCCGTGTCGACCTCTCCTGGAACGACACCACCACCAACGAGGACGGCTTCCAGATCGAGCGCTGCTCGGGGCTTGACTGCGATTTCTCCGCCCTTGACGGCGGCTTCCCGGTGAAGATACCCGCCGGCGCGGCGGCCACGGCCTCCTACAGCGATACCACCGCCTGTTCGGGCACTTACATGTACCGGGTGAAGTCCATCAAGCCGTGGGTTACCGGTTGGCCCGTTACTTACACTACGGCCGTCCCGGCGACCCTCACCGATCCCCAGGCGCCGACCGCCTTTGCGGCCACCGCCCAGTCCGAGGCGTCCGTCGTGCTCGGCTGGACCGACAATACCAGCGACGAAACCGGTTTCAAGATCGAGCGCTGCACCGGCGCTGCTTGCACCACCTTTGCCGAGATTGCGACGGTTGATGCCAATGTGACGAGCTACACCGACTACGGCCGTATCCCCAACACGACCTATCGTTACCGCGTGCGGGCCTACAAGGGGGGCGGCTGTGGCTGGTACACCCCCTACAGCGCCGCGCAGGAGACCACGACAACGGTGCCGGTACCGACGGGCCTGACACTTACCACCCCCTCAAGCACCCAGGTGGCGGCGTCGTGGACCGACACCACGTTCTCGGAAACTTCCTTCAAGATCGAGCGGTGCCAGGATGCGGGCTGCTCGGTCTTCAGCGAGGCCGGTTCGGTTAGCGCCGGCATCACTTCATATACCGATTCCAGCGTCTGCAGCGGCACGAGCTATACGTACCAGATCCGGCCGGTCAATGAAGGGTTCTCCTCTGCCGGAGGTGGGTGCTGGAGCAGGCGGGCGCCCCTGACGATTACTAATTTCCAGCCGGATTTCCTGGTGAAGTTGACGGTTCCCTACGATGCCGACATGCAGGCCGATTTCGACGATCTGCGCTTCATCGACAACAGCACCGGCGGAGAGCTCCCCCACTGGATCGAGAGCAAGACCGACGGCGTCACGGCCACCCTGTGGCTCAAGACCGGGAAAACGGCTTCCGTCTCCATTTACTACGGCAACCCGTCGGCAACGGCTACCAGTACACAGGCCGGGGTATTCGGTTCCGGTCTCATGGCGTTTTATCCCTTCAGCGAAAATGCCGGAACCACCACCGGAACCACCAAGGATCTCAGCGGCACCGGCAACGACCTGACCCTGACCAGTATCGGAGCGCCCTACGGCATTGTGGCCGGCGGTCCCTACGGCAATGCCCTCAGCCTGAACGGCAGCGGCCAGTGGGCCAACCGGGCGGCACCGAATGTGCCCACCGGAAGCGTCGCTACGGTGGAGGCGTGGATCTATCCCAAGGCCTATGCCGATGCCACCTACAACGGCATCGTTTCCTGGAGCAGCAGGGCCTGCAACGGTCTTGGCTTTGCCCTGAGCATCCAGAACAGCGGCCGCCCCAGCATGCCGACCTGGTGCAACGACTATGTTCCGGCGAGCGGCACCGCCGCCACCACCAACGCCTGGAACCATGTGGCGGCGGTTCTGAACGGCCAGTCGGCGACGATCTACGTGAACGGCCAGTCCCTTGGCACCACGACGCTGCCCTATCTCCCGAACCTTTCGTCCATAAATCTGGCGATTGGCGTCCTGGACTATCCCGGCCGCTATTTCAACGGCATGATCGACGAAGTGCGGATCTACAACCGCGCCCTGACCGCCCAGGAAATCACCTCCCGCTATGCCGCAACCATCCCCACGATGACAATCGGGGCAGAGGAGCAGGCCGGCGGCTGCTATACATCCGACTGGCTCTATACCGGTGAGCCGAGCGCCACCAAGTCCATCGCTACGCCGATAATTGCCGCCCCCACCGGATTCAGCGCCACAAGGGCAAGCGAGTCCCAGATCAATCTGGCCTGGACCGATGCCAGCAGCGACGAGACCAATTTTGTTATCGAGCGCTGCACCGGCGCCACATGTGACTTCAGTGGGGCGGATACCATTGAGCTGCCCGCCGGAACTACCTCATACAATGACGCGGGGCTTCTCCCCGACACCACCTACCGTTACCGGATACATGCCAAGAGGACGGCGTCCTGTACCTCCTACAGCGCCTACAACACCAACGGCATCGTTTCCGCGGCCACGACGGTCCTGGCGGCCACCGGCCTGACCGCCTCCGCCTCCAGCAGCACCTCCGTCACCCTGCGGTGGACCGACAATTCGCCGTCGGACACCGGCTTCATGGTAGAGCGGTGCCTGGGGAACCCGTGCAGCGACTTCGCCCTTGTCGGCTACTCGCCGGGCCATGCCACCAGCTACGAGGACACCGGCGTATGCCCCGGCACCGCCTACACCTACCAGGTAAAGGCTGTGAACGTGGGGCTCTCTTCCGGGGGGGGAGGTGTGTGGACCCGCCGCAAGCCGATCACCATCGCCAACTTCCAGCCCAACTTCCAGACCAAGGTGACGGTGGCCTATGACACTGACATGAAGGCCGATTTCTCGGATATCCGCTTCTTCGATCCAGGCACCAACCAGGAACTTCCCTACTGGATCGAGAAGAAGACCGACAGCTCCACCGCCACGGTCTGGGTAAAGACCAGGACCAGCAGCACTATCCAGCTATATTACGGGAATGCCGGCGCTGAGAACGTGGCCAGCGGCACCCTCGTTTTCGACTTCTTCGAAGACTTTACCGGCAGCGCCATCGACACAAGCAAATGGACGGTCACCGACGGCACCGGCTTCTCGGTGTCCGGCGGCTACCTCCACGGCACCGACGTGACCGGCCGCCTCACCTCCAAAACAACCTATTCGCCGGGCGTAGTCCTGGACATCAAGGCGAAGACCACCTCCTTTGCCATCGACGGCCAGATCATCGGCGGATTCTACGCAGCGTCATACAACAACGTCGGATGGCTCGAACATCCGGCATATGTCCACTATGGCAACAATAATGCCTACACCGCAAAGGGTGGAACCCCCACGGCCGCGGCCAACATGCTATACTCTTCGGCAGTGAAGGATGCGTCGTGGATAAATATGCAGGTGACCAACTTCGATACCGGCGCCCTTTACTGGAATGCCGGTAATGTGAACAACGGCGTTTCCGCCGAATCTATTGTGCTTGGGCGCCGTTATGATACCGACGCCTGCAACGGCCAGCCCTACGCCACCGATTGGGACTGGATCAGGGTGCGCAAGTATGCGGCAACCGAGCCGTCGGCAACCGTCGGCGTCGAGGAGCAGTCGGCCGGCTACACCTTCACCGCCGGGTATACGGGGCCGGCCAGCGCCGCGGCCACGGTGGCCACTCCGGCTCCTGTGCCCCCCGGAGTCCTGACGGTCACGCCGGCCACCGACACGTCGCTGCTTCTAGGTTGGGGCGACTCCATCCCCGACGAGAGCCGCTTCGTCATCTACGGCTGCAACAACGCCGACTGCTCCGACGCAGCACCGGTTACGACCGTTGCCGGGGGGACGGCGCTCTACACTCACCTGGGGCTCACTCCTTCGGCCCAGTACTGCTATCGCGTCAAGGCCGAGAAGACCGCTGCCTGCACCACCGGCTGGGAGACGCTCTACTCGAACATCGGCTGCGCCACGACCATTTCGGCACAACCCCGGACCCTTGCCGCCTCTGCCGTCAATGCCTTCAAGATCCAGCTGACATGGGATGATATGGCTTCGGACGAGGATGGCTACGAAATCGAAGTAAAGGCATGGAACGGCAAGTGGGTTAAGACGGCCACGGTCGGTGCCGATGTCACTGTCTACACCGACAACCTCGGCCTGGATCCGCTCAAGACCTATACCTACCGGGTGCGGGCATTCCGGGGAAGCGACAAATCTCCCTACAGCAACGAAGCCGCGGCGACGACACCGGCCTATGTGCCGGGAGACAGCAACTGCAGGTAGGATGGGCCGTTCTTGGTCATTCAGGGGGGAAGTTATGATGAAAATCAGGCTGCTGACAGCGATTCTCTGCATGTTTGCGGCGAGTGTTGCCGTTGCGGCCGGACCGGTCCCGACCGGCACGGTGAGCGGAAAGTTTCTGGGGGAGGGGAAGGTTCCTCTGTCCAAAGGATCGGTAGTGCTGTTCAGGCGCGGTTCCGGCCCTCCGCCGGCCCCCGACAGGTACTGGCTGGTTCCCGATCATGTGGAAACCATGGATGATGACGGCCGTTTCACCGTCACGGTCGAAGAGGGGACATACTTCCTTGCGGCAATCAAGCGGAACGACCATCTGGAGATCGGCCCTCCCCGTGCTGGCGAGTTATTCCTGATTGCCGCCGACGACAAGGGGAAGCTTCTGACGTTCGACGTCAAGGGGAACGGGGCGGTTAACGTCGGCACCATCGGCGGCGCCCGTCCCATCAGCAAGGAAACGGGGATGATGCGCCCCGGCGCCACTGCCATCGAAGGACGTCTTGTGGATGGCGAGGGGAAGCCCGTTGAGGGTGCCGTCGTATTCGCCTTCACATCCCAGGAAATGCAGGGGAAGCCGCTCTACGTTTCGGAACGCTCCGACAGCTATGGGAAGTATCTTCTGCGGGTGGCCGAGGGGGGGAAGTATTATTTGAGGGTCAGGAGCGCCTATGGCGGAGGCGCGCCCGATGAAGGGTCGATTTTCGCGACCCTTGGGGGGGACGTCCCCGCGGCAGTCAGCGTGACCTCCGGCGAAGTGCTGAAAGATGTTGCCATCCCCGTTGGCCGTTTCGAGCGGCCCATCAAGGGGAAGGGAAAACGATAAAGCCGGCGGCAGCCATCGGGCCGCCGTCCTGTCGTAAAATATGCCGCGGCGGGGTCAGCGTCCCTGGAACGGAGAGGATAACGATACGCTGATGGTTCTTCCCCCCTGGGAGAACTTGACGCGCCGCTCCCCGATCTCCACGACCCGTGCGCCGGCGACCTCGGCCCCTTCGCCCACGAGGTTACCGTTCACCACGGCGCGCCGCAGGCTCCGCTCATCCTGCCAGGCAATGCCTGACACGGTCAGGTTCGCTCCCGGATATTCGGAAGATGACGGTTGCTCCACTGCCAATGGGCGCTGTACCGGCCTCGGTGCCGGCATGGCGGCGGGGGCGGGCGGCGGTGCCGGTGCCGACGGTTCTGATACCGCCGGTTGTACAGCCGGTGCCGGAGGCAATGATGGTGGCGGAAGCTCGGATGGGGCTATTGCTTCGGCGGGAGCGGCCTCGCTGCGGGGAGCCGCCGGGGATTGTTCAGGCAGCTTCGGTTCCGCTCCCTTTTTCAGTGCGATGCCGCCACCGGCTCCCGCCGCCAGAAGGACTACGCCCGCGGCAATGAGGAAAAACGGCTTGCCCCATGGCCGACGGTTAGGTTCAATCCGGGAGCGCCCCAACACCTCGGGGCGCAGATCTATTCCCCCACCCTGTCGAGCCTTGCGCTCCTGTTCCATTTTCCTCAGTGCATCGAGTATCAGGCTCATCTGTTGTGCTCCTCGTTCATGGGTACCTGCGCCGCTTCCGTGCCGGATAAGTTTTTATCTCCGGTTTCGCCGGTATTTCCTTTCTGTGCCAGTCCCGCCGGGAAAAAGCCGCCTGCCCTGCGGTAGAGCATGAGAAGCGTCTTTTCCCCCGCCCGTCCGTCAATGTTGAGCCTCTCCGCCTTCTGAAAGGCACGGATCGCCTCCATGGTGGCGGAGTCGTAGCGGGCGGAAATTGCCCCTCCGTAGTACCCCGCTCCCTTCAAAAGGCCCTGGAGTTGCCCCGCTCCGTCACCGCTGCTCCCCGGTTTCATGCGGGGGGGGATTCCGTGGAAATTCTTCCAGACAATTGAAGCCCGGCCGCTCCAGAGCGCAGCCAGTTCGTTCCTTGAGAGGGCCGTTCGCCCTGCAATGGCCGGTTCGATTATGAATTGACCCTTCTGGCCGGCGGTCAGGGCCACGATCCGCTTGCCTCCACCGGGCAGTGTAATGTGGAGGAGGGCCGGGGTGTCGAGCCGGACCAGATCATCCAGGTCCGTAGAAAGCGAGGTGACGGTCAAGCCTCGCTCCCGTGCGATGGCGCGGAGGTCGGCTGCTGCCGAAGCCGGGGCCATGGGGGGGACCTGCCATGACCGGAAAATGGCGTTGACGGCGGCCATGAGGTTGTCCCTTTCCGGAATGGCTGTTAGCCCGGACAGGGCTTCTGCGGTATTGAGGGGCTGGGTGCCCGTTGCTGCCGGCTCGGAGAGGGGAGGGGGCGCAGCATCCGGTGAAGCGTCGCCTTTGCGTGTCAGAGCATAGGTTCCCGCCCCCAGGGCCGCCACCAGTAAAATAGCGGCAGCGGCTGCAACCGGCCTGGGGATGGCGGGGCGGCGGGGGGCTTCGGTTACATCGGCAATGGCCGAGGCAGCCATGGCGGGAGAAACGTCGTGGGTCTCGGTGGTGTAGGCAATCAGGAGCGCCCGGTCGCAGGCGCCGTTTATGAGCCTTGGAAGCCCCCCTGAAAAAGCGAAGATTTTTTTCACGGCGCCAGTCGAGAAGGTTACCGGTTCCCGGCCTGACGCCGCAACCCTGATCCTGTGCCTGATATAGTTCTGCGTGTCTTCGAACCCCATGGGCTCCAGGTGATAACGGACCGTAATCCGCTGATTGAGCTGGCGAAGTTCCTGCCGGGACAGGAGGGTTCTCAGTTCCGGTTGCCCCACGAGCACGATCTGGATGAGCTTGTCCCGCTCCGTTTCAAGGTTCGAAATGAGCCTGATCTGCTCAAGGACATCGGGGGAGAGGTTCTGGGCCTCGTCGATGACCAGCACCACAGTGCGGCCGGCGCGATTCTCGTCCAGAAGGAAGCGGTTGAGCGCTTCCAGGAGCTCGCTTTTTTCGGTACTGGTGCCGTCGAGCCCGTATTCACGGTTTATCCCCTGCAAAAGGCCCAGGGCGGACATGGTCGGGTTGAAAATCAGGGCGGTCCGGTGAGTTTCCGGGTCAAGCTGATTGAGAAAGGTCCGGATTACGGTGGTCTTGCCGGTGCCCACTTCGCCCGAAAGCTCTATGAAGCCCGCGTGATTGTCGATGCCGTAAAGGAGATGGGCGAACGCCTCCTGGTGGCGGGAGCTCAGGAAGAGGAATGCCGGATTGGGTGTAAGGGCGAAGGGTTGTTCGCTGAAACCGAAATGGTCGCAGTACATGGGGCTCCTTGGTGACCTCTCAGAAGCAAGGTGATGCGAAACAGTCTCTTTGTCGGGATAGTCGTGCGCGGACCTTGGCGGTATCGGGCAGAAGCGGTCAAAGGTGCCGGAAAACTGTATGATTGTAGCGATTTTTCTCTGGATGGGCAACGGGTTTGAGTTTTGTTGCGAAATTGTTTTTGGGAAATGCCGGTATGACCGGAACGATACCGGCCGGGCTGGACGCAAAAAAGCCCCGCCGAAGCGGGGCTTTTGTCGGTGCGCAGTGAGGGGCTGTCCCTAGCGGGAGAAGCTGCGGGGGGTGCTGGGGGTGAAGCCGAGGAAGTCGGCCCAGCCGCGGATGAAGCTTTCCATGAACACGCCGTTCACTGCAGGTTCGGCAGCAATCGTCTCGGCAGGCTTGGCCGCCTTGGCCGGCCGCAGGGCGAGGCTCAGTACCGCGCCGGCAATGAGGAGCGAGCCGGCCAGGGTAAAGGATGTGGTGAAGCTGCCGGTGGAGGTGTTGAGCATTTCGGATACGCGCCCCATCACGAAGCCGCCCACGCCCCAGGCAGTAAAGAGAAGGCCGTAGTTGAGGCCGTAGTTCTTGAGCCCCCAGTAGTCCTTGCTGAAGGAGGGGAAGAGGGAGAGGTTGGCGCCGTAGTTGAAGCCGATGAAGGTGGCCAGAAGCACGATGAGGACGGCATTGGAGTGCCCGGCTCCCACGAGGGGGATCGCGGCGAACATGAGAACGGCCTGGAAAGCGAACACGATGCAGAGGGTTGCCATCCGTCCGATTTTGTCGGAGAGGATGCCGGCCACAACGCGGCCGCCCGCGTTGCCCAGCGCCATGATGGCAACTGCGAGGAACGCCATGGAACCCATGCTCTTCTTGGCGATGCCGGCCACGCTGCCGATTACCATGAGGCCGGCGCCGGCGCCGATGAAGTAGGTGAGCCAGAGTACATAAAATTTGCCGGACTTGAGCATTTCGCCCGCAGTGGCATTTACCGTCGGTTTTGCCGGTGCGGCTTTGGCCGCTGCGTCACCCTTGGGGGCGTCAGCCGGAACATATCCGGCCGGCGGGTTCACCAGGAAGAAGGAAAGGCCGCAGACCACCACTGCGAAGGCGGCGGCCAGCACCAGCATTGATTTTTCGATGCCAATTGTGCCCAGGAGGTAAGTGGATAGGGGGGCGATGTAAACCGGCGCCAGGCCGAAACCTGCCACGACGATTCCGGCGATGAGGCCGGTTTTGCTGGAGGGGAACCACTTGAGCGCCGGAGGGGTGGCCGCCGAATAACCGAAACCGAAGCCTGAACCGGCCAGTATGCCGAAACCGAGTACCCAGGCCAGGTAGCTGTTGCTCTGGGAGAGGATGGTAAAGCCGAGGCCCACGAGAATGCCGCCGATGAGAGCCGTGCGGGCCGGGCCGATCTTGTCCTGGGCCTTGCCGGCAATGATCATCGAGAAGGCGAAAGCGAGGCAGCAGATTGCATAGGGGTCGTTGATGGAGGCCGGGTCCCAGTTGAAAGCTCCGGGGCCACCCGCGTCGATGGACGATTTTATTGCCCCTTTAAAGATACTCCATGCGTAGAGAACTCCCAGGGCCAGGTTGATGCCCGTTCCGGCCAGGGTTACTTGCCATCCCCTGTTCTTGACCGTGTCCGACATGGTTCTACCTCCTTTTATTAACGTTGGCGACATTTAGTCGATTTTCATGCATGTCTCTCTTTCAGCAACTTGCATACCATTGTTATAAAATAGTGTGTTTTTTAAAAAGCTTATACAATTCAATATGTTGTAGCTTGGTTGCGTTTGCGGTTCAGGCGGCGGTTGTCGCGTTTGATTCGCAATAATGCAAAATTTCGTTATACGTTTTAGCCAGCTTTAAGGGGGTCCGAGATGGGAATAGTGTGTTAATTGCAATAAAATCAGCATGTTGGGGTTTTGCTTGGCGCTGTTGCGATGGATTCGCATAAATGCGAGGGGGGGGATTTGCGGCTGCACAAACAAAAAAGGTCCGTTTTGGGCGGACCTTTTTTATTGATAGTAAAATTTTGCTTATCCCACTTCGGCATATTCCCGCTCCCGGAATTCGACACCAAGTGACTCGGCAAGCCTCCGGATGGCAGCAATATCAATTCCCGGCACGGTGACGGCCGAAGCTACCACTTTCGGGATGTGTTTCGTCGCTTCCGAGAGGAACCGGCAGATGCCGTCGAACCCATCCTTTCCGAAAGGGGTGTTGCAGAGCCGGGCGTAGGTCTCGGCATCGGCTGCGTTGAGGCTGACGGAGATGCAGTCTACCAGCCCCGCCAGCTCCGGGAGGATGTTGCGGCCGTACACCAGGTTGGCCTGGCCGTCGGTGTTTATCCGGATGCGAAGCCCCTTCTGCTTGAGACGGGCGGCAATATCCTTGATGAGGTCAAGGCGCAGCATCGGCTCCCCATAGCCGCAGAACACCACTTCGTCCACCGGACCCGGATTTCCGATGGCGGCCATAACCTCGTCCGCATTCGGCTCGTGGTCCAGTTGCAGGTAATGCCCCTTCACGGTGAAATCTTCGAACTTGGCGCAGAAGGAGCAGCGGTTGGAGCAGCGGTTGGTAATGTTCAGGTACAGGGAATTCCTTATCCGGTAGGCGATGCGGGCCGCCTGGTCCTTTTCGCCGATGCCGAAAAGACGCTTTGCGTTGAGTGACGTGATACGACCCACGTCCTCCAGGGTGAGCGCTTTGAGTTCTGCCACCTTCGCTGCGGTGAGACGGACGTATGCCGGTTCGTTGCGCTTCCCCCGGTGGGGAACCGGCGGGAGGTAGGGGCAGTCGGTCTCGACCAGGAGGTGCTCGGTCCTGATGCCGCGTACCACCTCGCGGAGCTGTTCGTTGGATGGATAGGTGACCGTGCCGGGGATGGACAGGTAGAAGCCCATGTCTACGCATTCCCGGGCCATGGCCAGATCCCCGGAGAAACAATGGAGAACGCCCCCCACTTCGGCGGCTTTCTCCTCCCTCATTATTGCCATTACCCTTTCGTGGGCATCCCGGTCATGGACGATTATGGGGAGCGCCAGTTCCCGGGCGAGCCGGATGAAGCGGCGAAAGACCCGTTCCTGCTCGTCGCGTGGGGCCCGGTCCCGGTAGAAGTCGAGGCCGATTTCGCCGATGGCGACCACTTTCGGGTTGTTCCGGGCCAGGTCGCCGATTACCTCGTAACAGCGCTCCGTCACCCTGGATGCGTCGTGGGGATGCACGCCGACGGCGCAGTAAATGTGGTCGTGCTTTTTGGCCAGTTCGCAGGCCGCCTGGCTCGACTCCAGATCGGCGCCGACGGTTACGATGTGGGAGAGCCCCGCATCGGCGGCGCGGGCGAGCATCTCGTCGAAGTCCGCCGCAAAGTCGCGGCCGTCGATATGTGCGTGGGTATCTATGAGAAATCCGTTTGCGTTCATGGATTGATTCCTTTGGTGAAAATGGAATGGAAAAGGCGGCTGAAGCCGCCCCCCCCGGATCTCTTTGCATTGATATAGAACTAACACGAATGCCCCTCGGCTGGCAAGGCGTCAGGCGAGAGTAAAAAAGAACGTCGCACCGCGCCCCGGTTCGGCTTCGCACCAGATTCTTCCCCCATGCCGTTCGATGATTCTCTGGGCTGTCGGAAGGCCGGTGCCGCTCCCTTCAAATTCGTACTCGTTGTGCAGCCGGGAAAATGGCTGAAACAACTTATCGGCGTATGTCATGTCGAATCCCACCCCGTTGTCCCTCACGAACAGGACAGTCTCTCCGGCATGCTCCGTTTTGCCGAACTCGATTGCCGCTTCCGGATTCCCGGCGCTGTATTTCACCGCATTCTCCAGCAGGAGCCGCAGGCAGGTGTCAAGCATGCGGCGATCGCCCTGGACCACCACAGCGGGTGCGATGGTTGTCGTGATCGTCCGTTCTGTACAGTTCTGGAGCAGTTCTTCCAGTATTTGGCCGCAAAGCTCTGACAGGTCTACGGGGTTTCTTTCGATTTCAATGCTTCCCATGCGATACATTACCAGAAGGCTGTCGATGACGTGTCTCAACCGTTGGCTTGCAACTTCGAGCCTGCTTGCCAGGTATACGGTATCGTCATCTGGTCCGCCGGCTTTGACTGCTTCCGCAATTGCCCTGCTGAATCCATCCAGGCGGGCTATGGGCGCCTGGATTTCATGGGATATGGAATAGCAGAAGCTCTCCAGTTCCCGGTTCAGCCGCTCCAGTTCCGCAGTGCGGTCCGCGACCCGCTGCTCAAGGGAGAGATTCAGGTCTTCAAGTTGCTTCTGTTTGACTGCCAGTGCTTCCCGTGATTCCACCGCCCGTGTCCGCGCAACCGCCAGAAGCCAGGTTATCAGCGTCAGGAGGATGCTCAGCACAATGCCCACGATTGCCACATCCCTGACCTTGCCCCTCTTATCCTGATCTTCGAATGGCGGAAGGGCGCGAAATGCCACGGTCCAGGTCTGGCCGGCTATCTGAATACGCCTTACGGCGTGTCGTGTGGGGGCCTTAAGCCTGTCGGAGCGGGTTCCGGCAGAGTCATAGAGCAGCGTTTTCCCGGAGATCTCAGTACCGTCGTATATCTCCAGATCCATCTCGTCGGCATGCCGCCCGAAAAGTCCCGCCATCAGGTCGTTCATGCGAAACGGCGAATAGACCCATCCTATGATTGCCGACCGGCGCGATTCCACGGAATCAAGGGGCTTGCCGGGTGCATAAACGGGAAGATAGATCAGTACGCCCGCCTGTTCCCGGTCGCCATCCTCCTGCACCAGCCTCACCTTGCCGGACAGGGCCACTTTGCCCGTGTCGCGCGCCCGTTCCATGGCAATGCGCCTCACCTTTTCGGAAAACATGTCGTAACCGAAGGCACGCAGGTTGCGGCCGGTGAACGGTTCGAGATAGATAATGGAGCTGTAGGTCTCCCGCACGCCTTCAGGCTTTATCGCGTATCCGGGAAACCCCTCGCCGCGTATTGATTCGGTATGGGATTCTTTCTGCGCCGGCGGGACGATTAGCGAGAATCCGACTCCCTGGATGCCGGGGTAGGTGTCCTCCAGTCCAAGGGCGGAAACATAGTCATGAAACTCGCGGCGCCCCACCGACTCTGAAGCGGAAAACAATCCGCGGGCTCCGCGCAGCACCTGCTCATAGGCCAGCATCCGCTGTTTTATGAGGGAGATATTTTCCTGGACCGAGAAATCGAAATTCAGCTTGAGATCCTGGTCGATAATTTGCTGTTCGTTTTCCCATAGAGAGTAGGTAATGACGAGGCCGAGCCCCAGCACCACCAGCGGGAGCCAATGACCTGCCCGCAGCAGCTTCGAAGCTCTCGCTGCGGGTTTTGTCCCAGGGACTTCGTCCGTCAGGCCCATATCATATCCAGTTCTTCCCCCGGAAAAATTTAAGCATGCCCCCCGCAATTACAAGCATGAGGAAAAGCACGGCTGGGTAACCCCAATGCCAGTTGAGCTCGGGCATGTAGCGGAAATTCATGCCGTAAAGACCCGCGATGAAGGTGAGAGGCATAAACAGTGTGGCGATTATTGTGAGCACCTTCATGACTTCGTTGGTGCGGTTGCTTATGGTGGACAGGTAGATGTCGAGCAGCCCCGAGAGTATGTCGCGGAAGGTTTCCACGGTGTCGATGATCTGCACGGTGTGGTCGTAGACGTCGCGCAGGTAGATGACGGTTTCTTCCCGTACTAGGGAAGACTCGCGCCGCTCGAGGCCGCTGATTACCTCGCGCAGCGGCCAGATGGACTTGCGCAAGAAGATGATCTCCCGCTTGAGGGTGTGGAGCCTGCCTACGGTTTCGCGCGAGGGATTATCCACCAGTTCTTCTTCGAGCCGCTCGATGCGCTCCGCCACGCTTTCGAGAATGGCGAAGTAGTTGTCGACGATGGCATCCATAAGGCTATAGACGAGATAGTCGGCACCCAGGGAACGGATCTTTCCCCGGCTGGTGTGCAGCCGCTCCCGGATCGGGTCGAAGGGGTCTCCCGCAAGCCCCTCCTGGAACGATATGACAAAGTCGGGGCCGAGAATCAGGCTCATCTGCTCGGATGCCACCCCTTCACCGCCGCTTTTAAGGGAGAGCATCCTGAGGACGATGAATAGGTAGTCGCCGTAATCCTCCCGCTTTGGGCGCTGGTCAGTGTTGAGGATGTCTTCCAGAACAAGGGGGTGGAGGCCGTAGCATTCGCCGAGTTTCTGGAGAAGCTCGATGCTGTGGATTCCCTCCACGTTGATCCAGCGGACCCCCGGTTGGCCGCGCATGGTAGCACAGGCCGCCAGGTTATCGGAAGCCTGGTCGGTTATGTTGTTCTCGTCATAGACGATAATGGAGACGCGAGCCGCTTCCCGGTGCCGTTCGCCGATGTGGACGAGGGTGCCTGGGGGAAGCCCCGCCTTCGAAGAGCGTTTCTTGACCAGTTTGTTTCTCACGGAATGCTCCCCAGTTATCGCCGACCGGATCAGAAAGGCTTGAGCTTGATGCCGAACTGGTCCTCCAGGTGGAGATAGTTCCCGTGCACCATTCCTTCCCCGTGGGCGATGGCAACCTTGCGTTTCCGGACGTCCTCGATCCAGCGGGGGTTGCTTGCTTCGGCCCGGCGGTTGGCCACGATGACCAGCTTCGCCTCTTCAGCCTCATCATTGCTCAGGCTGCTGCCAAGGCGTGTGCAGTCGGCCATAATCTGGGACTTCACCAGGGGCGAGATGCTTCCGTTCTGCACCTTGATGTCGAACATGAGAGCCACCCCCCGCTCGGACCAGAGGCCGTACTCGGCGCAGAGGGCCTTGGCGTCCTTGAAGAGCTTGCCGGCGGCATTCACCTGGATATCCTGGAACTCGGTGGTGCGCCCCAGGGCTTTGAGAAGCCCCTTCCATGGCTCGAAGAGGGTAAAGCGCCGCTGGTCCTGGGCCGAGCGTACCCACGCGAGCTGGTCATCCTTGTCGGAGGTGAAGATGGCCTTCAGTTCCGGGAAGTAATCGTGGCAGATGTCTTCCAGAAGGCTCGGGTGTTTTTTCGCCATCTCCTTGAACAGCGGTTGCAGCGACCCCTGGCCCAGGTTCCACTGGAGGGCGCCGAAGCTCAGGCCCTGCCCGTCGAAGTCGCCGGATGCCATGGCGAAGCAATCGGGTATCGGCCTGCCCGTTTCGATGGTACCGGTAAGGGCCAGGCAGCGGTATTCCAGTTTCTGCTTGCAGACTTCCGGCTTCTGGAGCTTTCCGCCGCCGAAGAGCTTTTTCCAGGTATCTTCGCCCACGACCCCGTCCACATCCAGGCCGTTTTGTCGCTGGAACATTTTAACCCCGCTCTCGGTGCCGCCACCAAATATGCCGTCCACATCTCCACTGTAAAGGCCCAGTTCACCCAGTCGTGCCTGGATCTTCCTTACCTCGGGCCCCTTGCTCCCCCTTCTGTATGCGTTAGTCATATATTCCTCCAGCTTGTATTTGAAAATTACGGGTTCAATGACACGGGTTCACGCCGTCCCCTCGGTGACGGTCACCAGCGAAACCGGCAGAGGCTCCGACTCCCACGTTACTTCAGGGAAGAGGGCCTTGTCGAGGCGAAGGTAAGTGCCGTCGACCCCCGCTTCAGCCCACCAGCATTCCTTACCCCTCAGGGGGACATCCTTGAATAGGTATAGTTGACTGTCCTTGTCTCGAGCTACGTACATGGCAACGTTCCTTTCGGGGTGCAATGATTGAATGCAGAAAGTTTACTGTCGGCTTCAGGTTTGTCAAAAAGGGTGCCTCGTCAGGGTAAGGAGGTGATGCAAATAAATGAAAACCTCATCTGCTGCCTTCGGCTTCTGTTGCTTGGAGTTTACTCTTTTGTGGCAGGGTGGGTGTAAGGTTTTTTTAACTGCTTGTCGATTTGCCTTACATTATTCTGCGGCGCAGCGTGGCGGGTTCTAATGATATCAGAATGATAGCGGTGGCATTTTTTGTGCATTTTCATGTGAAAATTCTGTGATTTGTATTGGAGGTTAACAGGTCTTTGAAAAACACGTAGTATTTACGCCACTTTGATTCAGTTTTATGTTATGATGCTGCGCATATCTTCTTGATATTACAGGAGAAACGGTATGCGCGGTTTTGAGCAGCAGTCTGATGCATTGTTCGTCTACATCTCGCCGGAATCCTTTGTGCCGAAGGATCATCCCTTGCGGCCAATCCGGCAGATGGTTGATGCGGCCCTTGATGATCTGTCATCGGTTTTTTGCCAGATGTACTCCCATACCGGCCGGCCATCGATTCCGCCAGAACAGCTGCTCAAGGCCATGCTGCTACAGGTGCTGTACTCGATTCCCAGCAACGTCAAGCTGGTGGAACAGATTCACTTCAGTCTCCTGTTCCGCTGGTTCCTCGGCCTTGGCTTGGATGAGCCAGTCTGGGATCACTCCAGTTTCAGCAAGAACCAGGAACGCCTAATCGAAACCGATGTTGCCGCACAGTTCCTGGCGGCCATCCTTGAACAGGCCAAGGACAAGAAATTGCTGTCAAAGGATCACTTCAGCGTTGACGGGACATTGATCCAGGCATGGGCATCCATCAAGAGCTTCAAGCCAAGAGATGACGATCAGGAGCCGCCAGCAGGGAAAAACCCGACCCGTGATTTCCGGGGTGAAAAGCTGGTCAACGACACCCATGTCTCGACCACTGACCCGCAAGCCCGACTGTATCGCAAGAGCAGCACCCATGAGGCCAAGCTGTCGTTTGCTGCCCATGTTTTGACCGAAAACAAAAACGGACTGGTCATGGTCAGCACCGTTACCGAAGCCGATGGCTTTGCCGAACGGGCTGCCGCAAAAAAGATGCTCAGCAACGTTGCCAACGGCAAGCGGCGTATCACGGTGGCTGCCGACAAGAACTACGACACCAAGGGGTTCGTCAAGGCTGCCCGCACTATGAAGGTGACACCCCATGTGGCCCAGAATACAGAACGCAAAGGTGGCTCAGCCATTGACGGACGGACCACCCGGCACAGCGGGTATGCCTTGAGCCAGAGATTCCGCAAGCGCATCGAAGAAGTATTCGGCTGGCTCAAGACCACCGGCCAGTTCCGGCAGACCCGCTATCGGGGAGTGACCAAGATCAACTGGTACTTCACCCTGGCGGTAACCGCTTACAACCTGGTCCGAATGCGAAACGTGGGGGTTTGTCCCGCATAAGTGGGGAGAAAACCGCCCACAAGGCGAAACCGAGCCGAATAATCGGCCAAAAAGAGTTTCATAGAGCAAGAAAACCGCAAAACAAACAACAAAATCAAACTGAGCCGTCCCGAAAAAACCTCTCCCGGAGGTTATGGGGACAAAATCAGGGAGTTTTTCAAGACCCTGTTAAACATGAACCTGCGAACTGTATCTTTGCCTATTCTACTTGCCATGTCGTTGCCCTGTGGTGCCGCTTACGCCACCTCTTATTCCTACCTGGATATATCGCAGACCTACTATGACACGGATTACGTGTCAGGTACGATTCCGCTTCCCACGTATCCTTCGGAGACGCTCACCGATTCCTATGACTCGAAACAGGTTATCAGCACCGGTGAGGCCAAGTACTCCATGGGGCGGACCTATGAGTCCGCGACCTCTTCGGTGAGTTACAACAATTATCCGGTGCTGGTTCCCGGAGGCGGTGCGGTCGGCATTTCTGTCGGCCCGGGCCATTCCGCCACCTTCGGCTATGGCTATGTCGATGCCGCGCACCGGATTATGCGCCAGAGCGCTTCCGTCATCTCGAACGGGGCGCAGTTCTCCGAATCGTGGACCAGGGGAGATATGCAGAACAGCTTCACGGTGCTTCCGGGCACTTCGGGCCTGGCGTATGGCGACACTGCCAAGATACGCCTCGACGTCCGTCTCGACGGGAGGCTTACCGCCACGGGAACGAGCTGGCCCGGCAATGGCGACGCTTTTTCCCATCTGCTGGCGGGCCTCACGATTGTCGATCCGCTGCTGAAGATCGATACCGGTGAAGGCTGGTACACTCCCCGAATCGTTTCCTTCGGGGCCGATGCCGATCTTGAGGCGGGAGAGGTCTATCAGCCGTATTGGGGGGAATCGTATTCAAGCTACTGGTCGGCCAGTTGGGGAGCCTACACCAACACCGGTATAGATATGTCGGGTGATTATGATGACTATTACGAAACCACGGACAACAATCGGGAAGTGACCAACTCGTACAACTTCGATACCGGCCTGCTGCAGCTGGAGTTTGACGCCATTGTCGGGCACACCCTTGATTTGAGGGCCTATATGGATGTATTCAGCTTTGCTTCCGGAAATGCCACGGCGTTGACGGACTTTTCCTCAACGTTCGGCCCCGGTATTATCGACACCAACGGGACAGGGGTGCTGATTGACTGGGATGTTGTCGCTCCGCAACAAGTTCCCGGCACGGTTCCCGAACCCTCGACATTCCTGCTCCTGGGGGCCGGGCTCGCCGGAGTGTTCTGTTACAGGAAAAAAGCAAAGAAAAGCTGAACCTGCCGCGATGTCAGGAAGGGGGGAGGGCGGTCACGATTTGCGGGACCCGTTACCTCCCCCTTTTCCATGTGCTGAAATGGATCTGCATGACCCCGGGGCTTGGGCCGACCGGTTCCAGGAGCTTGAAGGCGGCAATGTTGCCGCGGTTGGTCCGGACGCAGGCGTAGGCAGTCTCGGGAAACCGCTGAATGGGGATGCGTCGTTCCGCCATCCGCACGTTGGAGCAGGTTTCGAATGAGGGGTTCTCCCGCGTGAAGCCGATTGCTGCGCCGTTTCGGGGCGTCAGGTACCGCTCGGTTTCCGTTTCCGCCTCGAACCAGATGTCTGCCTCACCATTTTCTGCAATTTTCCCCGAATCCAGGTCGAAAAGGTAGGTCTGGGGGATTTTGCGGTTTCCGCCGGCAAGCAGTGCGGCACCACGTTCTTCCGGCTGCACGGCCACCAGGAGGTCCACCGCCGTGCCACGCTTTACCTCGCTGCCCCCCCTTATTTTCTGATCCATTACCGTTCCGGGGCGTTCCCGGCTTGTCGGCCGCGGAGTCTCGGCACCGGGCCGCAGCCCTGCATCCTCCAGCATTCGCACTGCACGTTCCAACGGCTGCTTCACCACGTTGGGCACCGTAACCAGTTCCGGTTCCGGCGGCTTGACGGCAACCACGAGATTGACCTTCTTCCCCTTCGACAGCTTTGCGCCAGCCTTGGGGATCTGGCCGATGACTATCCCCGGTTTTGCCGTGGTGCTCTCCCGCCTTTCAACCGCTCCCACCTTCAGGCCGGCTTTCGCCAGGGCTGCCTCGGCCTTGCCGAGGGTTGCCCCGGCCAGCTTCGGCACGGTGACGAGCGTCGGCGGTGGAGGTTCCTGATGCGTGTCGGGCGGTGAAGGCTCCTGTTGCACTTGTGGCGGTGGAGGCTCCTGATTCACGTCGGACGGTGGCTCCTCCGGCGGCCCCGGGTGGACGCTGGTGTCGCTCGTGGTCGTAACGGCCGGAGTCCCCTTGAAGAGCCTGACAAAGCTGTTCCGCAGCGATTCGACGCCGGTAAGCAGCCCCGCCAGCGCGAGCACGATTGCGGTGATGGAGCTGATGAGCCAGGTGAGCCGGTTTTTTCGCGCCGACGGTGCAGTCCCTGTGCCGGCTCTCTCAGGCGTTACCGCTCCACTTCCCTCCAGAACCCGCTCCAGGGTTTCCACCAGTTGCGCCAGGTCCGAGTCCCAGTGGGTGTCGTTGATCTCGATGGCATTGCGGCGGGCCAGCAGCTTCAGGTCATCGGGAAGGTCCACTTCGCCGGGCATGGCCGCATCCTGGACCAGCACCGGGACCACCCGGATGTTCCGCCGCAGGGCCGTCCCCACCTCCAGGCGGATGAAGTCCTTGGGGTCGTCCAGCCGTCGGCGCCCAGCCGCGTCGGTGCAATCGAGCCAGCGCCGGCCGATAATAACCAGGAGCACCGCGCAGGAGCCAACTGCCCGGTCGATGGCCTCCACGAAATCGACCCCCGGCTCGATGGCGGAAACATCCATGAAGACCCGGCCCCTGCCGAAGCGCTCCCGCAGCCGGTCGTAGATGCGCCCGGCGTGGCCGGCGCTTTCCTCCCGGCGGTAGCTGATAAATATGCCTTCCATCCTTGGCCCCTCCGGCGGTTATGGATTCGGACCGGTGGATGCCCGCTCCTTCAGCACCGCCTCATACCCCTTGCGGACCCACATGGCGTTGCTGCCGATGTTGAGCTTCTCCAGCCCCGGCGGCGGCTTCACCCCGGGGTCAAGGGGATGGATCTGCAGTGCCTGCTCCCCTTTCTCCTTCAGGGCCGTTTCCAGCTCCCACACCACCCACTTGGATTCGCTGGCGCTCTGGGACCAGAAGAGGAGGAAGAGGTCCCGGTCCCTGATCTCGCTGTCGAGGCGCGGTTTGAACTCTTCGCCGGGGTTCAGGTCGAGGCAGTCCTGGAACACGTCGATACCGGCCGCGATCTTGATGGCGTCCACCCGGTCCAGGACCCGCAGCCGGTCCTTGGAGGAGTAAGAGGCGAAGGCGGTTTTCGCCGGCTCGCCGGTGGCGGTGGCTTGTCCCTTCTTCTTCGGCGAGGCGGTTATCTCCAGTTCCAGCCGCAGCCGCGCCACGATGATCCCCTCGATGGCCACATCGAACTTGAGGGGGATGGTCCCTTCCTCGGTCTCCGTGGGGACCGACACGTCGAATTCCAGCATCGACCGCCCCCCCTGCCAGATGAAATCCTGCTCCGGCGGGTCGACGGTGAGGCCCCGGCCCGAGAGCTTCACCGTGACGCGGATGTCCCGCTGCCAGCGGCATTCCTGGATGCCGAGCACCGTCCCCGCCGTGGGGGCCAGCTTGGTGAGGAGGTCGCGGACTTCCTCCTCCAGGGCTTTCTCGTAGGCCACGAACCGGGCGGTGAAATCGCTCCCCGGTTTTGCCTGGCGTGGGGCCGAGGCGCCGAGCCGGACCGGCTGCGGTTCTTCGACGGCCGGGGATGGCGCGGCAGCCATCTTGGGTACCGGGGGTGGTGGCGCCCCCCCGCCTACGGTCGGTTCCCGTGACATAGCTGCCCGGGGGAGTGCAAAATCCAGCCCGGCGGGATATCCCCGTCCCACGGACATGAGGATGGGTGGGACGGGGAGGCGGCTTTCTTCGCCGCTTCCCGCCGTTTCCGCCCCCTCCCGGATTTCTTGCAGGGCCGCAATCAGCCCCTGCCTCATGGCATTTTCCGGCGCCGACGCGATGACCTTCCCGAGGAATTCCAGCTGATCCAGCACCGATTGGAACTCCCTCGGCGATCCCATGTTCTTGGCATTGGCATATTCGGAGATGATGCGGCCGGTGTTGGCGGCCAGGTCGCCGGCGGCCAGGTGTCTGATGAGAAGGCAGTCCACCGGCGTTATCGTGTTCCAGAAATCGGGGTTGGCGCGGTGTTCGTTATCCGCGAGTTCCACGGCCTTGTCCACGGATGAGTCGAAGCTGGGGGGGAGGTGGCCGTTGTCCTCCAGCAGAAAGGCCAGTGTCTGGGCCGTGAGGTGGTTGACGAGGGGATAGTAGGACGGATTTCCCTTTTCTGCGCCGATGCTGTAGGCGCGGTAGTAATGCTCCGCCATGGCGTGGAGGGCGGCCCGTTTGTCCGAAACCTTGGTGGCGATCATCATCCGGCGCTTGGCAACGCTCCCCAGCAGCGACAGCCGTTCTCCCGTTTCGCCCAGGGCACTGCACAGGGCCAGGAGCCGATCTTCCGCCTCGATGACCAGTTGGAGCGCCCGGGCCGGGTCGTCGGCCGCAACTCCTTGGGCCCAGCGCGATTGCAGGTTCCAGAGCTGCTCCGCGGTTTTGATGGTGGCGAGTCCCTTGTCGTCGTCGGTGGCCTTGCGGTAATGCTCCACCGCTTCGGCGAACCGCTTCAGCTCGCCGCAGGCATGGCCGAGCGCGGCCTGGAGAGCGCCGCAGAAGAGCCAGGGGGCCGGCACGCTTTGTTCGATGGTGCGGATTGCCTTCAGGTGCCAGTCGATGGCCGGGCCCCGGGCGGTTTTCGCCGCCGCCGCGATGTTTTCGAGGTCGATGATTGCCTCTGAGATGGCGGCGTAGGCTTTCCGGGTAATGCGCTGCACAGGGGCGGCTTCCCCTTTGCCGAGGGTGAAGTCGGGGTCGCCGTAGCACTGGTAGGCGCCCCAGGTGTTGGCCTCGGGATGGGCGGCGTAGGTTGTGGCGCGGGCCGTGTGGACCGCGTCGCCGAAGGTGGCCCCGGCCAGCATCTCCCGGTAGAAGGTGGCGGCGAAGAGGGCGGCGGCATCGTCCTGCACGGCCCAACCGGCGGCCACAACCCCCCGCACTCCCATGCGGATCAGCTCGGTGGCCACATTGGCGGCCAGGTTCGGCAGGTTGCGGGGGGCTTGCCGCTCATCGACCTTCCCCAGATGACAGCAGTTGACGAAGACCAGTTGCGGCACGGTGCGCATCTGACGGATCTGGGCCGCCGTCAGGAACTGGTTTTCGCCGATGACCATGCCGGTGACCGGGTTGCCGCCGGTCTGCTGGTGACAGGAGCCGCAGGGTACCGGGGGGGTGAAATCCAGTACCCCGTGCCCTGCCAGGTGAACGATGCGGTAGTCGCGGGCGAACAGCTCCGTCATGATGGCCGGTCCCGTGGCTTCGGTGCCGATAAGGGGGGTCACCGCATATCCGGTCCCCTTCAGGGCCTTTTCAACCTCCAGTGCCTCCTGTTCGGCGGCGGGGAGGTTGGTGAAGGGGGTGGGGGGATTGCCGATGACCAGGGCTGTCATCTCGTGGGCCGTCACCACCCGCTCACGGAATTTCTCTACCAGGAGCTGGCGGATCATGCCGGCCTGCACGGCCAGGGGCTTTTCGGCCGGAGCGGCATTGTCCCCCCGCCGTCGCGCCTGCATCATCTCCCACGGGTAGCGGGCGGCGGCATCGTTCAGCACCAGCACCACGTCACGGCGCTCGACTGTGTATTCTTTCAACTCATTGGGGAGCAGCATCTCGAAGAGGGTCACTGCAACCCCTTCGGCGCTGGCGGTGGACGAGGACATCTCCTCGATGAACTTGTCGGCCAGGCTCCGCTGGGACTGCTGCAGGAATACTTCTGCCCTGGCCCGGTCCGTGAGGAGGTTGAAGGAGAGGCGCTCCTCCTCGTTTTCGGTGATCTGGAGCCGTTGCCACCAGGGGTCTTCCTCGAAGAAGCTGGCCCGGCGCATCCCCCCCTCCAGGGGAATCACCAGGGGGTCGGGGTCGATGGCGAAGGCCCGGGAGATGTCCGGGTCGTTGCGCAGGCGTGCCAGGAGCCTGGCCGCATGGATGGCGCGGTCCTCGTAAAGCTCGACGAATTCCACCTCGTCAATGGGGGCACAGTCGGTGCGGCCCGATTCGGCAACGGCGCGGTTGGCCTCGATAATCCCCCGGAGAATGGCGGTCACCGCATCATGCACCGCGACGCCGCCGGCGCCGGTACCCACCAAAAGCGCGGTGATGCCGGCCGGCCCTGCGTTCCCCTTTTTCGCCTGGGGGCATTCGGCCCGGGCGATGGCATAGGCCCGCGCACCCCGGGAGACTGCCCGAAGCAGTTGGCCGGGTGACAGTTTCCCAACTTCGCCGAGGCCGATGACAATGGCTCCGGCCGGTTTGCCGCCGCTTCGCTGCGACTGTTCCCATTCTGGGTTCAGGAAGACTTCGGCGGTGCCGTCATCGCCGGGGTAGATGCCGAGCCGGTGCCGGGCGCTGAGCCGGCCGTCGAGGGTCCGGTCCAGGTAGGCCTCGGCGCTGATGATGGTATCTCCCTTGTAGTGCCCCACCAGTACCGGATGACGCGCAAAGGCCAGGTTGCCATGGCGGATGCTTACCTGAATCTTGCGCTCGGTGCGGCGGGGCCGCTTCCTGCGGCCGGCCCCCACGGCAGTGCGGGCCAGGTCGGTGAAATCGGGGTAGAGAGGGTCCCGCTCCGGGGGCAGCTCGAACCGCTCCGGCACGCCACGGGTTTCGGGGGGAGCCGTCGGCAGGCGGTCGGTGGTGCCGTGGCGCAAAAGGTCGGTGATGGCGTCGAACCCTTCTTCGGCCGAGGGGAGGTCGCCGTGGGAGGCTTGGAGATACCACGTCCTGACACCGGCCGGGATGCCGGTCTCCCACGGTACCCGCCCGTCCCCCCGGGGGGTGGCGTGGAATACCAGGCGTTTCTTCGTCCCGGAATTTTCTATGGTCAGATCCACCGGGGTTGCGGGGGCGCAACCGGCGACGTAGAGCATCCGCTGGGGGTCGATGGGGGAGGTGGCGAGCCGTTCCCGATTGGCGCGGGCCGTCTTGAGTGCCGAGGCGGTTGGGGGGTGCCAGGTTCCCTTGTCCGGGTCGGCGGCGGCGAGACTCTGCCATGCCTCGGCGTCGAAGAGATCGAAGCTGGAGAGGGGAGGGAGCATCTCCAGGAGGCCGGGGAATTTGGCCACGATGCCGATAAGATCCCGCTGCTTGCGGGTGAAGTCCAGGAGGGCCAGCTTGCGGATGAGGCTGTCGCGCCCCGTCAGCACCTGGGCCACCGCGTGGGAGCCGCCGTTGGGGGTGCCGAGCATGATGAGCCGCCCGTCGGGGCGTCCCTTCATCCGCTCCCACACCTCCGGGTGGCCCGCAATCATGGCCCGGGCCACGAGCCCCCCCATGGAGTGGGCCACGATGCTTACCGGCGATTTTGTCTTTTCGGTGGCGTCCAGGGCCTTGACCACGGCGGCGGCGAGACGCTTCGCCTCGTCGAAGATGGAGAGCCGCCAGTCGAAGGGGAAGGGCTCCACCCGGTGGGTTCTTGCCAGATGCTTAACCAAATCGCCGTAGCATATCCAGAGGGGGGCCTCCGCCTTGACCAGGTTCGGCGTGCCGTAGGTCAGGAGATCGAATTTACCCCGGGCGATGTCAAAGGGATCGAGCCAGACCCGGTTCTCGCCGATGGCCAGATGGCTTCCCATGATGCCCGGCAGCACGAAGACCACCGGAGCCCCCTCGGCCACGTCCCGCTTCTCGTAGGGGGGGATGCCGCTGTCGGTGGCCCGCACCGAGAACGGCTCGAACCCGTCCGCCTCGGAGCCGCTGCGGGAGAGGGTTCGGGCGAGCCCCTCGGCGCTGTCGGGGTTTTCGAAGTAGCTGAAGTGGTTCACATCGGAGCCGCGCCGGAAGAGGAAGGCTGCCCCGCCGGAGCGCTCGGAGCCGCCGAACATGGCGTCGGTGTTCACCACCAGGTCGTGGTCGTCCTGGTAGAGGGGGTCCGTCAGGAGGGTGCCGATGGCGCTAAGGACGTTGTCCCCCTCGATGTCCCCGGCAATCACCCGCAGTTCTCCGGCCACCGGCGCCTTGGCCCGGTTCAGAAGGGCCACCAGGGGGGAGGAGGGGATCATCGCCTCGATCCCCGGCAGCACTGCGGGGTCGGAGCGTTCCTTGGCCACGGCCATGATCAGTTCGCTGAAGATGCTGGTGAAAACCCCGCCGGGGAGCTTCGCAACGAAGCCGAACCCCCCCAGGAGGTTGAAAAGGACCGACAGGTAGATGTCGAGCCGTTCCGAGGCGAGGGTGGTCCCCCGGGCCGGGCAGGCCACCCGCACGAATCGCTCGATCTTGAATTGCTTTTCCTTGAGGAGGGCGTTGAGGCGCTCCAGGTCTCCCCGGGCCTTGCCGGGGTTGCGTTCCGCAAAGAAGCTGAGGTCGGCGGCATCGAAGGGGTCGCGCCCCCCTTCCATGCCGGCCCGGCAGAGGAGTTCCCCCACCATCCCCCCCCGGGAGTGGGAGACCAGGTGGAGCCGCGCCCCGGCCGGGAGCCGCTCCGCAGCGGCGATGGCATTGTCGATGGGGTTCTTCGAGAGGGTCTCGTGCTCAAGGCCGAAGACCCGTCCCTCGTAGGGGGTGAGAAGCTGCTGCCGCTGGGGGCGGCGCTTGTCGGTCCAGAGCTTGCCGAAGCTCCCCGCCGTGGAGGAGGCGGTGCCGTGAAGGAAAAGGAGCGATGGCCGGTCCGGCGGCAGGGTGAGCACCGCATCGGAAACCGGGGTAAGGGCCAGCTCTTCCCCCGACAGCCGGTAGAGGCCGGGGCCACGGTTCTCATCCCTGGTGCCGAGCAGGTGGTTCTCCAGTTTTTCGGCGATGAAGCCGGCCGCCATGTGCGCCACGTCGATCTTAAAAAATTTCAGGGTCTTGATGACGATCTTGCCGATGAAGCCCCGGGAGGCACTCCGCCGGTCGATGGCGGCCGGCAGTTCCAGCACCCCGTCCGCCGCCCTGGTTCCCACGAGCCCCAGCACTTCGGTCCGCAGCCGCTCCTGGGTGGTCCAGAAGCGGGTGCCGTCCTCCAGTTCCACCTCCACGACGTCATCGGGGCGGCTCTCGATTACCGGCGTTTCCGTTCCGCCGGCCCGGGACGCGCTGATCTGGAAGGTGCGCACTTCCCTGATGGTGATCTGGCCTGCGGTCTCCGGTGGGACTGTCGGGATTGGCGTCGTGATCTCCGTGCCGGGGATGCGGAGTTTGACGGGCTGCATGCTGTCGTCCATGACGTGCTCCTTGATTGGTGGTGTGGAGTTGCCGAGTCGTATATGCCGTGTCGGCCGCAGCCGACTATTTAAGTATTGTGGAAATTATAGAGCCGATGCGGAATGTGGCAAGGGAGTGGGGTGGAATTGTTCGGTTTTTACGGATGCTACGGAGGGCTCGCCCGTATTGACTTGCGGGGCGGTTCTGGCGGGTAACGTTAACTCTGGCAGTGGGGGCAGAAGACCGTGCTCCGGTTGCCGAGCCGGGTCTCCTCCAGCGCACCGCCGCAGCCGGCGCAGGTTTCCTTTCCCCGCCCGTAGACCTTGAAATCCAGCGGATGGTAGGCGACGGTCCCTTCCTCGACGCGATAGGTGCTCCCCTGGTCGATGGACTCCTGCAGGACTTCCCGGACGGTGAGGGCCAGCCGGTGGCATTCGGAACGGCTCAGGGTGGAGGCGGGGCGGTCGGGGCGGATGCCGGCCCGGAACAGGGCCTCGTTGGCGTAGATGTTCCCGACCCCGGCCACAATGGCCGCGTTCATGAGCATTTGTTTCACCGCAACCCGTCGCGTCCGGGTCACGTCAAAGAGATAGCTGCCGTCGAAGGTCCCGGTCAGCGGTTCCGGGCCGATTCCGGCCAGCAGTGGATGGGCTGCCGGATCATCGGTGGTCCAGGCCACGGTGCCGAACTTGCGCGGGTCGTGGAAGCGGAGCACCAAGCCATCGGCAAAGAAAATCTCCAGGTGGTCGTATTTTCCAGGGGGCGTCGTTCCATCAGCCAGGCGAAGAAAGCCGGTCATCCCCAGATGGACGATAAGCCACCCCGTCTCGCAGTCGAACAGCAGGTACTTCCCCCGCCGCGCCACGGAGCGTATCGTCCGTCCCGGCAGGGTGACGGACAGTTCTTGGGGGATGGGGAAGCGGAGCTTCGGCGCCCGGACCACCACCCGGTCGATTATTTTGCCCGTCAGTTCCCGCTCCAGCCTGCGGCGGGTCAGTTCCACCTCGGGTAATTCCGGCACTTTTTCCTCCACAGGGACAATTTCAGATCCCACATTGTACGCGATCGCTGCATTGATTTCCGTACGAAAAACGGATTGTCCAGAATGGTTATGCAATGGGGACAAATGCGTTGACGTCCCCTCGGGGATGATTTAAAAGCCATATCTGAAATTCAAATGCCTTTTATACCAAATGAATCTGCCGTTGCAGACATCGGGAGCGTCATGACCCATCATCACCATCAGCACAAACCGAAACGTGGCCTCTGGACGAGCCGCCTGGGCTTTATCATGGCCTCGGCCGGGTCGGCCGTGGGACTGGGGAACATCTGGAAATTCCCCTATATCACCGGCATGCACGGCGGTGGGGCCTTCGTCCTCTTTTTCCTCTTCTGCATCGTTTCGGTGGGAATCCCGATCATGATTGCCGAGATGGCCATCGGCCGCCACACCCACAAGGACCCGGTGGGGGCCTTCCGCCGCCTGAAGGGGGGGCCGTGGACGCTGGTGGGGTGGATGGGGGTCATCGCAGGGTTCGTGATCCTCTCCTACTACTGCGTCGTGGCCGGTTGGGCCGTGGATTACCTCTGGCTCTCCCTCAAAGGGACCTTCGGCGGACGCCACGCCCAGGATGTGCCACTGATTTTCGGCAACCTCCTTGCCGACGATTGGGCGCAGGTGTTCTGGCAGGCGGTATTCATGGGAATGACGGTCCTGATTGTTCTGGGCGGGGTTGCCCGGGGGCTTGAGCGGGCCAACAAGATCATGATGCCGATCCTGTTCCTGATTCTGATAGCTCTTGCCATCCGTGGCGTTGCCTCGCCGGGCGGGGCCCAGGCACTGAGTTTTCTCTTCGCCCCCGACTGGGGAAAGCTGGACGCGCCCGCCATGCTGGAGGCCATGGGGCATGCCTTTTTCTCCCTCTCCCTCGGCATGGGGGCGATTCTGACCTACGGCAGCTATGCCGACGAATCGGTCAATATTCCCACCGTGGCTTTCACCGTGTCCGTCATGGATACCTTCGTGGCGATGCTGTCGGGCCTCGCCATGTTCCCCATCGTATTCACCTACGGCATGGAGCCGGCTGCCGGTCCCGGCCTCGTCTTCAAGACCCTCCCCATAATCTTCGCCCAGATGCCCGGCGGCTCCGTGATTTCCATCCTCTTCTTCATGCTTCTGGTTTTTGCCGCCCTCACGTCGGCCATCTCGCTCCTTGAGGTGGTGGTGGCCTACTACTGCGACGAGAAGAAATGGGACCGCCGGAAGGCGACGCTGGTCATGGGGTTCATCATCTTCCTGCTCGGCGTGCCGTCGGCCCTCTCCAACAACATGCTCAAGGACTATCCCGTCATCGGCGACCTGAACTTCCTCGACTCCATCGACATGGTCGCCACCAACTATCTCCTCCCCCTGGGGGGGCTCCTCATCGCCATTTTCACCGGCTGGGTCATGACCCCGAAGCTGGCCCGGGCCGAGGTGGAGAAGGGGAATATCCGCTTCCGCTTCTATGGGGCGTGGCATTTCCTCATCCGGTATGTGACGCCGGTGCTGGTGGCCCTGGTATTCATGAACAAGATCGGGCTGTTTTAAGGGGTAATGACGTTACATATCCCGTTGCAGAGCGCATCCAGCTCTTTGCCGGAGATGATGAACGGCGGCATGGTATAAACCAGCTTCCCGAAGGGCCGCAGCCAGATACCCTCATCCACGAACCGCTGCTGAATCTGCTCCATCTTCACCGGCTCCTTCATCTCCACCACACCTATGGCCCCCAGCACACGGACCTCCGCCACCGACTCCGCCTGCTGCAGCGGCAGCAGTTTTTCCCGCAGGGTTTTCTCGATAGTCAGAACTTTTTCCTGCCAGTTGTTTTGAAGCAGAAGCCTTGTGCTCGCCAGCGCCGTGGCGCATGCCAGTGGATTCGCCATAAACGTGGGGCCGTGCATGAAAACTCCGGGCGAGCCGTCTGAAATGGTATGGGCCACGTCCCTGGTGCAGAGGGTGGCGGCGAGGGTGAGATACCCGCCGGTGAGGGCTTTCCCCACGCAGATGATGTCCGGCGAGATGCCGGCGTGCTCGCAGGCAAAGAGCTTCCCGCTCCGGCCAAAGCCCGTGGCGATCTCGTCGGCGATGAGCAGGATGTCGTATTTCGTGCAGAGGCGGCGCACTTCCTTCAGGTAGTCCGGGTGATAGAAGCGCATCCCCCCGGCCCCCTGGACAATCGGTTCGAGGATGAAGGCGGCGATGTTCTCGTGGTTTTGGCGCAGGAATGCTTCCACCTCGGCGGTTTCCGCCGCGTCGAACGCATCGTGGAAGCCGGAACGGGGTGCGGGCAAAAAGTGCTGCCTGGCCAGGTTTTTGTTGAAAATCGCGTGCATTCCCGTATCGGGGTCCGAAACGGACATGGCATGCCAGGTGTCACCGTGATATCCGCTGCGGACGGTGACAAACCCGTGCTTCGAGCCGCACGAGCGGGAATGCCAGTACTGGAGCGCCATCTTCATGGCCACTTCCACCGCCACCGAACCCGAGTCGCTGAAAAAGACATGCTCAAGGCCGGCCGGCACGATGTCGATGAGCAGGCGCGCCAGTTCCACGGCCGGTTCATGGGTAATCCCGCCGAACATCACATGGGACATGCGGGAGATCTGGGCGGTCATGGCGGCATTGATCGCCGGGTGGTTGTAGCCGTGGATGGCGGACCACCAGCTCGACATGCCGTCAATGAGGCGCCGCCCGTCCATCAATTCAAGGTAAACCCCCTCGGCTTTTGCCACCGGATAGCACTTGAGGGCTTTCGTGGCCGATGTGTAGGGGTGCCAGATGTGCGCCCTGTCGAAATCGAGAAGCTCTTGTTCGGTCATGTTCCTCAAACTCCAGATGAATGGTTATTACGGGAAGCATCAGTGTACCATGGCCTGACGCGGTTGGGTGGCAGGGAATGCGGTAATTGCTATTGATTGACGTGCTGCCTTTGAGCCGAGAGCGCTAGCAAGACGGTTCCTGTGGAGCGATGTTCTCGCCAACTGACTTCCAACGTTCATTCTCATTTAGAGTTGTTTGGTACACCTTCAGTTTCGGCATCCCAGATACTTCCTGAATGATTTTCTTCGTTGAGGCGACAATTGTCTTTGGCATCCATGGGCTTAATACGACTCGTGCAATCATGGATGCTTGAAATGGAATATCAAATGATTTCATTTTGTCTGTAGGACATTCATAAATTAGCCGGTATTCTTGCTCATCTCGGAAGCCGTATCTTTTGATGAATGGAAGCTCTTCCAACTTTGGTGCAGTAGTTTCCATTTCTTCTAATGTTCGGTAATCTACAATTCTGTGGCGAAGCTTCCGAATGCTGTGAATACTCTCGAGAAATTCATCTTTTTTTATACGAATGCAGACCCCGCTCGTTCCTGGCGCAAAAACCTTCCAGTGATGGTACGTTTCCTCCGCCTCGGCGAAACAAAGTGCTAGCACAGAGGCGAGATTTCTCTTCTTTTTGTAGGTTGTTAGAAAAAAGGCGTCGTTTTTGTCGTCCCATTTTTCAGGGTCCAGCAGAGTCAGATTTTGGGTCTTTAGGAGATGGAGCAAAATCGGGAGGTCAGTATACCTTCGAAGAAGGTTGGCGTTATCCATGTAGTCCCTTTCCGTGTATAAACAAGATACTTACTCTCGTGCTCCATATGGTTAGCTGCTCTTGTCTCTAATCATTTAGATAGAACTGCGTTAGATATTCTTGTCACTATTCGTAATTTCGGGGGCACTATATTTATTCTAACTATCTCCGAAATACTAATTCAGTATGATGACCACCAAATTCACACATATTGCCGATGTGGCTAAAGAGTTTCGAGGTCAAGGTCACAATCTGGACAAATTAAATGTTCTTCCGGGTATCTGGTGCCACATTTAGTGCAAATTTTGGGATAAGGAACTACTTTCCCCTGTTCTTCTGCCTCAACCTCTGTGGGTTGAATGTAGGCCGGTAAATCTCTGTTGCAAAATCGACATATCACAGCGTCTTCTTTGATTAGTTCCGCGCAAAATGGACATTTACGGTGATAGTTTGTATAGGTTGAAAGCGGCTCTATTTTGCCTTCTTGGAGAGTTCCTGCTACAAATAAAATAACACCAATTATTGTTGCAATCCCTGATACCAACATGGCATTACGGCGGTCTTCTATTAATCCAATATTGTTCACAGTCATTGACGGAACCTCAATTCCGTAACCTAAAGATTTGCTTTCAGTTGTAACTGTAGTGTTCATGCTATACGAAAAACACAATCCGAGTAAGCCTAGTACGATGATAATCAAGCCAACTTGTTTCATAACTCCTCCGTTTGGTAGTGTTGTAATTAACTTCTTTCCAACTCATCATTGACAATATCCGGCGGTCGTCCACCTTGCTGCAACTGAACCAAAACCTAGGTAACTATTTCATATCTATCCGTATTATGACCGACTCCAGAACGCAGAAATGTTCCGTTCGGTCCGTTGAATGTTTCTGTCCATACCAATAAAAGAGCGGTGATGTCCGCGAGGGCTCATGGTAAATGTCTTCCAATTATTCCGCACTATAGGACGGCATGGCTTTTCTGTCAAAAAAGAATATTCAGGGATAAAAAGGCTGGGTTATAATGGAATTGCGTCTGTTTTGCGTCAAAAAACAAGTCGTCAGCCCTTGAAAAAGAACTTTGATCCCAGTTTAAATAGCATCGTCTTCACTTTTAAGTGCGGTTTCAACTTTCTCCTACGCCCGCCCCGAAGTCCCATGTTATTCTGCATAAAGATTTTTTCTGGAAATGACTTATGGATACACCCCCGGAGGGATATATGGAAAATAGCGAACAACCCGGACTCTGTCGTCTGCATACCCTGAGGGTTGCCCGCGTTGACAACCAAGGCGTCTGGCTGGAGGCGGGGACGCGGATGGCGCGCCTCCCCAGGCGGGAGGCCCCCGAGGCGGCGCCCGGCGAGCAGCTGGAGGTGTTCCTCTATCAGGACGCGACGGGAGAGCTGCAAGCCACCTGCCGTCTTCCGCTGGCGCAGGCCGGGGAGTTTGCGTTGCTGACGGTCAAGTCGGTTGGTTCCCACGGGGCTTTTCTCGATTGGGGCCTGCCAAAGGACCTGCTGGTGCCCTATAGCCTTCAGCCCGAGCGGATGGAGGCGGGCCGAAGCTACGTGGTGAAGGTCGATATCGACCCCCAGGGGCGCCCCTTTGCCAATGCCCGCATCGATGACTGCCTTGACCGCGGGCTTCCCGGTCTCCGTGAAGGTGATGCCGTTACCCTGCTAGTCTGGCAGTTCACCGACCTGGGGGCCAAAGTCATCGTCAATAATCGATTCCCTGCGCTCCTCTACCGGGATGAACTGCCGGACGGAGCCATTGCCGGCCTTCAGCTCTCCGGCTATGTGAAGCGTCTGCGCGAGGACGGCAAAATGGATGTGACCCTCCGCAAGGTGGGGGCAGAAGCGGTGTCTGACGCCAGGGAGATCATCCTCAAGGCGCTGGCTGCCCATGGCGGCACGTTGCCGCTCCATGACAAAAGTGCCCCGGAGGACATCGAAAAGATTCTGGGCATGAGCAAGAAGACCTTCAAGAAGGCGGTGGGGGGGCTTTACAAGGATGGCCTGGTGACCCTTGCCGATGGGGGTGTCGCGCTGACAGGGAAAGGCCCGGCCCGTCCGTAGCCATGACAAAAGAACAGCTGCGGCACCGGATTACAGCACTACTAAATGCCGATCTTGCGGTCCTCTCCAGCGCTTCCCGGTTTGCGCACGAGGCGGCGACCCACGAAGAGTGCATTCCCGACAATAAATACGATACCACGGCCCTGGAGGCATCCTACATCGCCCAGGGACAGGCCAACCGCGCCCAGGAGATCCGGCACGCGCTAGAACGCTACCGGTTGCTTGAGTTGCGAGAGTTCGACGACGAGACGCCGATCCGGATGACGGCTCTGGTTGTCCTGGAGGATGAGGAGGGAGCTTTGAAGCGTATCTTTCTGGGCCCGGAAGCGGGTGGCCTCAAAATCACCGACGGGGGAGAGGATATCGTTGTCATTACTCCGCAATCGCCCCTGGGGAGTGCCTTGATAGGCAAGGTTGCCGGTGACGAGTTGCAGGTGGGCATCGGGGGGGCGCGAAAGGCCTTCACGGTTGTCGAGGTCTGCTGAGGGGGGGGTAACAGAAGGAGGCCGACCAGCAGGCCGCCCGGTTCTATTCGATTACGTCCTCTTGGGAGAGTTGGTCGGGAGCGGGTTCGGATGCGAGGTCTTTTTTGGCCAGTTTGCGTTGCAGTTTTTCATCATTCTTTTTCTTCCGCTCTAACTCTTTCTGCCGTTTCTGAAACTGAAAATTGGGTTTTGCCATGGGGGAACTCCTGCGCGAACTGGAAGAGGACCGGTTCGATCGTGAAGGGGAGGGTGCCTCGATTTCTTGCCTGGGACACCGGGAATCTCCGGAACAAAAAAGCCCCGAGGTTTTCCCGGGGCTTTTCAAGTCTGCTGGAGACTGCTGTTAGACTCTGGTTACGTTTGCTGCCTGGAGGCCTTTCGGGCCCTTGGTGATTTCAAACGTTACCCTATCGCCTTCGGTAAGGGATTTGAATCCGTCACCCGTAATGGCGGAGAAATGGCAGAATACGTCCTCACCATTATCCTGCTCGAGAAATCCAAAACCCTTGCTGTCGTTGAACCATTTTACCGTACCGTTTACCATGTTCGTACTTTCTCCTGATGCTTCTTGTTGTTTTTGTCCGGCATCATGCCGAATCTTGTTTCGACAGTAACAGCTTTGTTCTGATAAAGTCAATCAATTATATTTTAGCGAGCAGGGCTTGCGTTAATTTAATAATCAGGTCCGATGAATTTGTATATGGCGACACCTCTCATTAGTTTGATTCCATAATTGCGAAATATTGCTTCAATCGTGAACATTGTCAGGCACATTCAGGATATTGCTATTATTGCGGCAATTGAAAATTGTCAAGATTACTTGCTAATCCAGAACCTTATCGTATAATATGGAAGTTAGTTTTTGCAGCATTGGCAATTTTCGAGGGTTTTGTTAGTCCGTGCAGGTTTATGGGTAGGTGGTTATAGCTCATTAACCTCAACAAAAAGAAAGCGGTATGAGACAATGACTATCAAAGTCGGCAGCATTGTAAGTCACACGAGAGGCCAGGAATGGGGCGCAGGTAAGGTTCTTGAAGTAACGTCCACATTGGCGATGATCCAGTTCAGCGACGGCAAAAAACGGAAGATTGCCGTATCCCACTTCAGTACATTGGAACCCGCTGCTCCCGGTTCTTATTTGCCTCCCACAGAAGTGCCTGTCGAGGCCAAGCCTGCCCGGGCACCCAGGGCAACCAAGAAGAAAAAATAATCGCTTTAGCAATAATGGAACAGCATGCTTACTTGAAAGGGCGGCCGATTGGCCGCCTTTTTTTGTCTCTGCGTACATCGCTACCATGGACTGAGATCGTTCACCCTGGTGGGGCCGGTGCTGGCCGTGCGTCCCTACTGCCACAACGACAACTACTGGCAGGTCTATTTCGACGGCAACCGCATCATCCGCGAGGCCTTGGCAGAGGCCGGGTTCCCTGCACCAATGCCGGCCCAACTGGTGATGGTGCAAAATCCGCAGGGGTGAGGCGTTAATTCCCCTGTTTCAACTTTTTAGTTCGTCTCATTAACCGGAATCATGACCTGTGGCATGTTGATCGCCGGGTAAAAAATTTCATCTATTCGGCTAAATAAAGTGACGTCAAACTTGTAAAATGCGGCACTGTCAGGCACGCCGTGTGTGGCGTTATAGTCGGCTATAATGCTGTCCAGCCTGCATGACAGCCCTGGATCAGGCAAAACCGTACAATCGGCTCTGTCATCGAACCCCGGCCTGAACGTGTAATTCGGAATCAGTGTGATGGGCGTGACAATGTATGTAGGCCGGTCTTGAAATGAAATCGGTGTTGCCAGGGATACGCTAATTCTCATATTTACTTGAGGCTCTAAAGACAATGGATCGTAGATGTCCACGAGAGGCTTGGTGACGGTAGAAAAAAACTTTGCCAAATGGGATGCCGGCGACCCGGTCGGGAATTCATTACTATAGCCCAGGAAGAGTTCTGATTCAATGGTGACAGAAGGCCGTATTGGAGTGAACGTGGTCGCGGCCGGGGCAACCTGAGCCGGCGGCTTGAACGCCATTGAAGTTTGAATATTTGCTTCCCGCAGTACATCCAGGCCAACAACGGAAAGATGCCTTGTGGTTCCATCAAGGGCAACAGATGCCGTTGGCGCGCCCGCCGTGTTAGGGGTGACAGTGGCGGTTATTTGCCCGCCAACGTTCGTCTCGCTTATGGTGTAGCTGTAAACCTGCGTTCCCAGGGTTTCATCGGCGGGGGAAATGTTCAGATCGAGATTAGTCTGGAGCGAACAACCATCCGGCGGAAGAACGGATGATTCATAATCCAGTTGATACGTCCACTGGCCCACCGTGCTGAGCGGGCCCCATTGCACATAACCGGATTGAGACATCTGGCTCAAGAGGACTGGTGTATCGAAGGGCGTGAACCAGGGCTCCACCCTGTTGTGATTCCGGTCCCAGGCCGCCAGCGTCATATTGTTGTAATTGGTTGTTTGGCCGTTGGCAGGGTTCGTTACAGCACCTGACATCAGGTAAAGCCCACCCGGTTGGCAAGTATTGGCGGCAGGAACATACTGAAGGTTGAGGGTGAAGTCCCGGCATGTGGAGTTGTTGTTGAGAGTGAAAATTCCGGCCGTCTGTGTCGAAAGAGGCTGCGAATTGCAGAGGGTAGTGCCTTCGTAAATATCAATTTTGGGTGGATCAGAATAATCAGGGTGAAACAACCTGATGCCCACCGTCAGTTGATCGAGGTTGGACTGAAAATCGTAATAAGGCCGTTGGGCAGGCAGTCTCGGAGAAGAATCTGCAGAATCATTACCGCAGGAAATTATGCTCATCGCAGATGCAAAAGTCGCCGTTATCAGGACAAGGTTATGAAAAGAAATCAAAGTGAAAGTCCTTTTGTTCGCAATTCCGGATAGAATTTCCGGGCATGATAGCAATCGCGATTGAGCAGTTTCCTGCAGCAATCGATAGTTGAAGGTCTTATTGTACCAGCTATCCTACGCATGCCGCGTTTTTCGATCTCCGAGAAAGCGATTTGTTTCTGCCACGATTACTCCCGACAGCCCAAGTAGGCCTATGAGGTTAGGGATTGCCATCAGGCCGTTCATTACGTCGGCAAAGTTCCATACCAGTTCGAGTTTGACCGCCGCACCGACAGCAACGCAGAGAGAATAGACGAGACGGTAGGGGAGGAGCGCCTTCACCCCCCAGAGGTATTCCATGCATTTTTCACCATAGTAGGCCCAGCCGAGAATCGTGGAATAGGCGAAGAAAATGATGCCAAACGAGACGATGAACCCTCCAAAGTTCCCCGGGAGACCGATATCGAACGCGGACCGGGTCAAGGTGGTGACCGCTGCCCCCGAATGCCAGGCTCCGGTGACGATCAGAACTAGACCGGTCATTGAGCAGATGATTATGGTGTCGATGAACGTGCCGGTCATGGAGACAAGCGCCTGCTCGCACGGTTCATTAGTCTTGGCGGCAGCGGCGGCGATCGGTGCACTGCCGAGGCCCGATTCATTGGAAAAGACCCCACGGGAGACACCCTTCTGGATGGCCAGCATGACCGTCGCACCGAGAAACCCTCCGGTTGCGGCGGTGCCGGTGAAGGCATCCCGGAAGACAAGGGCAAGAGCACCCGGCACTTCACCGGCGAAACGGACGAGAATGAAAAGGCATCCGCTTACATAGACCACGGCCATCACGGGGACCAGGACAGCGGAAACGCTACCGATCTTCTTGACGCCGCCGAGGATAACCGCCGCCGTGCAGACCGTCAGGACAACCCCTGTGAGTATCTGGCTCACTCCCAAGGCATCGTGGAGGTTGGCGGCGATGGCATTTGCCTGAACCATGTTGCCGATCCCGAATGATGCCAAGGCTCCGAAGAGCGCGAACAGGACTCCGAGCCATTTCTGCCCCAGCCCCCTCTCCAGGTAATACATCGGCCCCCCCGCCATCTCGCCGTTGGCATCCACCACCCGGTACTTAACCGCCAGCACCCCCTCGGCATACTTCGTTGCCATGCCGACGGCAGCGGTCAGCCACATCCAGAACAGGGCGCCGGGACCGCCGATGGTGATGGCCGTAGCAACCCCGATGATGTTGCCAGTACCAATAGTGGCGGCCAGAGCAATCATCAGGGCCTTGAAGTGGCTGATATCCCCGGCTTCATTTGATTTCGGCCGGGCAAAGGTTTCGCGCAGGGCATGCCCGAGCATAGTCACCTGGATGCCGCGTAAGCGGACGGTGAGGAGCACGCCGGTGCCGACCAGGAGAACCAGCAGAGGAACCCCCCAGATAAAGCTGCTTGCTGATGCGAAGAAGCTGGTTAACTGTTCCACGATTCACCTCTCAGAAAATGTCCGGCCGTGAGAGCCCTGTCCTGTCAGGCGGGGCCACCTCTATGCGTGATGTGCCACACCTGCCCCGGTATGTAGTGCCTGTTCGCTCGTGCAATCTTCTTAAATGCTCGCTTTTAACGGTGAAAAGGTGGTTCTAAGGGAGAAATGAGCCCCAATATTTGGAGAAAACAACGGTGTGTCAGTTGCTTAGCTTGGTCCGACTACGGACGAACTTATTTCATTGTTTTTGACATTTAGCAGATAGTTCAGAATATTTGAAACTAAAAGTCGAGGTATATGCGAAGTGGTAAAGTAAGTTCCAAGAGATGTGCCGGACTTGAGCTGCCGAAATTCAGGAGACTCTATCCCGAAATTCCGATGCCAAAACTTATCATGGATGTCCCCGGAATTCATTGAGACTGGATGGAGTACGCATAACAAGTAAGACAAAGGCCGTCCGGGAGATCCGGGTGGCCTTTGTCTTGAACTGCGTGGCGTAGCGAGTGAGCTGTAGGCGAGGTGATATTATGCCGCTCGGGCGGTGAGGCTAAGGGTCATCCCCTGGAGTTCATCGGCCAGACGTGCGAGTTCCGATGCCTCGGCCGCCGACTCTTGGGCACCGCGGGCGGTGAGGCTGACCACTTCGTTCACTTGACCGATATTGTGGCGCATCTCCCGGACGGACGACTGCTGTTCGTCGACGGTCAGGGCTATCCGCTCAACAAGGGCGGTGACCGAGGCGATGGTAGCGGTCATATTCTGAAGCGCTTCGCCGGAACGAACTGCCGCCTCCTGGCCGCACCGTGCTTGGCTGGCCCCGGTCTCCATCAGCCGGACAACTGCTTTGGTTTCCGCCTGTACTGCCCGGATCATTGCGGCAATTTCCTTGGTTGCCGTCATGGTTTTTTCCGCCAGCGACCGCACCTCGTCGGCGACAACGGCAAAACCCCGGCCGCGGTCACCGGCCCGGGCAGCCTCAATGGCAGCATTGAGAGCAAGGAGGTTGGTTTGATCGGCGATCCCCTCTATCGTCCCGACTATCTCGCCGATTTTCTCCGAGAGGTTGCCGAGGCTGACCACCGACTCCGCCGCCCGGTTGACCTCAGCGGCAATGGTGTGCAGAGCCTCGACGCTGTCGCCGATGATCTGTTCCCCCTCCAACAACTGCCGGTTGGCTTGACGGACTTCATCAGTGGCGACTGAGCATTTCTCAGCAATGGCCGCAGCTCCTCCCGCCATACTATCGCTGGAGAGCGCCGCCTCCTCCATCTGCCGGGCAGCGGTGGCAGTGCCGCCGGCGATGCCGCGGGATGTCTCGTCGAGCCGGCCGGCAGACCGACCGAGTCGGACCGACCCGTCAGTGATGGCGGCTATCAGCGCCTGGAAACGGTCGCCCATTTCGTTGACCGCCGCCGTCAGCAGATGAATCTCGTCACGAGCATCGACAGTGACGGTACCTTCGAACCGTGCGCTCAGTTCGCCCTGTTTCAGTCGTTCAACAACATTGCGCAGTCGAGCAAGCGGTCGAGCCAAACCAGCGATCAGCAGTGAAGCTGCGGCTATGGCGATCAGAATACCGCAGACGGCAACGGCACTATTGATAATGAAACCGAAGCGCGACCGCCAAGTATTGAGGGCGTTACGTGCCTTCGCATCAGCAGTGAATCCCGCTTCGATGGCCCGCAGGTTATCATGAATCCGATCGTTGACTTCACCGGCCACATTCCGGAGGATATTGATCGCCTCGTCAGTCTGCCCCTGCCGGGCAAGTTCGATCACTTTCTGACGAAAAGAGGTATAGAGGACCAGGTCGGCTCTCACCTGTCGGTACAGCGCAATTAGCTGGGGGGTATCAACAAAGGGGCGGATGTCGCGGAGCCCGTCGCTCACCTGTTTATCCTCGGAAGCGAGTTTAACGAGGATCTCGTCCTGAACATACGGTGCCTGCTCGATCACCAGATCGCGCACCAGTGCCTGGCCGGTTTCGAAGGCGCTGCGCAATGCGGAAATGCGGCTGATAGAAACAAAATTTCGTTCGTACATCGTCGCGCCGCGACCGCTGATATCGACGATGATCCATGTGCTGCACAGAGCTGCGGTGACCGCACCGCCGGTGACCACGGCGAAGACGGCGACAATTTTTGTGGCGATTGAGCAGCGACGATAGGAATCGAAGAGCCGGAACCGTGTCGGCCGACGCGACGACACTTGCTGCGGAAAGAGCGGCATAGGCATTCCTTTCACAGTGGGATATCGAACTGATAGGCGCACTGTAAGGAACTAATATGGCAATGCTGTTACAGTGGGGAAAAAGGGGGGAGAAATTAGGCCATCGACGAGAGAGTCCTCTGCTGAGAAGTGAGTTCCGACACACGCGAAAATTCCGGGGACATTCATGTTAAGTGTTTGGCGGGGTCGGGGGCGGACCAAGCGAATAGCCAGTGCAACCACCGACGCCGGTCTTTGGCAAATTTAAGGAGGTCCGTAATTCCGGGGACACCATACTTATAATTCCGGGGACACCATACTTAATTGCCTTTCCCCTTCGGCCCCGGCTTGCCCCGCCTAAGCGGACGGTCCAAGAACGTCTCCAATCTATCGACAAATCCCTCTGATCCAAGCGGTCTGCCGGTGCGTTCATGTTTCCTGATTTCGTTGATCTGTTCTTCGTCAGCCGATCCAGCCAGAAACAACCGCCAATCTCCCGCCAGTTCCAAAAGTGGTGCTACGGTGACCAACCCATCATCCGCTGCAGCCAGGTGCGCCTGTGCACTACTCCACGGCCAGGAGGCTGCATCTTCCACCAGGCCGGCAACAACAGGATTCATCTCCACATAACGGGCAGCAGCCAGAAGATGGGTCTCGTCCATGGGAAAGGATGCAAAGCGTCCTTGCCAGAGGTGCCCCCGCCAGTTGTTCCGAAAGTTGATCATCCGGCTGTAGCGACGATGGGCCTCGCCGATGCCGCGACGCAGTGAGTCTTCACTTTCGGGAACGGCAATCAGGTGCACATGGTTCGGCATCAGGCAATAGGCCCAGATGTCAATTGAGCACTTACGGCACCATTCGGCCAATAGGGAAATATAGGCGCGGTAGTCGTCGTCGCCGAAGAAGGTTTGCATTCTCCGGTTGCCCCGTTGGGTAATGTGGTGGGGAATGCCTGATGCTATGACTCGAGCAATTCTTGCCATAGTTGAAATCTAATGAATTGATTAGAGATCGTCAAGAAATAATTAAGTATGGTGTCCCCAGAATTCCTGTCAAAACCGGCTGTTTACCTTTGGCTCTTAGCTCTTTGGCCTCTGTAGCCCTGATCTTGTCTATCGCCTTACCGAAATGCGTCATCAGATGAAAGCGGTCGATGATGTGCATTGCCTTTCCGGCAGCTTCCGCCGCTATCCGGAGATAGGGTTGCCACAGATCACTGCAAATGAAGGCCAACGCGGAAGTGTGCTCAGTGCCGAACTCTTTGAAAAACTGCTTCAGTGTTTTGCCGGTCCGCTCTTTGCCGACCCACAGCAGTCGTCGGCAACCGTTGTCGATCTGGTAGACCAGGGTAAGATACTTGTGTCCCCTTTTCCAGGCGATCTCGTCGATGCCGATTGCGGTGACATTCCCGAGGTCACGATGGGCAAGTCCCCAGGCGACCGCCATTTTGACCGAGCGGAAGACATTGTCCCAACTGGTCTTAAAGACAACGGAAGCCTCTTTCCAGGAAAGCCGTTTGGCCCAACTGGCCAAGAACCAAGCATACGTTGTCGTCAAATGGTTCTTGCCATCAGCCCAAGGAATCCGTTCAACCTTGACGCCGCACCGAGGGCAAGCGACACGGCGCATGGCATAGAGGAAGAAAACAGCAATACCCCATAAAGGGACGAACTCAAAGCGGCGCTGCTGCAATGTGTCATAGCCTGGCCCGGGCTGGCCGCACTTACTGCAGACAGGTCGGCTTCTCTTACGGGCGTGGATCTCGATTTCAAGAACCGGTTGCTTCCCTCGATCATTCCAGTGGGCAGCGCCATAGACAAAACCTGGATGCAATTGGACCCGGTTCAGGATAGACTTAAGCAGCATTCCGTCCTCCTTGTCTAGCTTTGGTTTTCTTGGTCGAAACCCATTCTGCCAGACTTGAGACGGGATGCACTTTTTTGGGCGCCGCTCATACTAGGCCGAGGCCATTTTTACCCACAGATTCTGCTGAAGAGCCAAATTTATGGACCTCCCTGTCTCCCTGATAACAATGTCGCACTTCATAAGCGAGAGCGAGAACAGTTTCTTGAACATGGCCTGTAAATGGTGCATCGTCTCCAGAAAGGGTATGAATTGTCTCATAAAGGGCATCTAGATCCCAATAATCACCGTACAACACCACTCCAGCCCCCTTGGGGGTAGGTTCCATTCTTAGCATTTTCCCTTCTCCTTCTGTTCAACGGGCTGGGGGCGCACCAGCGCGTTAGCGTCTGTGTGCCGCCGCCTGGTTATGCGCCTGTCAACAGGCCGAATCCTGCACCGATCAATGCTTTTAACGTATCCATGTTTAGGTTTTCTGCTCGCAGTTTGTCGAGCTTTTGCTTTAGCGTAGGTGCATCTGCCAAGATGCGTTCAGAAACCTCATGATCAGCAATATGTGCTCGAACGATTCTATCGAACTCATCATTAGCTCTATCCGCGTGTTCCATGATAAGTTCCAGCAACCTGCCAGCTGATATTTTAAGCACTTCGCTATTCAATGTATATTCAGCATGGTGGCCTCTCGCCTTCAGGAAGTTCTCAAGTTCTCTTTTCTCAACCGGGTCCTCAAGAGATATCTCGATTTTCCCTTCCGCTAAAGCAGCATATTGTTCGCTATGTATCAGGCGATCTACAATCCGACTCAGCACAGCATGAGAATTAATTTGTTCGTGCCGTAACGCAGAGGTTAGTCGCAATGCTTTGATCTTTGATTCAGGAACGCCGAAGTTGTTCGCCAATTCATAGTTTGATTTGCCACGGTAATCACTTGACTTAAGCAGGAAGTGAAATACGAAGAGATCAATCTCACGTTTAGGGAGACTTCCTAGCCCCATTGAAAGATACAAAGCCATGAATCGGTCTGCAAAGTCTTGCTTTTCATCTGGTGTCACGCATATCTCCTTTGTGCATAACGTGGTCGAGGCGCACCGGCGAAGCGAAGCGGAGACCGTGTGCCGCCGAGTGGTTGGGCATTGTCAGCCCACTGCATCAACGGCCGGAACCGCATCAATGCTTGGTGCGATGATCCCACCGGATACTTTTTGACCTTTTATTTCGTCTACAAACTTCATGATCTCATCAAAATCTGGTGGTGCAGATGCAAAATCCATATTAACAAACCGCTCATGGAACAAATATGGACGATTGTGACAAAGGCTACACAATACTTCTTGCCCTCGCGGAGTCACTGGAGATATGAAAATTGGCACCATCTGTCGGTCCTCCCAGTCTATAAGATATTCTGAGAGGTCGTAGTAGATCAAATTTTGAGAAATAAGAAACCGGATGTAGTTATTCAAAAAGCCGAATTCCTCAGCCCCAAAAGACATTGAGTACCGTCCGTTTGATTTTCGATCGATAATGTCGAATAGTAGATTTAATGAGAAGTATAGTTTATTGCCAACATCCGTTAGGCCTAAGCCGAAAAGTTCAAGAAACGTAACATCAACATTCCCGAACGCCTTTACGTTCTGAGTTAATTCATGGATGATTTCGTCAGTGTCCCGAAAGATTTTAGTAGCAAAAGCGAATCCTTCAACTAGATCATCTTTGCTGGCTACGTCGAGATTGTTTGTTAGTGGGATTTTGATTCGTTTCTCGCCGGCATTTTCAGGTGATCGATAAAATCTCCTCGCATCGATCCACAGCGTCAAATCGGTTGCTGGGTTATGAAGAAACAGGATGACTGGAACAGGGAAGTTCCCCCAGTAATGCCGGTGCTTTTCCTCTGGCGTAAAGTATACGTACCCTTCGTCGTGACTCTCAAAGTATGAGCAGCCTGATTTGACCTGCGCCGCAACGATCGAACCTGCGCATGTTCCATCATCATTAACAAGTTCGATCTGCCCATCTATGCCAACGTCGGTATTCCTGGTTTCGCGCCATATGAACCGCTTTAAAGTCAGTTTATGCTCAACAGCACAGACACCAAGACGTTCTGTGAATTGATTTTCAGTTACCTTTGGTAAATTCATTGCTTTTCCTTGCTCAACTAGTTATTAGTAGGTTTTCCTATATAAGAAACTTGTTTCTTATATAGGAAACCACAATGGTTTCTTATATAGGAAACTTACCGTCTCTTGCTTCCCTTTGTAATCCCTCTGTGATCTTCACTTCAAACCATTACCACAAAATCCGCCGATAGAGCGGCGACCACAATTCCCCTTAAGAGTACCATTGCCTCCGGACATCAACCTTACGGGACGGAGGGCGGAGATACGCCCAGTTCCCGCAGCGCCTGTTCGATGGCGGGAATGTCGCACCCGTCGATGATCCGTTTGCCGTCATCGAATACGATCAGCGGGACGATGTCGCCATGGTAGCGCTCGCGCCATTCCTTGCGCGCTTGCCGGTCGGTGCGGATGTCTCGTTTTATGTGGGGGATTCTTTTGCTGGTGAAATAACTTTCCACCTGGGAGCAGTAGGGTCAGCCGCTGCCGACGAAGATGGTGATGGCTGGATAGGGGGCAGTGCCGGTGGGGGATGTAGAGGCCGCGGCGCAGCCAAGAAGAACAGTGGCGAGCAGGACGAGGGCAAGCGCCGTTATCCTGGTGATCTTTCCGCGCGGTGGGGCAGTGAAGGGGGGCATCGGGTATTCTCCCATATCCCATGCAGTAATGGGCCAATCCTACCAGCCGGCTGCGAGACAAGCAACAGGCAAAAGTGAATTCCGGAGCAAAGAGGTAATGTGTGATTAATTTAATAAAAATTATTAAAGAAATAACTGCCTGCTCCGATACATGTTCTAACAAGCAGATGCCAACGCAGCGTTAGATCATCTAAACTGCTGACAGGAGCCTGCCATGAACAACTGTAGCATGAAGAAGAAACTTGCCGTGATTGTGCTTATCGGGTGGGTTGCTCTGGGGCTGAACTCGCTTCTCGGTCTCATGGGGATGAAGCATGCCAATGAGGGGATGCATGAGCTTTACGCGGACCATCTCACCAGCTCCCATCAGCTGACTAATATCATGGACCTGCTGCACATGAGCCGGACTCAGCTTCTACTGGCCCTTCAGCATGACCCCAACGGCGTCTTTGCCAAGATGCACAATCATCCCACGGAAATGCACCTGGATAATGTCCGGAAAAACTTTGACGAACTGAACGGTTTGCTGGACAAGTTGGCCAACGGCACCGGAGAAGATGAGTCGAAAAAACTGAAAGAAGCGTTCCTTGCATCCTGCAAAAATTTGCTGAACGAGGGGATGATTCCGGTTGCCCAGGCGGCAAAGCAGCAGGATTTTCACAGCGGCGGACTTCTTACGCTGCAAAAGATAAATACCATGTTCCCCGAAACCGAGAAGGCTGCCGACCTGGTCCTGGCCCATGAACTCGAAGCCGCCCAAAATGCCTATACCCACGGCGTTGAGGAGTATCGGGAGAAAACCGTAACAATGGGGGTTGCCCTGTTGCTGTCGATATTGTTCACCGGAGGGATCAGCTACCTGATAATCAGGGCGATAGCACGGCTCACCGAACGGCTGACGCAGGCGGCAGATGTCATTGCAAATGGCGATTTGACCCACCGCATCAACAGCGAGTGCCACGACGAGCTGGGAAAGGTTGCCCATTCGTTCGATGCCATGGCCGACACCATTACGGGATTGATCTCCACTACCCAGAAGGCGGTTCTCAAACTTGCCGCCTCAACAAAGCAGTTTTCCGGGTCAACCAACAGGATTGCCGCAAATACCTCGAACATGGCTGACCAGGCCATTATCATCGCAACTTCCAGCGAGGAGATGTCGGTGACTTCGGGAGAAATAGCCCAGAACTGCAGCATGGCGGCGCAAGGCGCGCAGTTTGCCAATGACCGGGCCACGGCCGGGGCGGAAGTTGTCCGGCAGACCATTGCCGGCATGGAGAAAATTTCGGAACGGGTCAAGGAGACTGCCCGGACCGTGGAGTCCTTGGGTGAGCGCAGCGACCAGATTGGCGAGATTGTGGAAACGATTCAGGATATCGCCGACCAGACCAATCTCCTGGCGCTTAATGCCGCCATTGAAGCGGCCCGGGCGGGAGAGATGGGGCGGGGGTTCGCGGTGGTGGCCGATGAGGTGAGGGCTTTGGCTGAACGGACAACCAGGGCGACCAGAGAGATCAGCGAGATGATCCATGCGATTCAATCTGAAACAAGAGGGGCAGTGAAGTCGATGGAAGAAGGTGTTCAGGAGGTTCATGAGGGGACGTCGCGGGCCGCCAGATCAGGCGAAGCGCTGGGCGAGATCCTGAACCAGATTGATCTGGTGTCGTCGCAGGTCAATCAGATTGCGACCGCCGCTGAGCAGCAGACCGCCACCACGACCGAAATTTCTTCTAAAATCCAGGAGATAAACAGTGTTGCGCAGAACGCCTCGGCGACGGCCCATTCCGGGGCGCTTGCCGCCACAGAGCTGGCGGCGCTTGCCGAAGACCTGCAAACCATGGTCCGCCGGTTCAAAACGCCGGGAAGCGAACTGTTCATCCTTGAACTGGCGAAAAACGACCACAAGCTATTCGTGGAGACGGTTGAGCAGATAGTGGAGGGGCTCATGAGCATGGAGGCCTCTCAATTGGCGACCCACAAGACCTGCCGTTTCGGCAAATGGTACGAAGGCGAGGGGAAAGAGCTGTGCGGCCACCTGTCGGCCTTCAAGAGCATCGAGATCCCCCATGAGCGTATTCATGCCCTTGCCCGGGAGATCGTGACCGTTGCCAAGTCGGGACAGCAGGACAAGGCCGTCAGCATGCTTTCGGAACTCATGGACCTGTCAGGCCAGATCAGCTCCATGATTGATGCGTTGGAAAACGAGGCCAACAGGAGCAATCAAGGCCATTGATTATGCAGGCTTTTGGGGGCTGGTCACCGGGCTATGCGTAGAAGAATCTCAGGATTTGCCCGGAATTTCGGACCCCCGGAATTTCTGTCGGGTTATTTTCAGTTGTATTGCGATTCGGTCAAAACCTGAAAAATGGTCTGTCGCATGTTTGCCACCAGGGTGCTGCCGTTGACCGGGTTGTCGTTAAGGTTTGTTGCCAGGTTTTCATGCTGTGTGGTGGATTTGTAGGGGATCACGAGTTTGCCGTAGTCGTTGATCAGGCCGATGTCGCTCCAACTGGCTACAATAATATTGCGATGATCCTGAGGTGCCGACAAGTCGATCCCCTGACTGTAATCTTTCACCTGATTCTGTACGCCCAGACGTTTTAGAATGGTTGGTACAACATCCATGTGACTGGTTCGCATTGAAATGGTCTTGGCCGTGCTTCCCGGCATCCAGGCAACCATGGGTACCCGGACCTGCCAGTCAGTAAATGCTGAATTATGCCCCCAACGGCCACGTTCCATGAATTCCTCGCCATGGTCACCCGTGATGATGACCAGCGTGTTGTTCAGGTCTCCGGATTTTTGCAGATACTCCACTATTCGTTGCAACTGTGAATCAATGCTATGCGCGGCATTCTCGTAACGTGCCTTCAAGCCTTTGATCTTCGACGCAAGATCCTCCCGGGATAGGCCTGCATAATCCAGCGTAGTGGCATAATTCGGGTTGATTGCGGCTTTGTTCGGAAAGGAATAGCGCGCATGGGTCGCTTCGTAGAACATGAATCCGAAATACGGCTTTGCAGGGTCGCGATGCTTGATGCTGTCAATCAGGGCGGAGGTGTTGGCTTCATCGCGCATCCATGGTTCGCCGTTATTGTTCTCAACGAGTTTATCTTTGGGGATTTGACTGAAAATGGTCAGGTCAAACTCAGGATAGGTGAATTTCGCACTCGTATAGATAAAATATTGGTAGTTATAGTCTTTGAGTACATCAAAAAACACCGGCCCCTTCCGATTGCGCAGGAACGTATCCCAGTTGTTGCCGGAAATGCCGTAAAACAGGGCAAAAAGACCTTGCCTGGTGCCATTCCCCCCGGAATAATGCGCCGTGTAGTTCCACCCCCGTTTGGCAAATCTGGACATGTTAGGCATGACCTCGGGATTCAACATGTCCCAGCGCAGCGATTCCGAAACGAGAACCAGAATGTTAAATGGCCTGGCATTTTTCGACATCGCCAGTGGTTGTCTCGGATATTTGAGCTGTTTTTGGTTTTGCTTCATCTGTATGGCTGAAGATTTTTTGACCTGTATTCCCAACCGGTTCAAGAAAGAATTCATTTTGGTCGGCTGATACAAAGGCAAGGCAGAGCCGCGCGAGAGCACCGGTTCATAGAGCTCTGCTCGACTGTATCCGTAAACACCGCGTTCCGTCACTGTGGCCACAAAGAACAAAAGGATTACCCATTTGGCGGGGATGCGGACACGGCTCAGCTTGAGCGACAACAGCAGCCCGGAAAGGTGAATGGCTGCCAAGGCAGTCATATAGCCGATAACAACCGTGGGATTGGTTTGATCTGCCCCCAGGGACTCTATCCCTCCGCGGCTTGTCAGCAAGTTCCACACGAAGCCGTTAATGTGAAACCCGTACAGGTCATACAGCTTGTCGTCGAAAAATACGAACAAATGGCAGAGAACTGAAAGCGTGACAGCTGAACCAATAGCTGCAGCACGCCATTTCCTGAGCAGCCAATACGCGATGATAGCCGGGAATTGATATATGAGGCCATAGGTGGCCACTGCCAGCAGAGAGTGGAGTTGATCCCGCAAGGTATCGTTGGGGATCCCGTGAAGAAAACCGGTGCAGAGGAATACACTGAACAGCCAGCTACAGACGAAATAGACTGACATATTTATTTTCATCGGAGTTGTATTGTGATTGCTCATTCGTTGCTCCGAAGGGAAGATTTGAATTTTTTCAGCTTTTAGCGGGTTGTTTTTTCTCTATTGTCACCTGCCTATAACTTATTATTCAGTAACATAAGCAACATTGCTCAAATATGACAATGAGATGACCATTTTGTCATAATGGAGGAAAGGGCGTGAAAAACCGGTTCAATACATTGGAAGGTATACATTGAGATAAATTACTGCAGCAGCCGTACCAGCGCTGGGAGCAGCAGGGCAGTGAATAAGCCGTTCAGCGCCATGGCCAGCGCCGAGAATGCCCCGGCCACCCTGCTTCTCTGGATGGCATGGGCGGTGCCGACGCCGTGGGAGGCTACCCCCAGCGCCATGCCCCGGGCTTTGTCGTCGTTGATTCTCAGCCGGTTCAGCACGAAGTCGCCGCCAACGGCCCCGGTTATGCCGGTCAGGACGACCACCACGGCAGTCAGCGACGGCAGGCCCCCGATCTGCTCGGAAATCCCCATGGCAATCGGTGTGGTAACCGATTTGGGCGCTACGGTCAAAAGAAGTACACTCTCGCCGCCAAGCGCCCAGACAATCCCCACGGCGCTTGCGATGGCAGCCAGGGAGCCCGCTGCCAGGGTGACGATTATCGGGACAAATGACTTGCGGATGATCTCCAGTTCCCGATGGAGCGGAATCGCCAGGGCAACCGTTGCCGGCCCCAGCAGGAAGTGAATGAACTGTGCGCCCTTGAAATAGGTCTGATAATCGATGCCGCTCACCTTCAGCAGCACCACGAGCAGAATGATGGCGGTCAGCACCGGGTTCAGCACGGGGTGGAAGTCGAGCCGGCTGAAAATCCAGGTGCCGATCTGGTAGGCGATAAGGGTCAACGTCAGCCACAGGAGGGGGGACGTTGACAGGTAAACCCATACTTGCTGCATATCTACGCTCATTGCCGGTCATCCTCCCCGGAGGCGGCGCACCGGCGATTGAGGGATTGCATGACCAGGCCGGTTACGGCGATTGTCGCAAGGGTGCCGATGATGATGGTGCCGGAGATGGGAAGCCATGACTTCATGAGAAGGTCGAGATTGGTGATGACGCCGACCCCGGCAGGGACAAAAAGCAGCGCCAGGTAGCGAAGGAGGAACCCTCCGGCGGTTTCCACTTCCTTTGGCACTTTCCGGGGGAAAAAGACCAGGCCGCAGAAGAGGAGAACCATCCCGATAACCGGGCCGGGCACCGGAATCCCGGTCAGTCTGGTGATGATCTCGCCGATCAGCTGGCAGGCAAGAATCAGGGTAAGGGAGCCAAGCATAAATCTCCTTTTGTATCCATGAGGGTTTTGCTGGGGAGCGATGGTGCCGGAGGAGACCCCCGGCACCGGGATTTGCATGGCTCAAAAATATAGGCTGACCGTTTTCCCCTGTCAAAGATGAATACGTGGGAGGGTAAGCCGTAAATGAAGAAAGGGGCGGTGGTGTCGGGCCGCCGGATGATCTTCCCAGGGTCCCTCCACCGCTGTGCCTTATCTCCCAAGCACGGCCAGGTATGCCGAAAGAAACTCGTCCCAGGCGCTCTTCTTGGTGAAGTCCAGGGTCTTGTACAGAGGCGAAAGCTTTCTTTTGGGGAAGTAGATGGAGACCCCCCTGGAGTTGTCCACGGCCGTTCCCTTGTAGCCGGCGGCGATGACGGCGGTTGTTGCGGCACCCTTTACGGCGGAGCAGGCGTTTTTGACCGCCGGGTTGGCGACCCCTTTGCTGATAAGGTCGCAGAGGTCGATGAGGTCGCAGTAGTCGTCGTAGGGGCGGCTGTACTCCTGCACCTGCGCCCTGGCGTTGATGAGGGCGGTGCGCGCGGCAGTGTCGCCCAGGATTCCTGACAGGGCCTTTGCCAGACTGTCTATGGCCGTGGCAAGGGGGTTCAGTGCCAGAAGTTTCACGGCCGATTGGGTGACGTTGTCGCCGGATTTGTAGGATGCCAGGTACTGGGTGACGATGGTTTTGGATAGCTCCTCCGGAGTCATGGCAGGCTTGGCGGCCAGAGCCTTGAGGATCCGGTCGTAGGGCCATCCGTCCCCCGGTTCGGTTTCTTCCGAGCCGACGCTGTAGTCGGCCACGGCCCGCATCTGGTAGGCCACCTCCACCATGCTCATGAGGCAGGCATCCATGCCGAGGATGTCGATCTTTTTATTGAGCTTCTTCTTTATGGCGGTCATCACCTTCTTCAGTTCGATGTTGTCCAGAAAGTCCTGGGCCTGGTCGTCGAAGGCAATCCCCCGCTGCTTGATGGCGGCGGCTACCGTGGTGCTGAAGAGGGCGCGGCGGGTGCGCCGGATGCCGGCCCTGGCCTGGGCCATGGGAAGGGGCTTTCCGTCGCCGGTTGCGCCCCTGGTCGGTACCGGCTGTGCTTTGCGCGAAACCGGGGGGGCTGCCCCGCTGAAGACGTCCCCTTCGTAGAGGTTGGCGTCATCCCACCCGGCGCCATGGTTCCAGAGGACCAGCAGATAGTGGTCGGCCGGATAGTTGGTGATTCCCCAGGTGACGAAATCCTCCAGCACCTTCGGGTCCCCCATGTTGGTCTCTCCCAGGGATTGAACCGCGTCCTTGGCCAGCGAAGTCCCCTTTTTCAGGCAGTAGCGCATGGTCTGCGTCTTTGTCCCGGCCCGGTCGAACTGGGCCAGAACGGCGACTTTATCGTTTGTGCCGGTGGTTTTCATCTCTTTCAGGTCGACGACGCCGGCACTGTCCAGGTTGTTGTCGCCGGCGAGATAGACCATGATGGTCCAGTTTCGTTTAGTGGTCGCTTTCGTGGCCATGACATCCTCCTTAATGTTTCGGCTGCGATTGTTCATAAGTATATGCCAAGGATTGACGGCTTCAAGGGAAGGGGTTGAATTTAGTAATAATTTACGTTGTTCATTTTGACTTAATAATGTAGTAACATGACGTTTCTGTGCCGGGCCGCCGGCGACCGCCACGGAAACCCACAAAGAAGGAGTTGTTGGTATGAACAACCAGATGCAGAAGACCTACCTCATGGAATGGCAGCACTTGGAAGAGTGCGCCGAACTCATGCTCCCCCTGATAGGCAAGCTCTATCGGGAGCACAATGTCGTGACCACGGTTTACGGCCGTACCCTCGTCAACGGCACCACGATCGATATCCTCAAATCCCACCGGTTTGCCCGTCTGATTCTCGATGACGAGCTGTCCGTCCTTGATACGTTCCCCATCGTTGAAGCAATGACTCGGCTTGACCTGGCTCCGGCGCGGGTTGACATCGGCAAGCTCACCGTCCGCTACAAGGCGGAAGGGGGCGGGCTCGGGGTGGATGATTTCGTGCGCCGGGAACTGGCCTCGGTCAACACCGGCCGGACTCCCATCCTGAGCGAGCCCCGTGACGTCGTACTCTACGGCTTCGGCCGCATCGGCCGTCTCCTCGCCCGGATTCTCGTGGAGAAGGCCGGCAGCGGCGAAAAACTGCGGATTCGGGCGGCCGTCGTCCGCAAGGGTGGGGCGGGCGATCTGGCAAAGCGGGCGAGCCTCCTGCGCCGCGACTCGGTCCACGGCCATTTCAACGGCATCATTACCTTTGACGAAGAAGAGAACGCCATCATCGCCAACGGCAACATGATCCGCATCATCTACGCCGACGCCCCCGAGAACGTCGACTACACCCAGTACGGCATCAAGAACGCCATCCTCATCGACAACACCGGCAAGTGGCGTGACCGCGAGGGGCTCGGCCGGCACCTGAAGGCGCAGGGAATCTCGAAGGTGGTCCTTACCGCCCCGGGCAAGGGGGATATCCCCAATATCGTCGCCGGCATCAACAATGAGCTGATTACCCCTGAGGAGAATATCTTCTCCGCGGCCAGCTGCACCACCAACGCCATCGTTCCGGTGCTCAAGGCGGTAAACGACCGGTTCGGGATCGTGAGCGGCCACGTGGAGACCTGCCACTCCTACACCAACGACCAGAACCTGATCGACAACTACCACAAGGCTTCCCGCCGCGGCCGGAGTGCCCCCCTCAACATGGTTATTACCGAGACCGGTGCCGCCAAGGCTGTGGCCAAGGCGCTTCCGGAGTTGACCGGCAAGCTGACCGGCAACGCCATCCGGGTGCCGACCCCCAACGTGTCGCTCGCCATTCTCAACCTGGAGCTGGGCCAGGAGGCCGACGTTGCGGAGATCAACGGTCACCTGCGCCAGATCTCCCTGGATTCGCCGCTCCAGAACCAGATCGACTACACCAACTCGTCAGAGGTGGTTTCCAGCGATTTCGTCGGCTCGCGCCACGCCGGCGTGGTTGATTCCCTGGCCACCATCTCCCAGGGTAAGCGCTGCGTCCTCTATGTCTGGTACGACAACGAATTCGGCTACAGTTGCCAGGTGGTCCGGATGATCCAGAAGATGGCCGGGGTGGAACTCCCTTCCGTGCCGAACTAAGGAGCGCCCGGACGAAAAACGGCAGCCGGGGGGGATTCCGTTCCCCTCCGGCTGCCGCTTCCGCAACATCATTCCTTCTTTTTTATCACTTCCCCGATAACAGCGCAGAACCCTGCCGAACCCCCTCTACCCGCAGCAGATGCACTGCTCCCGCTTCGTCGCCGGTAATTATCATCTTACCGTCCGGCGAGATGGCTGAAGGTACCAGCGCCCCGTCGCCCGTGAAGGTGGCGATGGGTTTCATCCCCTCCAGGTCCCAGAGGATGAGGCTCCGGTCGTCAGACGCGGATACGGCCCGGCGGCCGTCGGGGGTGACGGCTACGCTCCATACTTCGCGATTGTGGCCCCTCAGGGTGTAGAGGACCTGGCCGGTGACGAGGTCCCACAGCTTGAGGGTCCGGTCGCTGGAGGCGGTAAGTACCTGTGTACCGCCGGGAAGGAATGCGACATCGTTCACCTGGTCGCGGTGCTGGGGGGGATAGGGGGTCAGGGAGCCGGTGCGCGTATCCCGGATGATGAAGGTGGGAAACTGGGCCACCAGCGCCAGGAGCGTGCCGTCGGGGGAGATGCCGGTGACCCGGGTGGGGGAGGGGAGCCCCGTTACCCCCAGGGGCTGGAAGGTTTCCAGATCCCACTCGCGCAGGGTGCAGTCGAGCCCTGCCGAGAAGGCCCGGCGGCCGTCGGGGGTGGCGACCACCGACCATACTTCCGCTTCGTGACCACGGAAAGTCCAGATTTCCCGGTACCGTTCCAGGTCCCATAGCCGCACCGTCCGGTCGTGGGACGCGGATATGGCCCGGTTACCGTCGGGAGTGATTGCCACATCCCTCACCCAGTCTTCGTGCCCCGAGAGGGTGGCGATTTCCGCGCCGTTGGCGGTTCGCCAGACCTTGATCTTCCGATCCCAGGAGGATGTGAGCGCTATGGCGCCGGAAGGTGCGAAGGCCGAGGCGGTGACTGTGGCGTCATGGCCCGGGGGGGACGGCGCGGCGGCGCCTGCCAGGTTCCAGACCTTGAGGGTGGTGTCCCGGGCTGCGGAGACGGCGGTGGAGCTGTCGGGCGTTACGGTAACGGCGCTCACCTTGAAAGTGTGTCCCCGGAGGGTTTCCGTCGGCTGGGCCTGGTCCGGTGCCCAGCGCCGGAGGGTGAAATCCCACGAGCCTGAAATGATCTCCTTGCCGTCGGGGGTGACCGCAACGCAGCTGACGCCGTCCGTATGGCCGTAATAGGTCCAGAGTTCGCGCCCTTCGGCCAGGTCCCACCGCTTCAGGGTGCAGTCTTCCGAACCGGAGATGATTTGCCTGCCGTCCGGGGTCACTGCCAGGGCGAGCACCTGCCGGCTGTGTCCGGACATGGCGCGGAGCAATTCGCCCGTGAACGGATTCCAGGTCTTGATGGTCCGGTCGAAGGAGGCCGAGACCAGTGTCTTGCCGTCCGGGGCTGCGGCCAGGGCGTTTACACCGTAGGCGTGCCCCTGGATGCATCTCTGCTCGCGGCCGGTGAACGGATCCCATATCCGAATCGTGCTGTCCCAGGAGGCCGACGCAAGCCAGGTGCCGTCGGGAGCGACCGCCAGAGAGCTGACTGGGAGGGTGTGTCCCCGCAGGATGAGGAAACATTCCCCCGTATCGGCATCCCACAGCCTGACGGTGCCGTCCCGCGAGCCCGAGGCGATTCTGCGGCCGTCGGGCAAGACCGCCACGGCCAGCACTTCGGTTTCGTGCCCCCTGAGGACCATCAGTTCGGCGCCGGTGGCCAGATCCCATATCCTGAGCGTCGTGTCTTCTGCGGCGGAGACGGCCCGCTTGCCGTCGGGGGTAACGTCGACTCCCCGCACCGGATGGGTGTGGGTGCCGAGAACCCGCTCGATGGCGCCTCCTGCCTGGTAGAGAGACGGCGTTGCCGGGAGCAGCGATAACTCGTCGAGGCCGGCGCTTGCCTGTGCTGCCAGTGCCTGGAGCTCCTGTTCGCTCCTCAGCAGAAGCCGTCCCGTCAGCTGGCCGGCTAACTGTGACTTGTCAACGGCCAGGACGCTGGTCGAAAGGCGGATGGAGTGGGCCAGAGTCGAGATGACCGGCTCTGGGGGGAGGAGAGCGATATCGGCGAGGACTCCCGCCACGTCGAGGGCCTGGAACTTTGCCTTCAGCCACCGGAAATCGAGCATGAGCCCCCGCAGTTCCTGTTCTTTTCCCGCGCCGGCCAGGTGAAAGGGATATTCGGCCAGGGGGCGGCGTCGCTCGGGGTTCCACGAGTTTCCGGAACCATTTTTCAGGGCATTTGCCCGAAAATATGCAGCCAGTCGTTCGTGGGCCTGCCGGAAAAGGAGGGTGGGGGGCGTAGTGGGTGAAGACATGCCGAGGTAACGGCGAAAGGCGGTAAAGCGGAGCTGGTCGTGGAAGAACCCGATGAGCCCGCTTCCCCCTTCCTCGCCGGATGGACGGAGGAAGGGCTCCAGTGCACGGTAGAAGCGGGTCCAGGGAAGTGACGCCGTGGATTTGCCATCCTCCTGGAGCAGGTCGATGATTTCCGGTTCAAGGAGCCCGTCCCTGGATACCGCCATGGCCGACAGTGCCGCTGCGGCCAGGTCGGCGCCGTGGTCCCGTTCCAGGCGCTGCAGGATCTGGTCGAAAAGCTCAGTCACCGTTGGCGGAAGGGCCGATATTCTCTCCGTCAGGGTCTCGAAATCGCCGTGGCAGCAAAGTTCATCCAGGGCCGCCACGAGATAGAGGGGCAGCGCCGCATCGGGCCGTGCCGCCGTGTCGAGAAGCATGGCCCGCTGGGGGGGCGAAAGCTTCTTGCCCCGGCGGGCCAGGTGCTCGTCCATGAGGATTTCCCGGGAGCCTGATTCCAGGGGAGGGAGGGTGACGATGTGGTCCGCCGGCAGCCGTTCCTTCAGCCGGTCGAGACAGGGGCCGGTGAGGGTGCTGGCCACAACTTTCACCCCCGGCGCCAGGGTGCGGGGAAACCATTCCAGGGCGTGGCTTCCACCCTGCGGGTCCAGCTGGTTGAGGGCATCTATGAAGAGTGCAACCGGTTTCACCGCGCCGGCAGCGGTCAGGAAGGCAGGGAGCTGAAGACGCAGCTTGTCGGGGTCGGGGGATGGCTCAAGGTCCAGCCGGCAGGCGCGGCGCAACTGTTCGCAGAGGGAGCGAACCATGGCGGTGAGCTCGGTGGAACCCGGAGCGGCCCCGATGAACCAGGGGATTACGACTGTTTCCGGCGATTCTTCCCGCAATCGTTCGATGCAGGCGGCCAGGAGGGTTGTTTTGCCGCAGCCGGGCAAACCGGACAGGATATGGGGAAACCGGTTGCCGAAATCCTTCAGGTATCCCATGACCCCGGTAACCATGCCTTCGCGGCCGAAGCAGCGGGAGGCCCGCTCGCGGGCGAAACGCTCGTGCCGGGACTGTCCGGTGGTATCCTGCCGCCGGCCGTTTTTCAACAGCGGTTCGATGCCCCACCAGAGGTCATTCAGCACCCGATTGCCGAACTCCTCCATCCCGGTGAGGGCAACGGTGCCGTGGGCCGCGACCGCCTGCCGGGCCCCTTCGCTGAGACCGTCCCATTCGTCCGGCTGGATGATGCCGTCCCGCAATGCCGGGCCCCCTTCCTCTGTAGTGAGAAACATGGGGTCGATCCTGAATCCGCCGAAGCCGGTGCGGTACTCCCGCACTACCAGCGTAGCGCCTGCCGCGCTGCGAATTTCATCCTTGAGGGCGGCTAAATGTTTCGTGGTGGAGGCATCGGCATCGGTAAAAACAGGAACAAATGACGGGGGGAATGAGGGATGCCGATGTACCCCTCCGGAGCGGAGGAAGATGAATGCTTTTCCCCGGCGCACTCCGGGGGCCATGGCTCCGTGCCGTATTTCCAGGGCTGTTACCGATTCGCCGGCGCCTGGAAGCCCTGAACGTTGCCAGATGCGGGTGAGAGCAGCGGCCGTTTCAGGAGAGATGCCGGTGTCGCGCCGAAGCCTGAAGCGGGCCGGGAGCGTGGTTCCGTCCCACCGGTAGCAAGCGTCAATGAGTGATAGCTCTTCATCGCTTGCTTGTCCGCCGTCATGGACCGCCGCGAAAATCTCCGCCGGAACTTCTTCCGGCGGCGGCACCCAGCCGTACCGGTCCCCCAGAAGCCCCAGGAAAAGGTCGCATCGGCCGATTTCGTCGAGGCAGACCGCCAGAGCCCCCCGTTGCCGGGCCTCCTCCTCAGTCACCCCCCAGCGCAGATCCACCCCCACGAATTCAGCTCCCCGGCGACGGCAGCGGCTTCGCAACTCGGGGAAAACGACCCGGTTGAGCCAGTCCCGTTCGGCGTGCATGTCCCGGAAGGTGGAGGATATGAAGAGACGGATTGTTTTCATGGGACTCCGTTTGCAATATGGATTGGGTGTGCCGATACTTACCCGGCCCCGTTGTTTTTAAGGTAAGTATGTAAGGTGGCGCGCGATTTTGAGCGATTCGTGCAGCGCTTTAGCAATATGAATATAACTATCTGAACCAACGTGTTAAATGCAGTTAAGAGAATGCCGCAAAATGTTCCGGCTTCAACGTCTTCGCCACCACGGCCTTGCCCACCTCCTGAAGTTCGCCGATATGCTCCACTGAATCGAGTTTCTGGACCTTTTCCGGTTTGATATGGGTGAGTCCGAGGCTGTTGAGACCTTCCCGCGACAGTTCGGCGTTGTAGCGCAGGTAGGTGAAAAGCTTGGGCACCACCGGTCCGCTCTTGCCGATCATGTCACCCACCTCCCGGTCGAGGGGGTCGCCGGCCAGGCACTTGCCGAAGGTGCGGCAGAGGAAGTCCTGTTCGTTGAGGGCAGCGTACATGAGTGCCGACGGGATAGAACCCGCGTTGTAGAGGAGGTTCATCTCGTCGGGGGCCAGATCGGCGTTTGCCTGGGGGCTGGTACCGGTGCCGATGGAAACTATGAGAAGTTTATCTTCGCCTGCCGTCCACCGCAGGTTGTAGGGCTCTACCGTGGCCATGAGGAACGCCTGGAAGGCGGGGTTGTTGCAGGTGGTGATGCCGCCGTCCACAAAGATGAATTCCTTGCTCCCGACGCGCACTACTTCGGGCGGGAAGTAAACGGGAGCGGCGGTGCTTGCCCTCACCAGTTGCCAGAGGGGGATGTTCAGGTTGCAGTCGTGACGGTCTGGGCGGTTGTACTTGGCACCGGGGTTGTTGCAGACGGGCCAGGGGGAGTCGGTGCTGGCGTTGCGCATGACCATCATGAGGAGGGTCTTGAGCCGGTCGCTTCCCAGGGTGGTTCCCTTTCCGAAGACCTCCTGAAGCTTTTCCGCAAGCTTATCGTCTTCGTACTTGTAGCGGAAGCGTTTGAGGAGAAATGCCTTGTCGAACATATCCTTTCCGCTGGCCACGTAGAAGGTGCGAATGTCCGCGGCGGACATGCCGAGGGAGAGGCAGGCTGCGATAATGGCTCCGGTGCTGGTCCCCGCGAAGAAATCGAAGTACTGGGACAGGACAAAATCGCTGCCGCGGTTCAGCTGCCGGCGCAGGGTGTCCTCGATCCCTGCCAGCACCTCGACGGTCATTATGCCGCGGATGCCGCCGCCGTCGAGGGCAAGTATTTTCTTCGGGCCCGGTGCGGAGATGCGCTGCTTGAGAGCTTCCTGGCTCATGACGTTCCTCCTTGAAAGAAAAGCTTGTTGGTGTCGAGTACATGGACCTGGCCGGTCCGCTTGTTGACCTCGTCGTGCAGGTGTTCGGTGCCGCCGGGTCCGTCGCCACCCCGGCGGTTCCAGAGGCAGATGAAGTGAACCTTCTCCTCTCCCAGGGCGAGGGCCGTGTGGAGGAGCCAGAGGTTGGTGCGTACGTAAGGGTTCTCGTTCGTTGGTGACGGTCCCGACTCGTCGGGCATGACGAAGAGGGTGGCAAGGGGGGTGTTTATGACGGTGAAGAAACGGTCCCGCCACCGTTCGCCTGCGAAGGTGACGGAGCGGTTGAGGAATTCAGGGATATTGAAGGGGATGCGTATTTCCACCCGCACTCCGCGGGCCAGGCAAGCCTCGGCGAAGAGAATGTCACCGCCGCAGGCTCCGCTGCAGAGGGCCAGGTCGCCGGGACCGGCCCCAAGCTCATCCAGCTTGGCGGCGATGGCGGCTGCGGCTATCGGCTCCTTGTCGGGGGGGAAGCGGGGTTCGGGGCGGTCGGGGGCGTCGATCATGTGGCCGCTGAAGAGAAAGACCCGCCGTACTTCTCCTGAAGAGTGGATTATGGATGTGGCCCGGTGGAGGTTGGGGGTGAGTTTGCAGTCTTGTCCGGCGGCGCTGAAATCTCTACTTGCCTTGGTGGCGCAGGGCGTGATGATGAGGGCGTGCAGGGGCATTGGGCTCCACTTTCTGTAGGCTGGAACTGATGATTGTTGTTTTATTATAATGTAAAATCGGCAGCTTGCCAGCAAGTGTGGCGGCCGCACGCCATGCCCTGGGAAATTTTATGGTGTCGGGTGAGAGTAAAGTGTAGTGAAAACAGTCAATTGTATTTGATGTGGCACTTTTTTGCCCGCTGCCGGCCGTGTTGACACCGTTGCCGTTTTCGTGGCATAATCAATGGAATTTTTTAGCGAAAGTAAAATTGTCATCTCCCGGTAACGTCACACAGGTACCCCCCATGAGTTTTGTGCACCTCCATCTCCATACCCAGTATTCCCTCCTCGACGGCGCGATACGCCTCGGCGATCTGATAAAGAAGGCCAAAGATACCGATATGCCCGCCGTGGCCATCACCGACCACGGGGTGATGTTCGGCGCCATGGAGTTCTACCTCAAGTGCAAGGACAAGGGGGTGAAGCCGATTATCGGCTCCGAGGTCTATATCGCCCCCGGTTCCCGCTTCGTGAAGGAAGTGAAGGGGGTGGAGGCCGGCGCCGGTTACCACCTGCTTCTTCTCTGCGAAAACATGACCGGCTACCGGAACCTGTCGAAGCTGGTCTCCGTCGGTTTCAAGGAGGGTTTTTACTACAAGCCCCGCATCGATAAAGAGGTGCTGGCCCAGTATTCCGAGGGGCTTATCTGCCTATCCGCCTGCCTGAAGGGGGAGGTGGCCTACCTCTGCGAACGGGACCGGATTGCCGAGGCGGTGGATGTGGCCCGCTGGTACGCGGACCTCTTTCCGGACCGCTACTATATCGAGCTCCAGGAGAACGGCCTTACGGAGCAGGACAAGGCCAACAAGGGGCTCCTGGAGGTGGCGCGGGAGGTGGGGCTGCCGCTGGTGGCCACCAACGACTGCCACTACCTGAACCGGGAGGATGCCCGGGCCCATGAGGTGCTCCTCTGCATCCAGACCGGCAAGACCATGAACGATGCCTCGCGGATGCGCTTCTCCACCGACGAGTTCTACGTGAAGACCCCCGAGGAGATGGCCGCCGCGTTCCACTATGCGCCGGAGGCCGTTTCCAATACCGTGAAGATCGCCGAGCGGTGCAACCTCGACTTTGATTTCAAGACCTACTACTTCCCCCAGTTCGATCCCCCCGTGGGGCAGACCCTCGACCAGATGCTGGAGGATGCGGCCCGCAAGGGGCTTGAGCTCCGGCTCAGGGAGATCCGGCTCAAAACCCCCGACATGACTCCGGAGCAGGAGCAGAAGTACTGGGAGCGGTTGCGCATCGAGCTGGACTGCATCGCGCAGATGGGGTTCCCCGGCTACTTCCTCATCGTGGCCGACTTCATCAACTGGGCCAAGGACCACGGCATCCCCGTGGGGCCGGGCCGGGGTTCGGCGGCCGGTTCCCTGGTCGCCTATTCCATCCGGATCACCGACCTGGACCCGCTCCCCTACAATCTGCTCTTCGAGCGCTTCCTGAACCCGGAACGGATATCCATGCCCGATATCGACGTGGACTTCTGCCAGGACCGCCGCGAGGAGGTTATCCACTACGTCACCGGGAAATACGGCCGCGACCAGGTCTGCCAGATCATCACCTTCGGGACCATGTCGGCCCGGGCCGTCATCCGCGACGTGGGGCGTGCCCTGGATATGACCTACGGCGAGGTGGACCGTATCGCCAAGCTGGTGCCTGAAGTCCTCGGCATCAAGCTGAAGGACGCCATTGCCCAGGAGCCCCGCCTGAAGGAAGCCGCCGAGGCCGACCCCCGGGTGAAGGAGCTTCTCGATATCGGCCTCTGCCTCGAAGGGCTTGCGCGCCACGCCTCCACCCACGCGGCCGGCGTAGTGGTGGCCCCCAAGGTGCTGGAGGAGTTCTGCCCCGTCTACAAGGACCAGAAGACCGGCTCCCTCACCACCCAGTACTCCATGAAGTACGTGGAGAAGATCGGCCTCGTGAAGTTCGACTTCCTGGGGCTCAAGAACCTGACGGTCATCCACAACGCGGTGAAGATCATCCGGGCCGGCAAGGACCCCAACTTCGACATCGCGGCCCTGCGCGACGACGACCAGGCCAGCTATGATCTCATCTCCGCCGGCAACACCACCGGCGTGTTCCAGCTTGAATCCAGCGGCATGAAGGACATGCTCGTGAAGCTGAAGCCTTCCTGCTTCGAGGACGTCATCGCCGCCTGCGCCCTCTACCGGCCTGGTCCCCTCGGCTCGGGGATGGTGGATGACTTCATCGACCGCAAGCACGGCCGCAAGAAGGTGGTCTACGACCTGCCCCAGCTGGAGCCGATCCTCAAGGACACCTACGGGGTCATCGTATACCAGGAGCAGGTCATGCAGATCGCCCGGACCCTGGCGGGCTATTCTCTCGGCGGCGCCGACCTGCTGCGCCGCGCCATGGGGAAAAAGGACCCGGCGGAGATGGCCAAGCAGCGGGACATCTTCCTGGAAGGTGCCAAGAACGGCGGCATCGACCTCCAGAAGGCGGGGGCAATCTTCGACCTCATGGCCAAGTTTGCCGAGTACGGCTTCAACAAGTCCCACTCGGCCGCCTACGCCCTCGTGGCCTATCAGACTGCCTATCTCAAGGCCCACTACCCGGTGGAGTTCCTGGCCGCACTCCTCACCGAGGACATGGGGAACACCGATAAGGTGGTGAAGACCATTTCCGACTGCCGGGAGATGGGGATCGAGATCCTCCCCCCCGATATCAATGACTCCCATCTCTCCTTCCGGGTTCTGGGAAACTCCATCCGTTTCGGCCTCGGGGCCGTGAAAAACGTAGGGGAGGGGGCCATCGAGGCGATTATCGAGGCGCGGAAAGAGGGGGATTTCAAAGACCTCTTCGATTTCTGCGAGCGGGTCGATCTCCACAAGGTCAACAAGCGGGTGGTGGAATCCCTGGTCAAATGCGGTGCCTTCGACTCCACCGGTGGCCTGCGCTCCCAGCTCATGTCGGCCCTGGAGGATGCCATGGCCATCGGCCAGAAGATCCAGCAGGAGCGGGAGAGCGCCCAGGTATCCCTCTTCGGTGTCGAAGAGATCATCCGCACCAACGGCAACGGCAAAGGGAAGACGCAGCTTCCCGATATCCCCGAGTGGGATGACAAGCTGAAACTGGGGCTGGAGAAGGAGGCCCTCGGCTTCTTCATTACCGGCCACCCCCTGGGGCGCTACGAGAAGGAGATAAAACGCTTTGCCACCGTGGATACCGCCACCCTCGACGGGCGGGCCGACAAGAGCGAGGTCAAGCTCTGCGGCATCGTCACCTCCCTCAAGGAGCTGATAACCAAGAAGGGGGACCGGATGGCCTTCGCCACCCTGGAGGACCTGCTCGGCTCGGTGGAGGTGGTGGTTTTCCCCGAGGCATTCGCCGCCGGTTCCGAATACCTCAAGTCCGATGACCCGCTCCTCGTTACCGGCACCATCGACAAGGGGGAGAAGAATATCAAGATCATGGCAAACGAGGTGGTGCTCCTGCGGGACGTGAGCAGCCGGGAGACGAAACGGGTGATCTTCACCCTCTCCGGCGACGGCCTCGACCGCAGCCGCCTTGAAACCCTCAAGGGGATCATGCGCCGCTATCCCGGAAACTGCAAAACGCTTCTCGCCATAGAGATCCCGGCCCAGTGCCGGGCCACCATCGCGCTGCCCGATTCGTATCTGGTTGCCGCCAGCGAGGAACTCTCCCTTGAAGTGAAGAACCTCTTCGGCTATCATGCCGTGTCGTTTGAATAACCGCCCCGATGCGTTGAGATACATTTATACGGAATAGTACAAAGGAGAAAATAAATGGCTTCCCAATTTTTTCTGGAATTTGAAAAGCCGGTGGTTGAACTGGAGCAGAAAATTCAGGAGCTGGCCGATATCGCCGGCGACAACTCGGAGTTGAAGACCGAGGTGGTCAAGCTGGAGAAGAAGGTGGACAAGATGCGGGAGGTGATCTTCGCCAACCTCTCCCGCTGGCAGATGGTTCAGGTGGCACGCCACATCGACCGCCCCTTCACCCTCGACTACCTCACGCACATTTTCACCGATTTCGTGGAGCTCCACGGCGACCGCCTCTTCGGCGACGACCACGCCATCGTCGGCGGCATGGCCAAGCTGGACGGCGAGCCGGTCATGGTCATCGGCCACCAGAAGGGGCGCGACACCAAGGAGAAGGTTTACCGCAACTTCGGCATGCCCAACCCCGAGGGGTACCGCAAGGCCCTGCGCCTCATGGAGATGGCCGAGCGGTTCCGGATGCCGATAATCACTTTCGTTGACACCCCGGGCGCCTATCCCGGCATCGGCGCCGAGGAGCGGGGCCAGGCCGAGGCCATTGCCCGCAACCTGCGGGAGATGGCGGCCCTGACCGTGCCGATCGTCGTCGTCATCACCGGCGAGGGGGGCTCCGGCGGGGCGCTGGCCATCGCCGTGGGGGACCGGGTGCTGATGCTGGAATACTCCATCTACGCCGTAATCTCCCCCGAGGGGTGCGCCGCCATCCTCTGGTCCGACGGCACCAAGGGTGCCCAGGCCGCCGAGGCCCTGAAGCTTACCGCTCCCGACCTGAAGGAGCTGGAGGTCATCGACGAGATCGTCAAGGAGCCCCTGGGTGGCGCCCACCGGGATCACGAGGCCATGGCCAAGAACCTCAAGGAGGCCATTCTCCGGCACCTGAATGAGTTGAAGACGCTCTCCGTGGAGCAGCTCGTGGAAGGTCGGTACCAGAAGTTCCGCAAGATGAGCCGGTTTGCCGAGTAGGCGTTACCGATGCATTGACCGGCAAAAGGCTAGGGGTGGGGGGTATGGTCCTTCGCTTCTGGCCTTTCGCCATTTTTGAGAGGGAATATGGAAGAGCGGTTGCAGAAGATACTTTCCCAGGCCGGGGTCGCTTCCCGCCGGGAGGCAGAGCGGATGATCACAGACGGGCGTGTCATGATTAACGGTGCGCCGGTTACCGAGCTCGGCACCAAGGCTGATCCTTCCCGCGATAATATCACCGTCGACGGCAAGCCGGTCACCGTTGAAGAAAAGCGGGTATACATCCTTCTAAATAAACCCGTGGGGTATATGACAACCCTGAAGGACCCCGAGGGGCGTCCCATCGTAACCGATCTCCTCAAGGGGCTCGGGGTGAGGGTCTTCCCCGTGGGGCGTCTCGACTACAATACCGAGGGGCTGCTGCTCCTTACCAATGACGGCGAATGGGCCAACAGTCTTGCCCATCCGAGGCATGAGGTGGATAAGGAGTACCTCGTGCGGGTGCGGGGAACGGTGACCCGGGAGCAGATTACCCGGCTGGAGCAGGGCGTTGAGCTGGAGGACGGCAAGACTGCTCCGGCAAGGGTTGCAGTAACCAAACAGAGCGACAACAATACCTGGATTTCCATCACAATTCACGAGGGGCGCTATCGTCAGGTCCGCCGCATGTGCGAGGCGGTCAGCCTTTCGGTGGTCAGGCTGCGGCGGATACGGTATGGGGCCCTTGCCATCGGCGAGCTGAAGTTGGGGGAGTACCGGCGGCTTACTCCCGGAGAAGTGGCAGCGCTGGCAGACGGCAGGAAGCGCGGGCGGCGGTGAGATGCCGGCTGGGTTCCATTCTGCCGGCATCTTTAAAGAATTCTGTCTGATAATTTATGCGGGAAAAAGGGCACCAGTAGAATGGGTGCCCTTTTTGGTTGATGCATTTGCAGGTTTGCCGTTCCGGGATAAGGGATTTGAAGGAGGGTGCAGGACTTGAAATTTAATGGCGGCACGATACTGTTAAGTGTCGTTATAAAGATACGGAGAGGGGTTGCGCTTGCAGGATGATGGCAGAAATCCTCGTATTGACGAAAGCTCCTGCTCAAAGGGACTGGCGGGCCAGATCAAGGAATGGAGCGATGGCACAGAGCATGAAATGTGCTTTCTCGCCGATTTGCTTGAAGACTCCGGCCAGCCCTTTGCCATCGGGTACCTCGACGGCAGTGTGGGCCATGTTAACAGGGCGTTTGAACGTCTTGTCGGGTACAGTGGGGAAGAGCTGCGGAAACTGGACTGGCGCACCGCCCTTACCCCTCCGGAGTGGCGGGATAGTGAACTGGCGCAGCTGGCGGAGCTTAAGCGAACCGGCGAACCCGTCAGGTACGAGAAGGAATACATCCGAAAGGATGGCTCCCGTCTGCCGGTGGAACTTCTTGTGCATCTGAAGAAGGATAAAGCCGGTAGCCCCCTTTATTACTATTCTTTTTTAACTGATATCACCGAGCGCAAGAGGGTTGATGAGCGCGTAAGGCACCTTTCCTATTTCCCCCAGTTCAATCCTAACCCCATCATCGAAACCGATTACAACGGAAACGTTACCTACTGCAACACCGCTACCTGCAAGGCTCTGGCAGGCATTGGCGCGGAGGCTGATGCCGGCCTGCTCGTTCCCGACGACCTGGACGCCATTGTACGCGACTGGGACAGGAGCAGCGAAGCAACCCTGTACCGCGAGGTTTCCGTCAAAAACGGGGTATTCAGGGAGACCGTTTTTCTGACGCCCCTTTATCCCGTCGTGCGTATCTATGCCCACGACATCACGGATTTGAAAGAGGCCGGGAAGGCGTTGCGGGAAAATGAGAAAATGCTCCGCCTTTTTATCGAACATGCTCCAGCGGGGCTGGCAATGTTTGATCGCGAGATGCGCTACCTGAGCGTCAGTAAGCGCTGGTTGAGAGACTACAGGCTCGGCGACCGCGATTTGCGGGGGCTCTGCCACTATGACGTTTTCCCAGAGCTTCCCGAAAAGTGGAAAGAGTTTCACCGGAGAGGGTTGGCTGGTGAAGAGTTGAAGGAAGAGGGAGAGCCGTTTGTGCGTGCCGACGGCTCGGTGCAATGGCTGCGCTGGGAGCTGCATCCCTGGTATGACTCGTCGGACCAGGTCGGGGGAATTGTCATTGCCTCCGAAGACATTACCGAGAGTAAGCAGGCGGAGGAAAGGATTCTGCAATTGAATCAGGAGATGGAGCAGCGGCTGGCCGAATTGCAGCTTATCCTCGATACCTCCCCCATCGGTCTTGCCATTACCAATGAGCCGCAGGGTGACGTCATCCGGGGCAATCCGGCCCTTGAAAAACTGCTCGGAGTGCCGGCAGGGGGCGAAATATCAAAACATGGTTTCAACGCGGCAAAATTCCGGGTCTTCAAAGACGGCCGTGAGCTCTCTCCTTTGGAGTTGCCCATGCAAAGGGCCGTTCGCGGTGAGCTCATTTGCGGAGAAACCTTGGACATCCAGCGGGAGGACGGGACGTTTAGGAATCTTTACTGCTCCGCGGCAGCGCTTTTGAACAATGAGGGCAAGCCATGTGGCGCGGTCGGAGCGTTCATGGACATAACCGAACGCAAAGAGCTGGAGGATGTGGTCATAAAAAGCCAGCTCGACGTGTACGCCATCCTCGACAACATACCCTACCGGGCTTGGCTAAAGGATACTGAAGGACGTTACGTGAAGGTCAACTGGCCGCTGGCAATTGCCTTTGGGTGTGCGTCGCCCAGAGAGGTCATCGGCAAAACGGACCTGGAACTCCTGCCGCGGGATTTGGCCGAGATGGTCCGTGCCGACGACCAGGAGGTTATGGGGAGCGGGCAGAAAAAGCTGGTTGAGGTGAACGTTGTCGAGGATGGAGAAGAAAAGTGTTTCGAAACGTTCCGGGCGCCCCGGTTTGACCAGAACGGCAAGGTAATCGGCACGACGGGAATCGCCGAGGACATAACTAAACGCAAGCGGGCCGCGCAAGAATTGCAGGCGGCCCACGACGAACTGGAACAGAAGGTCGCGGAACGCACCCATGAGCTTGCCACTGCCCTGAATGATCTGAGGACAGAGAGCCTCGACCGCATCCAGGCCCTTGAGGCGCTGCGCGAGCAGGAGCAGCTCCTCATCCATCAGGGCCGGCTCGCGGCCATGGGTGAGATGATAGGCAACATCGCTCACCAGTGGCGCCAGCCATTGAATACCCTGGGGATTATCATTCAGGGGTTGCCCGTGAGCTTGGACGCCGGAGAATTAACTGCAGAATACCTGGAGGAAAGGGTCGAACGGGCCATGCAGCTGATTTACCACATGTCCAAGACCATTGACGATTTCAGGAACTTCTTCAGCCCCGACAAGGAAAAGGTTCAGTTCGGAGTCAAAGGGGTTGTTACCAATGCCCTGTCACTTATTGGAGACAATTTCAGGAGTATGGGGATACAGGTCCGGTTCGATTGCTCAAGCGACATCTCCATCAACGGTTATCCCAATGAATTCTCCCAGGCACTTCTCAATATCCTCATGAATGCCAGGGATGCCATTGAGCAGAGGAATGTTCACGAACCGCGCGTGGTGGTCAGGATGTTTATGGAAAACAACCGGATGGTGCTGACCATTGCCGACAACGGAGGCGGCATCGATAAGAGGATTATCGACAAGGTATTCGATCCCTACTTCACCTCGAAGGGGCCGAGTCACGGAACCGGCCTTGGGCTTTTCATCGCCAAAACCATTATAGAAAAAAGCATGAACGGCACGCTCAACGTGCACAACACCGGGGAAGGCGCAGAGTTCAGGATTATGGTCTGAGCTGGAGACAGGCATAGCCATGACTAATAGCAGGGCAATAATCGTTGGATCAGCTGCGGTGGTTATATGTGGTTTATTGGTTGTCATCGGAATGAAAGCGTCAAGGAGCAGCAAGAGTTCCGCGCCGCCCGAGCACCTGGTTTTTGCCGTTGCGGCGCTGCTTGATTCCGTTCCGGCTCTTGTGGCCGACAGACAGGGGTATTTCAAGGGGGAAGGGCTTGATGTCGAAGTGAAGATGTATTCCACGGGGAAAGACGCACTCGCTGCGGTGCGGCGCGGGGAGGCCGATTTTGCCACCGTGGCGGACTTTCCCTTTGTTCTTGCCGTGCTGGATGGCGCGGATATCCAGGTACTTGCCACCATCTGCAAGAGCGGCAGGGAAAACAGCATAGTGGCCAGAAGGGATCGGGGTATTACCGAGCAGGAGCACATACGGGGGAAGGTTGTCGGCGTCATCCCCGGGACCAGCAGCGAGTTTCTGCTCGACGAATTTTTGATAATGAAGGGCATACCGCACACCGACCTTACCGTGGTTGAGCTGAAGCCCGAGGAAACAGTGAACGCGCTGCTTGCCGGCAAAGTCGATGCGGTTTCCACCTGGAGCCAATACACGGCGCAGTTGCTGAAAAGCCTTGGAAATAATGGTGTCAGATTCTTCTCCGAGGAAACATATCAGATGTACTGGAACATCGTCGCCACCCGGAAATTCGTTAACGGGAACAAGGATTCAGTACGCAAGTTCGTCAAGGCCCTTGACCGCGCAAACAACTACATCATGCATGATGAGGATGGGGCGCAGAAGGTGGTTTTAAGCTCATTGAAGCTTGAGCCTGCCCAGTTGAAAGATGTTTGGGACGACTATGAATTTGACCTTTCACTGGACCATACATTGCCCATCACCCTGGAAAGCCAGGCGCGCTGGGTATGCAAGCGGAAAGGGGTCGCGGTCTCGGATGTGCCGAATTTTCATGGCTTTGTCTACATGGATGCCCTGCTAGGCATCAAGCCTGCCGCTGTTACGGTTATGAGGTAGCCTCCGGTGTCCATAAGGAAACGTCTGGCTATAATATCCGTCCTTCCCCTTGTGGTGGCCCTGCTGGGCAGCATCTATATCATCAGGATGAACGCTCTTCAGGATTATCATCGGAATGAGTTGCAGTTTATTACTTCAGTATCAAATGATATTTTTGACCTGAACTTTCTGTCGGACCGCTACCTGCTCTACCGGGAGAAACAGGTCAAAGCCCAGTGGCTCCTGAAGCACGATGCCCTTGGAAAAATGCTGGCGGGACAACATATCTCCGGTAGGGAAAATGATAATCTGTGGCACAAGCTGAGCCGTATCCACAGAGATATGGGCCGCATTCTATTTCAACTGAGCGGGACGCTGGATAACGGTGATGCCTCTGGCGATGTTAAGCAACTGGATGACCGGGAAGAGCGACTTTCGATGGTTCTTCTCCTCAAGGCGCGTGAAATGTTCAGTACGGCAGAGCGCATTGCCGGTGCCAAGCGGCACGAACTTGTTGCGATACGGCAAAAGTTGAACTACAGCATCATCGTTCTGTTTGTTATGTTTGCGCTGGTGATCAGCATAATCTCCGCACTCAGTTCCAGGGCCATCATTGCATCCATCGGAGGCTTGCGGCGCGGTACCGAGATAGTGGCTTCCGGGAACCTGGATCACCGGCTCGAACCGCGGGGCGATGATGAACTCGGACAGCTGGCCATGGCCTTTAACGTCATGACGGAAAGGGTCAAGTCGGCCGACACCAACCTGCGTAATACAATTTCAGCCCTTCGCCAGGAAGTGGAGGAGCGTAAGCGCGCCGAGGAAAATGCCCGCGACCTGAACCAACAGCTGGAAACGGCCGTTGCCGCCCTGGAGGAAGAGATTGCGGAACACCAGCAGACTGGAGACGAACTTCGGAACAAGGAACACCTTCTAGTCCTCCAGAGCCGCCAAGCCACCATGGGAGAGATGATAGGCAACATTGCCCATCAGTGGCGCCAGCCGCTGAACCTGCTTGCTATCATTGTCCAGAGCCTGCCGGAGAGGGGCGAGCGCGGCGACCTGCGCGTGGAAGACCTGAGAAGTTGTTCTGAAAAGTCAATGAAGATTATCTCCCATATGTCCCAAACCATTGACGATTTCAGGAATTTCTTCAGGCCGGACAAGGAGAAGATTCCGTTCAAGGTCTGCGATGCCGTTTCCCGCGCGCTCTCCATTATTGAGGGGAGCTTTGCCGGTTCCAGGATCAAGATCGAAACTAACGTTACGGGAGATCCCGTTGTAAATGGCTATCCGAACGAGTTCTCCCAGGTGCTGATAAATATTCTGCTGAACGCGCGGGATGTGTTGGTAGAGCGCAGGGTTGACAATCCGCTTGTGACGATCACAATAGAAACCAAAGCCGGCAAGAGCGCCATTGCCATTGCCGATAACGGTGGCGGTATTCAGGAAGAGATTATGGACAAGATCTTCGATCCGTATTTCACCACCAGAGGACCGGACAGGGGGACGGGAGTCGGCTTGTTCATGTCTAAAACCATTATTGAAAAAAACATGAACGGAGCGCTTACTGCACGTAACGTCGGGGCAGGAGCGGAATTCAGGATAGAGGTCTGACATGGAATCCTTGCAATACCCGGATTTCCGTTTATCGCTTCTGTATGTGGAAGATGAGGCAGAAATCAGGGATCTGCTCAGGGGCGTACTTATAAGGAAGTTCCCCAACCTCGATATCCATGTCGCGGAGAACGGGATGGCAGGGCTTGAGGTTTTCCGGGAGCGACGGCCGGATATAGTCCTGACCGACATCCGCATGCCGCTCATGGACGGTATCCAGATGTCCCGCGCCATACGGGAAGAAAACCCCTCTGCAAACATCATAGTCATCTCTGCCTGCAGCGAAACGGACTACCTTCTGGAGGCCATAAAAATGGGTGTCAGCAGGTATGTGCTGAAACCCATTAACCACAAGATGCTCTTTGAGGCAATTGATGACTGCGTTTCCGGAATCGTTTACGAACGGCAGGCAAAGGCGCAGAATGAACTGATACGGCGGATGAACGATGAACTGGAGCAGCGCGTGGCGGACCGCACCGCCGAGCTTCAGGCGTCCAACCGCGAACTGCAGGCATTCTGCTACCTGGTTGCCCACGATCTGAGTACTCCGCTGCGCGGCATCAACGGGTTCAGCGCGATTCTCCTGGAAGAGTATGCCGACAAGCTTGACGAGGCCGGCAAGCGCTACCTTGAGCGGATGGGGGCTGCGGCCGACAGGATGGGGCAGCTCATCAACGACCTCCTTGAGCTCTCGCGGGTTACCCGCAGGGAGCTCCACAGGGAGAAGATCGATCTCAGCTGCCTTGCGGAGAGCATCGTCAATGATTTGCGGCAGAAAGCACCTGATCGCGAAACGGAGGTCAGCATTGCGGAAAAGCTGGAGGCCGAAGGCGATCCGATTCTCATACGTCTTGCCATGGAAAATCTCCTCGGCAATGCCTGTAAATATACTGCCAGGGTTCCATCTCCCCGGATCGAATTCGGATCATGCCTGGTCAACGGAGAAACGGTCTTTTATGTTCGCGACAATGGCATAGGATTCGATATGGCCTATGTCCACAAGCTTTTTATCCCGTTCCAGAGGTTGCACGGCATTAATGAGTATGGTGGGACCGGTATCGGGCTGGCGGCGGTGCAGCGAATCATAGCCAGGCATGGCGGTAAGATATGGGCCGAAGGTGAACCGGGAAAAGGGGCGACTTTTTATTTTACGGTCAGATGTCCGGTGGCCGGTTCCCCGGCGGGAAATCAGCAGGACGGAAATTCAGTTGGTGAAGGTGTTGAATGAGCCGGTGCGGAGATTATTGCGGGATGTAAGGGCTGTGTAGCAGGGGATCGAGGCAAAGAAAAAGGGGTTAACCGGTTGGTTAACCCCTTGTTGCTTCCTGGTGCCGAAGACTGGACTCGAACCAGCACACGGTTGCCCGCACAAGAACCTGAATCTTGCGTGTCTACCAATTCCACCACTTCGGCGTAGGGACTTACATCTATAGCATCGTCTCCGGGGGATTGCAAGGATTTTTTAGGCAGATTCATAACGCCATATCAGCTGCATTTATGGCCCAGGAGTGTGGTTTTGAGACCGGTTCGCTCGTGTCGCGGGGAACGGGGTCTGGCCCGGCTTCGAATCCGCTGCTGTGGTGATGCGTCATCTTTTGAATCGCGTTGACACTGGGGTGGGGATAGGGGTATATCAATTTACTGGTTTTATGAGCCTGAAACTGCGCTGTTAATGAATTAACGCCATGTATCCCAAGCCCTTCCTTCCCCTGCCGTGTCGGATGGGCAGTCCTACAGGATATCCTTATTCCCCATGACCAGTTCCACTACTCCAACCGGAATCAGAAACAGGGAGCGCCTCGATAAACTCCTGGTGGACCGAGGGCTCGTCCAATCACGGGAACGTGCCCGTGCCCTCATCATGGCCGGACAGGTGGTGGTGAACGACCATCTTGCGGATAAGGCGGGGACGCAGGTGTCGCTGGATGCCGATGTCCGGCTCAAGGGAGAGGATATTCCGTTTGTGAGCCGCGGCGGGTTGAAGCTTGCCCGAGCCCTCGATGAGTTCGGCCTGGATGTGACTGATCTGGTTGCCATTGATGTGGGGGCCTCCACCGGCGGCTTTACCGACTGTCTCATCCAGCGGGGTGCCCGGAAGGTCTATGCCGTAGACGTGGGATACGGCCAGCTGGCCTGGAAGCTCCGTCAGGATTCCCGTGTGGTGAATCTTGAGAAGACCAATATCCGGTACCTGGAGCCGGGCACTCTCGCAGAACTTCCCGACCTGGCTGTCATCGATGCCTCGTTCATTTCCCTCGACAAGGTGCTGCCCCCGACGCTTCGGCTCATCCGCAACGGGGGCACTGTCGTTGCCCTCATCAAGCCCCAGTTTGAAGTGGGGAAAGGCGAAGTGGGCAAAGGGGGGGTCGTGCGGGATGAAGGAAAGCACCGGGAAGTGGTTGAAAACGTCGTCTCCCTGGCGGAATCCCTTGGACTCCATGTGTGCGGAGTTACAGAATCGCCTATTCTCGGCCCGAAAGGTAACCGGGAATTCCTGATTCATCTGATAAAGCGGCAGAACATCCCTGATTCTGAAACCGATAACCCATAAATTTCAATCTGACATCCTATGGCCATACGAATTCTTCATACCGCCGACCTCCACCTGGGCGCTTCCCTGAAAAATTACGGGGAGCTTGCCCGCGGACGCCGCCAGGATTTCCTCAAGACCTTTGACCGCATCGTAAACCTTGCCATCAAGCGGGAAGTGGACTGCCTCCTGGTGGCCGGCGACCTGTTCGACTCGGCACAGGTGGATGCCGAGATTGTGGGTCGCGTTCAGGATGGTTTCGAGCGGCTCTCAGGGCGGGGCATCCGCATTGTCCTCATCCCCGGCACCCACGACAACGTGGTATCTGCCGAAAGCGTCTACAATCGTCATTCCTTTGCAGGTGCCCATATCCTGAAAGACCCCGTGGTTAATGAACCCCTTCCGCTGGAAATACGGGGGGCGACGGTTTATTTCTATGGGTTCGCCTACCGTTCGGACCGTTCACGGGAAGCACTGGAGTCTTTGCGCCGTCGGGACGGGGGCGGAATCCATGTGGGGCTCCTGCACGGCTCCCTCAAGGGGAGCCCCGAATGGGATATGCGGAAGAAGGACATCCCCTTTACAACGCCGGAGCTTGCGGCTCTTGGACTCGACTACATCGCCCTCGGCCATTACCACAACGTCGGGTGCCTTGAGGAGCAGGGGCGGATAATCGCCTGCTATCCCGGCTCACCCGAGGGGAAGAAGTTCGGCGAGAACGGCGAGCGCCACGTTCTCATCGTCGAGGTGGGCGAGGGAAGCGCAGCTGTCGAGAAGGTGCCAGTGCAGAGCCGCATTGTGAACGAGTTCACGGTTGACGCTTCCCTCTTTCCGGAGCCGGGGGCCTTGGAAGGAGAGCTTGCGCGGCTTGCCTCACCGGATCTCATCGCCCGCATCAGGCTTGTGGGGACAGTGGAAGACCCCCTCGACACTTCCAACCTGTCGGGGCGGCTCCAGGGAAGGTATTCATGGCTTGAGCTGCTGGATGAGACCGACCTTTACGACAGCAGCCATGTGAAGCGGATGGAACGGGAAGACTCGATCCGGGGGCTCTTTATCCGCAAAGTCCACGACCGGTTTGAAAAGGCGGAAACCGAGGCTGAGCAGGAACTGTGCCGCGATGCCCTGAAGCTCGTAATGGGCCGCTTTGTGCGGGGAGGCGGGAACTGATGCTCTGGATAACCTCAGTGCAGCTCCCTTCCTTCGGCCGTTTCCGGGGGGAGCAATTCACCTTCCGGCCGGGGATGAACCTGGTGTGCGGCAAGAACGAAGCCGGCAAATCGACGATCCTGTCAGCGATTGCGGGGACAATCTTCGGCTTCCGCAAGGATAAGGACCGGTTCGTTCCCTGGAGCGGCAGCGGGGGGTGCGAGGCGCGGGTGAGCTTTGCCTATGATGGCCGGGAAATGACCATTGCCCGCGATTTTCTCACTGACCGGGTTCAGGCGGCGGAACGTTCGGGGGATAAGCTTCTCTGGAGCTTCGAGGGGAAGGTCTCCCCGGCGGGGCGCAGCAGCGAACGGGAAGAGTACCTAACCAAGATCGAGGATGTGTGGGGTTTCGCCGAAGGGGATATCTTCCGCAATTCGGTTTTCGTGGGCCAGAGGGACCTGAAGATCGAGGGTGACGGTGCCCTGACCACCCGGATCAAGCAGCTCCTTTCCGGTTTTTCCGAGATGGATTACGATGCCGTGGTGAATAGCCTTGAAAAGGAACTCTACGAGCTGACCAGGCGCCCCGGCGGGCGGGCCAGGGACCGGGAACTGGAGGAGGTGCGCGCGCGGATGGCCGAGCTGGCCGAGACCTGGCGCACGGCGAGCCGGAATCTTGAGGAAAACGGGAAGATTGAAGCGGAACTTGCGGAGCTTCAGGGTGCCATCGACTCCGGCCGTGCCGATCTGGAGAAGGGAGAAAAATACCTCCAGAGGGTGAAAAAATACCATGAGGCTGAGGGCCGGGAGGTGGGGCTCCGGAAGGAGTTCGACCGTATCCGGACGGAACTGGAGAAGGTGGAGGCCCTTGAAGCGCAACGGGTGGAGATTGAGAAAAAGCTCGCCCCCCTGGGGGACCTGGCGAAACTTCCCGCCGGGTTCGACAGGACTATCGAGGCTTACTGTACTGCCAGCGAACGCCTGGAGCAGCTGGAAGATGAGATGGCCGGATTGTCTGCGGAGCCCCGTGATGTCCGCAAGGTTTCCGCCGGGCTGCTCTTTTCTCCCATTTTGGCATGGGGAGCGGCGGTTTTAGCCTGGTTCTTCATGCCGAAGACCGCCTATGTGATGACCGGCATTGCCGTCTTTGCAACCCTGGCCGTTGCCGTCTATGCAGCCCGCTCGAAAAGTGCGCGAAATGCCGATGCATCCCGGCGACAGGGGAGAGCGGACGGTCTTTCGGCCGAGATCGGCCGATTGCGAAACGAAGCTGCCCGGCTTGCGGAAATGGTTTCGAAGCACCTTGGCGACATCGAACCGGCCAGTGCCCGTGGGATTCTCGAAGAGATGGAGGGGGTCGAGGGGGTTGTTGTCGAGCATGACCAGGTGGCAAGCGCGCTCCGGGTGCTTTCACCCCTTGACGATCTCAAGAACCAGCACTCTGAACTTGCCCGGGAGCTGGCCGTGGTGCGGGAGGCCATGGAGAGCTTCGTCGGCAAGGGTTTTACGGCCATGTCCCACGAGGAGTTTGCCGCTGCCGAGGAGAAGATGCAGCGGCTGGAGCGGGAGGTGAAGGAGAAGGAGCGCCTCTGCCTCGTCAAAAAGCAGGAGCTGGCGGGGCTTCGCGCTGGAGTCCAGGACCTTGAGGCCATTGCCGAAGAGGGTGAAGAGCTCAAGTTGCGGGAGCAGCGCCTTGTGCGACGGACCGGTGCCCTGCGGCTTGCCGTGGAGCTTTTGCGTGAAACGCTGGATGAATACCGTGCTACCTATCTGGCACGTCTCTCCTCGGAGATAAACGGCAAGCTCTACAACCTCACCGCCGGCAGATATCGGGAGGCCCGCCTTGACGACAATTTCAACCTCACCATCGGCGCCGATGGCGAACTCCGAGCGGTGGAGGCTTACAGTTGCGGGGTTCAGGATCAGGCATATCTCGCCTCCCGGCTCGCCCTGGGGGGGATTCTCTCCCGGGGGCGAAAATTGCCTTTTCTTCTCGACGACCCTCTGGTAAATTTTGACGATGAGCGAAAAACATCCGTTTTAGCTACATTTAACCTTATTTCAGCCGCGCACCAGGTAATTCTCTTTGTGCACGATGAACGATATCTCCGGCTCAAGGGAGCCGACCTCTGGAACCGTATCCGCATCGATATGAAAGGAAAACCGGATGGACAGCTGCATCTTCTGTAAGATAATCGAAGGGGCCATTCCGGCCAAAAAGGTTTACGAGGATGAAGACCTCATCGCCATCGAGGACATAAACCCGGTTGCGCCGCACCATGTTCTGCTCATTCCCCGCAAGCACGTCGTGAATGCCCTCGACCTGACGGCCGAGGACGATCCCCTCATTGGCCGGATTTTCCGGGCGGCAGCCGCCATTGCCCGTGAGTGGGGGGTGGACGAACGTGGGTTTCGCATCGTGCAGAACAATAACGCCGATGCCGGGCAGTCGGTTTTTCACATTCATTTCCATCTTCTGGCGGGACGCCACCTGGGGTGGCCGCCGGGGTAGGCGGACCTCGGCAGCTCTGTTCGCAGCAAAGGGAACACGGGAGGAAACAAATGGCGCGCTATGTATCTACCATGATAGTGCTGGCTCTGGTCTTTGCCGTAACGGCTCACGCCGACATTTACAAGTGGGTCGATGCTCGGGGTACGGTGAACTACACGCAGGATTACGGCAAAGTTCCGCAGAAATACCGGAAAAAAGTAATCGTTATTTCCGAGGGGGAAGCGCCGACCGCAGAAGTGTCGGAAACGGTTGTGGAACCGGGGGATAAAGGGACGCAGCCGGAAGCAGTCCGGAAGGATGCCGTAAGTGCACCGGCCGTCAAGCCGGAGCAAAAGAAGGCGGTCTATGGCGGCAAAGACGCGGATGCCTGGAGAGCTGAATTCACAGCCTTGAGGACCGCAATCAAAACCAACGAGGCGGAACTTGCCGACCGGAAGGCACGTTTGGCAAATCCCCGTAACATGAATCGCGGAATGTACCTGAGTGTTCAGGCCGATGCTAGACGCTTTGAGGAGAAGCTTGCCGAGCAGAATGGCCGGTTGAGTGCCCTTGAAGAGAATGCCAGAAGGGCGGGGGTTCCCCAGGATCTGATGAAATAATCCCCCTTGACCATGGTGGAGAAAAGAGAAAGCCCGGAGGCGAAATCCTCCGGGCTTTTTTGTAATTGACGTCCAGCTGGGATGCTTTCTCGTATTCGTCGGTAGAAACGGTCTTAAAGCCGGAAAGGGCGCTCTTTGGTGACCGCCGGCCCCGATCTTTTTCGGCCGCTTCCCCTTTTGGGGCGGTTGTTACGCGCCTGACGAATGAGATGTACGCTGACAGCGCCATTCCCTGAACGTCAATTATATGCTTGCTCCGGGATAACCGTATAACCGCTGGATCCTCTGACCATTGGTAAACTTTTTATCGGGAAGGCGCTTCAGGCTACCTTCATATGCCGGCGTGCTCACCGCGTCTGAACCCGTCTTGAAGTTGTTGATTGACCGTCAGGGTTCTCAATCGGTTGCTACCTGATTCCCAGAGCAATTTCAAAGAACTGTAGCATTTGAGTGAAGTGTAGCTCCATTGGGGATGCTGTCAATGGGGTTGAAAATATTTTTTTATTGTCTTCTGCCGGCGCCTGCTTCTGCTCCTGTTGGGGGCGCAGATTGACACCATGGCGTATTATTGCTACGGTATGACGATTTTTATCCGGAGAGGAGCATCCATGCAGTTGCCGCACATCGACCCGGTTTTCTTCCGCATCGGCCCGCTGGAATTCCGCTGGTATGGACTCATGTACATACTGGGGTTCATGGCTGCCTATTTCATTATTCTCCGAAGGGTCCGCCAGCGTGCTCTTCCTCTTTCTGCGGACGATGTGGCGGATGTGATCTTCAATCTGGCGGTCGGGGTTATTCTCGGGGGGCGGCTTGGATATGTCGTCTTTTACAATGCATCCTACTATCTGGCCAATCCCCTTAAGGTGTTTGCTGTCTGGGAGGGGGGGATGTCCTTCCACGGCGGGCTCATCGGGGTGATTCTTGCGGGGCTGCTTGTGTCGCGGAAAAAGGGGATCACGTTCTTTACGCTGGCGGACCTCTGCGCACTCACCGCTCCGGTGGGGCTCGGCCTGGGAAGGCTGGGGAACTTCATCAACGGAGAACTTTTCGGGCGTGTTACCGATATGCCTTGGGGGATGGTTTTCCGCGAGGGGGGCGAGCTGCCGCGCCATCCGTCGCAATTGTATGAGGCAATCCTGGAGGGGCCGGTGTTGTTCGCGATCCTGATGATCGTGGGGAGGAAGGAACGTCCTGCGGGAGTTGAATTCTGGACTTTCGTCGCCGGCTACGGACTGTTCCGCTTTATCGTTGAATTCTTCCGGGAGCCTGACTCCCAGTTGGGCTTTTTGCTGGGTCCCTTTTCCATGGGGCAATTGCTCAGTTTCCCCATGTTCCTGCTCGGGGTGACGATGGCACTGATCGTTACTTTCAGGGGGAGAAGAGCCGGATAGCAGTCAATTTCATGGACAGCAGCGCAGGCACTTGGTCATTTCCAGCATGTTCCCGCCTTTTATCTGCTCGTATTTTACCGTATCCATCAATTGCTTGATTATAAAAATACCCCTGCCGCGGTCTTCCAGTTGTTCGAAGTCGGGCGGGGGTATGCTGTTTATGTCGAACCCCTGTCCGTCGTCGAAAACCCGGATAAGAAGGTCCTGGTCCGTGATGTTGATGTAAACGTGGACCATTTTGTCGGGGTCGTTGGCGTTTGCGTGCTTGATGGCGTTGACCATTGCTTCGGTAAGGACCAGGTTGATGTGGTACGCGAGCATGTCACGGTCGCCGTCGAAGCGCTTGAGCTCCATGGCGATGTCCTCGCCGATTCTGCCTATAAGGCTCAGGTAGCGGGTCTGGTTCGGCACCTTGATGTCAACTTCAATCTCGTTCTTGTCCATCCCTCACTCCCCTAAAAGTTTTCGAGCGCTTCCGATGTTGAGCCGAATATCTCGAAGACCCGGTGCAGGCGGGTTAGTTCGAACATGGATTTGACCTGCGGCTGGAGGCTCGAAAGTTTGAGGCTCCCCTGGTGGGATATGGCATTCTTGAAGCCGGAAACCAGCGCTCCAAGCCCCGAACTGTCGATAAATCGCACGTCGGTAAGATCTACCAGGATATTTTTCTTACCCTCTTCGAAAAGTTCCTGCATCTTCCCCTTTAAATCGTTTGAATTATGGGCGTCGAGGCGCTCTTCCTTTACGAAGATGATAAGGATTTCGTTCTTTTCCTCTGTCTTTAGATTCATGGTCCGCTCCTTGATATCAGGTCTTCCCGGAAGGGATGACCGGAATTAACAGGTAAAAGCATTACTGTTGAAAGTTTACACCAAAATGCTTCTTTTTGCTCCACTTTTCATTCATTAGCTTCCGAAGGAAGTATCTTGACGACAACCATGGAAATGTCGTCGTTTAGTACGGACGAAGCGCTGAAATTTTCCACTTCCGTGAGTATGGATTCGATAATTTCCTCCGAACTCCTGTTGTGATTGGACGTCAGGATATCGCAGAGGCGTCCCGTGCCGAAGAAGTCTCCCTGGGGATTTTGGGATTCGATGATGCCGTCGGTGTAAAGAAGAACCACATCGCCTTGCCGCAGGGCGATGCTTTTCTCCTCGAAGGAGACGTCCCGCTTGATCCCCAGGATAAGCCCTTCGGCATCGAGTTCCATGCAGGCCCGCATCCCCTCGCGGAAGATGAGCGGCGGGTTGTGGCCCGCATTGGCGTAGGCGAGGATGCCGTTTTCGGTGTCGTAACGGATATAGAACATGGTAATGAAAAGCTCGGCGGCAGAAAGGTCGTCGTGGAGAAGCTCGTTGAGGGTGGCGAGTATGTCTCCAGCGCTTTTGTCGGAACGGGTCTGGGCGCGGAGCACGCTTCTTGTTTCCGCCATGATTAGGGCGGCCCCCACGCTGTGGCCAGAAACGTCCGCTATGACCATGTCAATGCACTTGGCCCCGTGCGGAAAGAAATCGTAGTAATCCCCCCCCACGTGAGCAGCCGGTTTGCATCGGCCGGCTATTTCAACGCTCCGCACGGCGGGAGGCTGGGATGGGAGGAGCGAAAGCTGTATCTGCTTTGCGATTTCCATCTCCTTCAGTACCCGTGCGCTTTCCAGAACAGCCCGCTCTTTTTCCTCCCGCTCCCGCTCCTTTGCGTCTACCTCTTTGACAATTCTTACTGCCTGTGCCAGTTGCCCTGCCAGGCTTTCCAGCAAATCGAGGAACGGCTCGTTAAAGAGGCCGACGATGTTTTTGGAGAAGACGGAAAGAATGCCGAGGGGGGGTTCGCCCTTGCTCGTTATGGGAATATGGGCGAAGGATTTTATCCCCTCGTGGGACATGAGTTCCCGGGAGATCGGTCTGGTTATGTGCTGGGTATCGTTCACGAACTGGATTCGGTTGCTCTGGAACGCTTCGCCGATGTAAGTCTCGCTGTCGGGATCCCAATCCTTGCCGATAATGCCTGCAATTCCCTTCCCCCGGTAGCTCTTGACCCTCAGGATTCCCTGTTCGTCGATGAGCCGGATGACCGCAAGGTCGATTTTGAACTCCTTAAGGACGAGGGACAGGAGATCGTCCATGATGATCTGGAGGTCGAGGGTCCGGTTCATGAGCTCCGATGCCTTAAGGCGGACGTAGAGGGCCTCGCGGCTTTCTTCCAGTGATGCCTGGACGGTGCTGAAAATGTCATAGACCGGCTCCATCCGCGACCCGATATCCGAAAGGTAACTCTCCACGATGGCGCCGGCTGCCGCTGCCCCCACCGATCCTGCCAGGGTTTTCTCCGTAAAGCGCTTCAACTTTGGCAGTTCGAACTCCGACACCCCTCCCTGGGGAGTGATTTCCCGGTTCCCCATATACTCCGCAATGGCCATGTTGGCCTGCTTTTCACCGATGAACTTCGACATGAGGTTCACGAACTGCATGATCGTGACCGGTTTCGACATCCGCTTTGTTTCCCATGGGACGCCGTTGCGCTCGGCGGTAAATACATCGACGAACTTGCGCACCTGGTCCCGTTCCTTGTCGGTCTGATTGAAGAGGATGGAAAGCGCCAGGTAGGCTCCCACGTTGAAAAGCATGCTCCAGAAGAGGGAGTGCGACCAGAGGTCGAAGCCCGCAAGCCCGAAAAGTTCAGTCGGCTTCAGCAGGGCGATTCCGAAGGGGCCTTCGTCGAGAATCCTTCTGGAGAAAGAGCCCGACATAATGACGGAGGGGAGAAGCAGCGTGTAGAACCAGAGGCAAAAGCCGAGGATGATGCCGGTGAGCGCCCCGGTCTTGTTCGCCCGGCGCCAGTAGAGCCCCCCCACGAGCGCCGGACCGAACTGTGCGGCGGCGGCAAAGGATATGAGCCCCATGTTCACGAGCATGAATGTCTCGCCGACCAATGTCTGGTAGATGTATCCGAGGGCGATTACCAGGGCGATACAGAGCCGCTTGAGGTTTATGAGCATGGCCGGGAACCAGGGACGTGGTTTCAGCCTGACAACTATGGGCATCAGAAGGTAGGTGACGAACATGGTTGATATGGCGACTGATTCAACCATTACCATGCCGGCAGATGCTGAAAAACCTCCGAGGAATGCCAGTAGCGCCAGCCACGAATGGCCCGTTTGAAGCGGCAGCGTGAGGACGAAAAAGTCGGCGCCCAGGATGCCGCCGGTCTGGACTATGCCGCCGAGGGCAATGGGGACTACAAACAGATTGATGAGAAACATATAGGCCGGCAGAATCCACATGGCCTTTTTGATGTGATTTTCGTTACTGCTTTCGATTACCATCACGTGAAACTGGCGGGGAAGGAACATGATGGCCCCCATGGATAGATACAGGGTGGAAAGCCACTGGGCGTAACTTGTCCCACCCCCTCCGGCTGTGCCGAGGGTGGTAAGGCGCGTCAGCAGGTTTCCCTGCGCGTCGATGCGGGCAAAAATGTCGCTTACGCCTCCGAAAAGGCCGTAGGTGACGAAAACCCCCACGGCAAGAAAAGAGAAAAGCTTGACGATTGATTCCACCGCAACGGCTGCCACGAGTCCATCATGGCGGCGCTCCGTCGAAACGAGCCTCCGGGCGCCGAATATCATGCTGAAGACGCTCAGGATGATGGCGGCAAAGAAGTTCGTGTGCAGCGATAGGGGGTAGTTCTTGTGGAGCAGTGGAAGCTGGATATAGGGGTAGCCGCAGATGATGTCGAAGGTGCTGGAAACCGCCTTAAGCTGCAGGGCGATGTAGGGCATCACCCCCAGAATGGCAATGACTGTGATAATGGCGCCGAGCCACTGGGACTTGCCGTAACGTGAACTGATAAAGTCGGCAATGGAGGTTATATTGTTCTCTTTGCTGATCCGTACGATCTTGCGCAGGAGAAACCACCAGGTGAACGCCATGATGGTCGGTCCCAGGTAGACGAGGAGGAAGTCCAGACCGGTGGTGGCCGCTTTGCCGACGCTGCCGTAGAAGGTCCAAGATGTGTGATACACGGCTATGGACAGAGCGTAGACATAGGGGTTGTCGATGACGCTTTTCCCCGCCTCCCGCTTTTTGTCGGCGTAATAGGCTACGCTGAATAGCAGGACGATGTAGAGAAGCGATACACCGGCCACCAGTTCAATGCTGAGGATCAACGGTGATCTCCTTCATCGTTCTCGTCGTCGGGATGACTGATGGCTTTTGTGAAGAGGTAGATGACACCGATGGATATTGCCCATCCTCCCATGAAATAGAGATAGAGCTGGGGAACGCCGAATATGCGGTTGGGTTTGTTGAAAATCTGAACGAATGGGTAGTTCATCATGATGAGTCCGAGGATGAAGAAAATAACCCATGATTCCCGCAGCTTCATGCGTTTAAAGAGTTCAATCCGGAATTTCAGCCACATGTCGGCATCTCCATGGCGTCAAGGAGCGAGTCGATCGACTCGTCAAGCGGTTTGGTCGTATCGAGTTCGATGAGGCCAGTTTCGCGGCCGTCTGGCGGAACAAACTCCCCTTTCTGGAGGAGGTAGATTTCCCACCGCCCGTCCGACACATCTCTCCCCCGGGTTTCTCTGGCGTCCAGGCGCTGCCGCGTTGTTTCCTCCGGGCAAGTTGTGTGAATCAGGCAGAAACGGGCCGCGTGACGTTCGGCTAGCCCCCTGAAGGCGTCACGGTCACTGCGGTTACGGAAGGTGGCGTCGATGATGACGCTCCGCCCGGCCGCAAGGGATGCTTCGGCCGTCTCGAGCAGCGCTCCGTAGGTACGGGCGGTTACGGCATCAGAGTATATCCCCTCGCCGTACCCGATACGCCGGTGCTCCGTCGGAGCAACTCCGGACAGTTCCTTTCTTACCACATCGGAGCTTATGATTTCCACCCCCAGGTAGAAGGCGAGTTCCCGGCCGATGAAACTCTTGCCGGTTCCCGTGAGACCACAGGTGAGAATCAGCGATGGGGGGATGCCCTTGCGGGCAATGTAACCACGGGCCAGCCGGAAGTAGCGCCGGGCCCGCTCCCCGGCTGACTCCTTGTCCGCAGCGGATATCTGCGGATCGAGAAGCCGCAAGCTCTCCACCTTGCCCCTTATGAAAGCCCTGTAGATCTTGTAGAAGTCGAGGACTTCGGTTACGCCGTGGTCTCCGGTTACCTTTACGTATTCTTCGATAAATGGTGCGCAAAGCTCCGCCTTGCGGTTGATGTCCAGATCCATCAGGAGAAAGGCGATGTCCGCGGCGGTGTCACTGTATCGAAAGCGTTCGTTGAACTCGATGCAGTCAAAGATGCAGATGTTGCCGTCCGTTCCCAGGTTAATGTTCTCCATGTGGATGTCGCCATCGCAGTCACGGATGAAACCGCCGGCAATGCGTCCGTTGAAGGTGCCTTCATTTGCCCGGATAAAACCGTCAACCCATTTCTCCATGTACGTCAGCGCGCGACTGCTTATGGTTTTGCCTGTGAACTGGCCGGCTTGCCGGAAATTTTCCTCCCAGTTGGCGCGAATGGTCTCGATTGCGCCGTAGCCGTTGATTTCCGGACCTTGTTCTGCGTGCAGGTGGAACGTGGCTATAGTCCTTGCTATGGCTCGAATTTCATGTTCGGAAACCTTCCCTTCGGCCAGCAACCGGTCGAGCATTCGTTCCGCCGGAAGCCGCTTCATTCTGACCGCGTAGTCGATGATTTTCCCTTGGCCGGAAAACCCCGCTCCGTCGGGCGTTTCCCGTATCTCTACCACATCCAGGTAGATGCCGGGGCAGAGGCGGCTGTTCAGGCGAACCTCTTCGTTGCAATAAAAGCGGCGGCGGTCAATGGTCGAAAAGTTGAGGAATCCGAAATCCACCGGTTTTTTGATTTTGTAGGCGAAGTAATCGATCAGAAAGATGTAGGAGACATGGGTCTGGACGAGCTCCACGGACGTGGTTTGGTCCGGATAGACCGAAGGTTTCAGGAGTGACCGTAAAAAGCGCTGTTCCATGTCGTACCCACGGGGCGGCGAGATACCACAAACATTACCATAAACACCGGTTCGCGCAAGGTTTAGGCTCGGTTATATTCATTTGACGGGTTATGGTTATTGTGTTAGCTTTTCTTTTGTAGTTTTTGGCGTGGTTGCCCTGTAACAGGCATCCATCCGTGGAGAGCCGGGCCTTTTCCTTTATGTCCATCCTGAAGCACTTTTTTCACTTTATTACATTCGAAGCACCGGAGGGATGCGCGGCTTCTGAGCGCTTTTTCAGCTTCTGGCAGACACGGGTAACTGCATGAAGAAACGTATTGTTGCGGCATTTTTCCTGCTTCTTTCTTTTCTCCCCGGCTGCGCCACCAACGGCGTGGAGCAGGTTGCTTTCGCAAACGAGCAGTCGTTCCAGCCGACGGTGAACATTGCAGGATCGAGAGCGCTCTACATATTTTCTCTGGCTCGCCTTCGGGAGATCGAGGGTGATTTTGAAGGTGCCCTCACACTCCTGAACGGCGCCATAGAAGCGGATCCCAAGTCTGCGTACCTCCATTCGGCTGCCGCTGAAATCTATCTTAAGACCGCCAGGCTCGACGATGCGCTCCGGGCATCCGAAAACGCCATACGCGTAGATCCCGCCTTTCGTCCTGCCAGGCTAATTGCAGGCACCATCCTGTCCGGTCTCAAGCGAGACAAGGAAGCCATCACCCACCTCAGCAAAGCCATCGAGCTTGATCCGGCCAAGGAGGATGCCTATCTGCACCTGGCCGTTTCATATGTCAGGGTCTTTGACTATGAACAGGCGGTGGGCACCCTCAAGGCACTGCTCAAGGTTAATCCGGAATCGCCGCTGGGCTACTATTATCTGGGCAAAACCTATGACCAGATGAAGCTCCATAAAGAAGCGACCAATTATTACAAAAAGGCCATCGAGCTCAAGCCCGACTTCGAGCAGGCGATGATCGACATGGGTATCTCCCAGGAGGGCCTCGGGCTCCACGAGGATGCAATTGCTACCTACAAGCAGCTGCTGGAGGTGAACCCGTTCAATATGAACGTGCTTCAGCATCTGGTGCAGTTGTACCTCCAGCAGCAGCAGCTGGAGGATGCCCTGCCTCTACTTGTGGGGATGAAAGAGCGCGGGGTCGGCGGCCTTGAAACTCAGCGCAAGATCGGGCTCATCTATCTGGAGCTTGAGCGTTATGACGAGGCGATTGCCGAATTCGAGCAGATCCTTGCCCTGGAACCCAACGCCTATCAGGTACGGTTCTACATGGCAAGCGCCTACGAAGATAAGGAAGAGTTCGACAAGGCCCTGGCGGAGTTCGGGAAGATTCCAGCCGGAACTGCCAATTATGTTGAGGCCCTGGGGCATATCGCTTTTATTTACCGGGATCAGGAAAATCCCGAAAAGGGCATCGCCATTCTGAAAGAGGCCATTGCCGCTCATCCCGGCAATCTTGACCTCTACCTTTATCTGGCTGGTCTTTACGAATCCATGGACAAGTTCACGGAAGGGCTTGCCGTTCTCAAAGAGGTTGAGGCGCAGTTCGATGGAGATCCGCGTCTCCACTTCAGGATGGGGACGATACTCGACAAGATGGGGAAGAAGGATGAATCCATCGCCCGGATGAAGCGGGTAATCGCCATTGCTCCCAATGATGCCCAGGCCCTCAACTATCTGGGCTATACCTATGCCGAGATGGGGATACAGCTTGACGAAGCCCTCCAGTATTTGAAAAAGGCGGTGGAACTGCGCCCCAATGACGGTTTTATCCTCGATAGCCTGGGATGGGTATATTTCAAGTTGAAGAAATATGATCAGGCGGTGACGTACCTGGAAAAATCCCTCGAAATCGTCGAGGATGATCCTACAGTCATGGAGCATCTTGCCGATGCCTATGCCGCCAGCCGCGATTACCGCAGTGCCTTGAAGCTTTACAAGAGGGTTCTTGACGCCGACCCGTCCCGAAAGGACATCTTCGAAAAGAAGAGAAAGGTCAGGGCGGAGAGCCTTGAAAAATGACGGCCCGGCTGTTCTGCTGTCTCGCAGCGCTGATAACGCTCGTGTCGTGCAGTGGCGGCGCCCCTGTCGCGGAACCGCCCAAGCGGGGAGCGGGAACGCCCGCCTATGGGGATGCGCTGGTGGTGGGCACCATCGGCGAGCCCTCGAACCTGATCCCCCTGCTGGCTTCAGATTCCGCCTCCCATGACGTGGCGGGCAATGTATTCAACGGGCTGGTGAAGTACGACAAAAATCTGGTGCTGGTGGGTGACCTGGCGGAGTCGTGGCGCGTATCCCCCGACGGTCTCACCATCACCTTTACCCTGCGCAAGGGAGTGAAGTGGCACGACGGCGTCGAGCTTACCTCCCGCGACGTGCTCTACACCTACCGTGTCACCATCGACCCCAAAACCCCTACCGCCTATGCCGAAGACTTCAAGCAGGTGAAGACCGCCGAAGCCCCTGACCGTTATACCTTCCGCGTGACCTACGGCAAACCCTTTGCACCGGCCCTGGCTTCGTGGGGAATGGGGATTCTGCCGGCCCATCTTCTGGAGGGGAAGGACATTACAAAGAGCGAACTCTCCCGGCATCCCGTGGGGACCGGTCCCTACCGGTTCAAGGAATGGGTTGCGGGTCAAAAGCTTGTCCTCGAGTCTTTCCCCGACTACTTCGAGGGGCGGCCTTACATTGACCGGTACATCTACCGGATCATCCCCGATAATTCCACCATATACATGGAGCTGAAGGCCGGAGGCCTCGACATGATGGGGCTCACGCCGGTCCAGTACGCGCGTCAGACCGATACGCCTGAATTCCGGGCGGGCTTCAACAAGTTCCGCTATCCCGCCTCGGCGTACACCTACCTGGGGTACAACCTGCGCAATCCCCTCTTTGCCGACCGTCGGGTCCGCCAGGCCATAGCCTGCGCCATCAGCAAGGATGAAATCATTCATGGGGTGCTCCTTGGCCTGGGGCAGGTGGCCCATGGTCCGTTCCAGCCCGGAACGTGGCCTTACAATCCGAACGTCAGGGATTTAGGCTATGATCCGCTGCGGGCGAAGGAACTGCTGGCTGCGGCGGGATGGCGCGCAACCGGTCCCGGCGGTATCCTGATGAAGGATGGGAAGGCCTTCAGCTTCACAATCCTGACCAACCAGGGGAATGACCAGCGGCTCAAGACGGCTCAGATAATCCAGCGCCGTCTGGCAAAGATCGGCATCGACGTCAAGATACGGGTTCTGGAGTGGGCATCGCTGCTCACCAACTTCATCGATAAACGGAACTTCGACGCCCTCATCATGGGATGGACCATTCCCCAGGACCCGGACATCTTCGACGTGTGGCACTCTAGCAAAACCGGCCCCAAGGAGCTGAACTTCATCGGCTTCCGCAACGCCGAGGTGGACCGGCTCATCGAAGAGGGGCGCCGGACCTTCGACCAGGAGAAGCGCAAGCGCTGCTATTGGCGCATCCAGGAAATCCTGGCGCAGGAACAGCCGTACACCTTTTTATTCGTTCCCGACGCCCTCCCGGTGGTAAATGCCCGCTTCCGCGGAATCGAGCCGGCGCCGGCCGGTATCATGCACAACATCATCCGGTGGTACGTGCCCAAGGAAGAGCAGATACATTAAAAGCCGGGACCGGGGACCGGGGACCAGTAAAGGCTTGAGTCTTTCCCGTTTCCCGGTTCCTTGTCCCCGTTCTCGGACCTATGATCAATTATCTTGCAAAGCGACTGATAATGATGATCCCGCTGCTGCTGGGGATTACGCTCATCTCCTTCGCGGTAATCCGCCTGGCGCCGGGCGAGCCGGTGGAGGCCATGACCGCCATGAGCCCCAAGATTACCGCCGAGACCAGGCAGCGGCTCCGGGAGTTCTACGGGCTCGACAAACCGCTGCACGTCCAGTATGCGACCTGGCTCAAGCAGGTGGCCACCCTGGACTTCGGCCGCTCCTTCGCCCCCGACAACCGGCCGGTGACCGACAAGATCAAGGAGCGGATTCCGGTCACCATCTCCCTCAATGTCATCGCCCTGATCCTGGAATTCGGCCTGGCCATCCCCATCGGCATCTTTACCGCCACGCATCGGGACACCCTCTACGATAAGGGGATGACGCTCTTCGTCTTTCTGGGCTTTGCGGTGCCGACCTTCTGGCTTGCGCTGCTCCTCATGTATTTCTTCGGGGTGAAGCTGGGGTGGCTCCCCATCTCGGGGCTCCACTCCCTCGGCAGCGAGACGCTTTCACCCCTGGCCCGTTTCGCGGATATGGTGAAACACCTGGTTCTCCCGGTCTCCGTGGCCACCTTCGGGAGCCTGGCGGGGCTCTCACGCTACATGCGTTCCAACATGCTGGAGGTGATCCGTCAGGACTACATAACCACGGCGCGGGCCAAGGGGCTCACTGAGCGGACGGTCATCTACCGGCATGCCCTGCGCAATGCGCTGCTGCCGGTTATCACCCTTCTCGGCTTCTCGCTTCCGGGCCTTATCGGTGGCAGTGTCATCTTTGAAACCATCTTCGCCATCCCCGGCATGGGGCAGCTTTTCTACCAAGGTGTCATGGGGCGTGATTATCCCCTCGTCATGGGGATTCTGGTGATCGGCGCGTTCCTCACCCTCGTGGGAAATCTGATTGCCGACCTCTGCTACGCCGTGGCGGATCCTCGCATCAGGCACGGGAGGGGATAGGATGGGTTACCGGGAGAGCTGGTTCTACACGGTTTTCTGGAAGAGGTTCCGGAAGAACCGCTTTGCGGTGATGGGGGGCTGCGTCGTGCTGCTCCTGTTTGCGGTGTCGCTTCTGGCCCCTTTCATTACCCCCTGGGACCCCCACGCAATCGATGCCTACCATGTGCTTTTGCCTCCTTCGGCGGACCACTGGTTCGGGACAGACGAACTGGGGCGCGACGTCTTCACCCGGGTGATTTACGGGGCGCGGATATCCCTCAAGGTGGGCTTCGTTTCGGTGGGGATCGCCGTGGCAATCGGGGTGGTGCTGGGGCTGGTGTCAGGTTTCTACGGAGGGTTCATTGATACCGTCATCATGAGGTTTGTGGATATCATGCTCTGTTTCCCCACCTTTTTCCTGATTCTGGCGGTGATCGCTTTCCTGGAGCCTTCCATCTGGTATATCATGGCGATTATCGGCCTCACGGGGTGGATGGGGGTGGCGCGGCTCGTGCGGGCCGAGGTGCTGTCGCTGCGGGAGCGGGACTTCATCCTGGCGGCCCGTGCATTGGGGGCGTCCGATGGGCGGATCATATTCCGGCATATACTCCCCAACGCCCTGTCGCCGGTTCTCGTTTCTGCTACACTTGGCGTAGCCGGGGCGATTCTTACCGAATCGGCCCTGTCGTTTCTCGGCATCGGGGTGCAGCCCCCAACCCCCAGCTGGGGGAACATCCTCACGTCGGGGAAGGACTACATCGAGTTTGGCTGGTGGCTGTCCCTTTTCCCCGGCCTTGCCATCTTGGTGACGGTCCTTGCCTACAATCTGCTGGGGGAGGGGATACGCGATGCCCTGGACCCGCGGCTGAATCGCTGAAATTCCTTAATATATCAGAGGTGTCCTGAATGTCAGACAACAACCAATCCGCACCGGAGCGTGCGGCAGAAAATGTCATCAACAAAGAGGCGTTCGTCATCGAGACCGTAGATGACGAGATCAGGGCCGACGGGCTTTGCCAGTCGCTCCTCAAGCGTTTCTACGATTCGCTCCTCGAGGGGGGTACGGCCCCCCAGGAAGCTACCCTGGTCGCCAATGGCGCCGATTACTATGTGCGCGATTTTCTCGTGGGCTACAAACACCGCAGTCTCTTCGACGAGCGCCCGGGAATCGTCCGGCAGTTTGCCGCCAACTGGTACATCGTGAATACCATCGACCCTTCTGTGGATGAGCTTGCCGGCCATCTTCTCGGTATCAGGTCCTTTTACCGCTTTCTCCATGGTCAAAGCCTCATCGGCACGGATTTTCTTGCCGCCATGGAACGGGAATGCGGCGACGGGGCATATTATGAGAATCGTATCAAGAGTTTCTGGGAAATCGAGGGCGACGGGTACTTTGCATGGGAACGTGAATGTTCATTGAAAGAAAATTGAAATCAGGGAGGAGAACCATGAGATACGTACGACTGCTGTTGATGCCCCTTATCGTCATAGGAATGCTTGCGGGCTGCGCCGTCAACATGGCGGATATCCACGGTTTCAACGTCATCTCCATTGAGCAGGAAAAGGAGCTCGGCAACAAGTTTGCGGTGGAGATCGAGAAACAGTACCCCGTTTATAATGATCCCGAGGCCCAGAAGTACATCGACCGTCTGGGGCGCAGGCTCCTGACCGGCGCCCGGGAGGTGAACTTCGACTACGTCTTCAAGGTGGTGAAGGATGACAGCGTAAACGCGTTCGCCATTCCCGGCGGGCGGCTTTACGTCCACACGGGGCTCCTCAAAGCTGCCCAGAGCGAGACCGAGGTGGCGGCGGTCATGGCCCACGAGATCAGCCATGCGGTTGCCCGGCACGGCACCCGCCAGATGACCCAGCAGTACGGCTATTCCCTGGTCCTCTCACTGGTGCTGGGCCAGAACCCGGGTGCCCTGACCCAGTTGGCCAGCGAACTCTTCGGCAAGGCCGGCATGATGTCCTACAGCAGGGAGTATGAGAATCAGGCCGATTTTCTTGGGGTGGAGACCATGTCCAGGGCGGGCTACAATCCCCAGGGGATGGTTTCATTCTTCCAGAAGCTTGATGCCATGGGGCAACAGAACCCTGGGGCCATTACCAAGTTCTTTTCCTCCCACCCCCTTACGTCGGAGAGGATTCAGCGGGTGCAGGCGGAGATCGCCAAACTCCCTCCCGCCAACTACCCGCTGGTGGACAATACCGAGTTGTTCAAGATCAAGGCGCGTATAAAGTGAATGACAGTCGCGACGAATGTTGGGGCCGGTTTGCCGGTAAGCTGGACAATCTCGTGGACCGGCTCGACAGGTTTCTGGATAGCCATGTTCCTCCTCCACCGCCGCTCCCTGAGCTGTTTGAGCGCTGCCTCGCTTTCCGATGGCGGCGCGTGGGTAGCGGTGGAGCTTTCGTGCCGGTGGAGCATCCCCATCTTCCCGACCTGAACGATCTGGTGGGAATCGACTTGGTGCGCGATGAGCTTGTGCGCAACACCGCCCAGTTCGTGGCCGGGTATCCTGCCAATAACGTCCTTCTCTGGGGAGAGCGGGGGACCGGAAAGTCCACCTGCGTAAAGGGACTGCTCCGGCGGTTTTCCGGGGAGGGACTCCGTTTCGTGGAGGTTCTCCGGGACGATATCTTCACGCTGCCGGCCATCATCGGTCCTCTCAGGAAGATGCCGCAACGTTTCATCCTGTTCTGTGATGATCTCTCCTTCGGCGAAGGGGAGGGGGGATATCGGGAGTTGAAGGCCCTTCTGGAGGGGGGGATCGAGGAGCGCCCCGCCAATATCCTCTTTTATGCCACCTCCAACCGGCGCCATCTTCTCCCGGAGCGGATGGACGACAACCTGGGCGCGGAGATACATCCCGAAGAGGCGGTGTCGGAAAAGCTTTCCCTGGCCGATCGCTTCGGTCTCAACCTTAGTTTCTATTCCTTTGACCAGGCCACGTATCTTGCCATTGTTGCGCGGTATGCCGAGAAGTTTTCCCTGGACATCGATGCGAAAACGCTCAGGAAAGAAGCACTCCAATGGGCGGTTTTCAAGGGGAGCCGCTCCGGCAGGTCGGCACGCCAGTTCGTTGACGACCTGGCAGGGCGTCTGCGGGTAACGGTGCCGAACGAACTGAGATAAAACGGGAGAGTTGAATATGGCTTACAAGGTGCGCGGCATTGCTGTGGCCAAACCGCGTAGAATCAGGGCTCGCGCTTCCTCGGAGGGACCGGACCTTTCCAGGGAGCCGTGCTGAGGCCCCAAGACTCCCGCGGTCAGCGGGACAGTCAGTGAAAATGTCCCAGGTTTTCTCCGCTGGCACGATACACCGGCCGGCAGGGTTCCGGCCGTGTCTTCCGCACTGCTCTTCAGGGACCGCTTTGGCGCCTGGAAGGCCCGGTGGGGGATAGGGCGCATGTCGTATCTGGTGCCGCCGGGCCTCTACGCAATCGGCTCTCCAGGCCCGCAAGACCCCGTCGTGGTGACCGCCAACTACAAAATGAGCTACGACCTGGTGAGGCGTGAGCTTTCGGGACGAAACGCATGGCTCATGGTTCTCGAAACGTTCGGTATCAATGTCTGGTGTGCGGCAGGCAAGGGAACCTTCGGAACCGGCGAGGTTGTCCGGCGTGTCAAAAGCTCGGGGCTTGCCGCGGTAGTGAAGCACAGGATACTTCTCCTTCCCATTCTCGGCGCCCCCGGAGTGGCGGCCCACAAGGTCGCCGAACGGACCGGATTCCGCGTGCGCTACGCAACGATCCGCGCCGCTGACCTCCCCGATTACCTGGATAACTTCATGGTGACCACTCCCGCCATGAAGCAGCTCACCTTTACCTTGCGGGAAAGACTTGTCCTTACGCCGATAGAGTTGGTTACGGCCGCGAAATGGGCCGTCCCGATCGTGGCGTCCATGGTCCTGCTGCCGGTCTTGTCCGGTGGCGAGCTTTTGATCGCGGCCGTCATGCCTCCCCTGGTGCTTGGCGCGGGAACCCTTCTCACCGGAGCGGTCGCTGCTCCGGTCCTGCTCCCCTGGCTTCCGGGCAGGAGTTTTGCGATGAAGGGGGCAGTGGCCGGCGGGTGTCTGGTTGCCCTGCTCATTTGGACGGACAGCGGAACAACGGGATGGCTTGAAGCCGCGGCCCTTTTCCTGGCGGTAACTCCGGTAACAGCTTTCCTGACTCTCAACTTCACCGGCAGTACCCCTTTTACCTCGCGCTCGGGGGTGAAAAAGGAAATGAGGCTTGCGCTGCCTTTAATGGCACTTTCGCTGTTAGCAGGTATTTTCCTCTGGATTGCTGCCCGTTTTTTCTGAACCGGGAAGGAGTTGACAGTCGTGAAGGGTTTTGCCTACCTGCCTAATGTTGCCACTCTTGAGCTTAGCCGTGAAATCTGCATTGGTTGTGGGATGTGTGTCACGGTTTGCCCCCATGAGGTTTTCGTTTTGCAGGGCGCCAAGGCGGAAATAATAAATTTCGACGCCTGTATCGAATGCGGCGCATGCTCCGTCAACTGTCCCGTGGAAGCCATCCGGGTCGATTCCGGGGTCGGGTGTGCATCGGGACTGATTAATGAATGGATCTCGAGCATAACCGGGAGAAAAACGGGTGGCGGAGGTTGCTGCTGATACTGAAAGTTGTTTCCGTTGACTTGCTCGTTTTATGGTGATAATGAATAAATTCAAAAATTTGATTCATCGGAGGGTTAACGCATGAACATGAAGGGAACCAGGATTGCACGACTCATCATCGGTGCGGCTGTTGCAGCATCGGCAGCAGTGGCCTTTGCTTCCGGCGGCGGCGTGGGTGTCAGTGCCGACGAGGCACTCCAGCGTCTCATGGACGGAAACAAGCAATACGTTGCCGGTCAGATGGGTGCCTGCACCGCCAGCAATGCGGCAAAACGTGAAGCGCTCTCAACGGGTCAAAAACCCTATGCCATCATTCTCTCCTGCTCCGACTCGCGGGTTCCGCCCGAAATCATCTTTGACAAGACCATGGGAGAAATTTTCGTAATTCGCGTTGCCGGCAACGTACCCGATCCCCTCGTGCTCGGAAGCATCGAATACGCCGCCGAGCATATCGGTTCTCCGCTGATAATGGTCCTCGGCCATGAGCGGTGTGGTGCCGTTACCGCTACTGTCCAGACAAAAGGGAAGGCTCACGGCAATATCGGCGCCATTGTCAAGACCATTGCCCCTGCTCTCAAGAAGGGCATGAAGGATGCGAAGGGCAAGTCCAATGCTGAGATTATAGAATCCGTTTCCGATGTTAACGTGAAACTTGTGGCAAAAAATATCACCAAGAAGTCGCCGGTTGTCGCAGAGCTTGTGAAGGAAGGCAAGATTAAGATTGTTACCGCCAAGTACGACCTGGATGACGGCAAGGTCACCCTCTTCGAGGATAAAAAGTAGCAATATCCTTGGCAGTCAGATCTGCAGATCTCAAAAAAAGCCCGCATAAAGCGGGCTTTTTTCGTTCTGATACCGTATGGATTTTTCACGGGCTATGGTGCCGTTACCTGCACCTCGGAACTGACCTCGCCATTGGGGTTGATTACCTTGATCCGCAGATCCTTCTCCGTCGGGTCGACGGGATAGCGCTGATAAACCAGTTTCGAGCAATCCTCAAAGGTCAGGAATTCCCGTTCTCCCGATGACAGTGCCCCGGCTCTCAGTTGTTTGCCGACCCCTGCGTTCAATCCCACCTGAAGGCTGTTTTCCTCCACGACAATTGTGGCGCCAGGCTGGAAATTTTTCCCTTCGATGACAAGCCTGTAATAGTTCACCGAACCGTCACTCCGGGTGACATTGTATATTTCGGGTTTAGCCACTATGGCGAGCGTCATGGGGGTCGTGACGGTATCGTCGGGGTTTTTGACCTGGACCTGGTGCAGTCCTCCTGCGGTTTGTGGAACGGTAAATGTTATGGAACCTTCCGAACCGTAGCTGCTCCTGACCACTGATCCGTCGAAAAGCACCTGGCTTGCGGGCTGAAAATTGCGGCCTGTAACATATACAACACGTTCGGCTGGGGAAGAACAGACGCTTATGGTGTCCGGCGATATGGACTCTACAAAGGGTTTCGGTGCCTGTATCGAAAAGTTGTAGGTGCGGCTTGTGGTGCCGTCGTCGCGTTTGATGAATAGGGCATAGAGGCCGGAAGGGAGCTTGGGGATGGTGAATGTCAGCAGCTCCGGTCCGGCAACGGTTGTCGGTACTTCGGTGGTGCCCAGGAATGCAGCCGTTCCCGCGGTGAAGCCGGTGCCGGAAAGCGTGACGGTAATATTCGGCTCTCCCTGGGCAGGAATGATGCTCAGAATGTTGGGGGCGGGGACGGAAACGGGCTTTATTGCCTGGGCAGGAGCGGTCTTCTTCGGCCTGGCCTGGGGGGCGCCTGGTGCTCCGGTTGCGGACATAAGCGTTAACAGGGCTGCCACTGCAAAAAGGGACTGTTTCATGGGGGCTCCCGATGGAAGTTTACTTCGCAGTAAATTGAATCACCCTTAAACCGGATGTCAACGGTTGAGCGTCATGGCAAGCCAGATGCCGGACAGGGCGGCAATGACGTTGGCTGCCCACGCGGAAACCAGTGGGGGGAGCACGCCGGTCTGGCCGAAGGAAACAAGGATTGCGTTGATGATGAAATAGGCAAAACCGATCCCGATGCTTATTGCTATTCCCAGGGCAATGCCGCTTGAACGGCCGCTGCGCAGCGCGAAAGGGATGCCGAGGAAGGCCATTATGAGCGAGGCGAAGGGGAGCGATATTTTTGCGTGCATCTGTGCTTCGTACCTGGTGGTCTCGTATCCCCCTTTTTCAAGCTTTCGGATGTATTCCCGCAGTCTCAGAAAACCCATGTTGTCGGCGTACTTGTCAACCACCTTCAGGTCTTCCACCTGCAAGTTGAGATTGACAGGCATGCTGTCGGCCTGGGATGTCGTGGCAACCCCTTCGTGTTGAATATCTCTAACTACGACTTTCCAGAGGGTCCACTGGCGTCCGTCCCAGCTTCCCTGTTCGGCATCCGTCCGCCGGACCGGGGTCATCCCCTTCGAGAAATTCCAGAGGGTTATCCCTTTGAGAGTCTGGTGCGCGGGATCAAAAACCCGCGCCATGAGAATTGCATTGTTGTCCTTGTGCCAGATATTGTTCTGGCGGAAAAAAGTGTTCGAGCTCTTCTTTCTGATGAGGACCTGCTCAATGTGACGCATCTGGCGATAGGTTTCCGGCAGGACCAGCTCGTTGGTCACAATGACGAACAGGCTTGCCGTGCATGCTATTGCCAGGATGGGTGCGCTGATTTTGCCGAGACTAACGCCGCAGCTGCGCATGGCGATAATCTCACTGTTGCGCGAAAGCATCCCCAGGGTCAGCAGCGTGGCCATGAGGACTGCAAGGGGAATGACCTGGGTGACTATCTCAGGGATTTTGAAGAGAAAAAACTGAATAATGTCAACCCAGTTTGGCTGGTAGCGGAGGAATCGGCCAATTTTTTCCAGAAAATCGATTACCAGGTAGATGGCAATGAAAGACGCAAGGCAGAGTCCGAAAATCCGCAGATAGGTGGCGGCAATGTAGCGGGTCAGGATGGTCATGCGCCCCTCCTTCGCCGTCTAAGCCATTCTTTGGCCTCCCCGATGAGCATGCGAGCCATGTCTGCCAGGGGGACCTGCCGTTCTGTGGCTGCGAGCCGCAGCAGGTAAATGCCCAATGCGATGAAAAGCAAATTGGGGAGCCAGACTGCAATGGATGGTGGCAGGATTTCCTTCTCGGCGATTGTTTTGCCGGCCGACATTACCATGTAGTAAAGCATCAGGATGGTTATACCCGCTGAAAATCCACCCGCTCTCCCTGAACGCTGATTCTGTATTCCCAATGGAACTCCCACCATTGCGAACACAATGCAGGCAAAGGGCAGTGCAAATCTCTTGTGAAGCTCGATTGATACATCCCGCCTGAATTTAATGTCCGCTTGCTGATTGCTGCGATTGGCAAGCAGCTGATCGAGGGTAAGGTCTTTTTCGTCAAGCTCGTCTTTTTTTGCGTTTTGCCGCAGGTTGACATGGAGGTCGTAGCTGTTGAATTCAACGAGACGGTAGCCGGTGGCGCCGATACTGCTGTGGATGCTTCCGTTTTCAAGATGAAGACGAACGTTCTTTTCCTTGGGGGTTGCTGCGATTATCCCCGACGAAGCGAAAATCGTCATCGGTTCTTCGGGGTTCCGCTCATCATGGATCAGAATGCCCGATATTTTATGAGTGGCCTGATTGTAGTTGTCGACGTACACGACCAGGCCGGGGAAGTCGTCGTTGAATACTTTCTCGCTGATGGTTGTGGCGGCACGGGATTCGACAACCTCGTAAAGGAATTGCTTGAACGACGTGTTTCCCCATGGAAGCGCATAAACCGTTATGAAGGTCGTGGCAAGGTAGGCAAGGACAGCGAAGGAAAAAACCGGGGCGAGAAGAGCTCCGAGGCCGATGCCTCCGGCCTTCATGGCGGTTATCTCGCTGTCGGCCGATAGCCTGCCGAATGCAAGAAGGACGGCCAGCAGAAATGCCATGGGTATTGAAACGAGAAAGAATGAGGGAAGCATGTAAACAATAAGACGGCAAACGTCGAAGAAGGGCACACCCTTGGCAAAGACCATCTCCGCCAGTTTGAGCAGGCGCCCCATAAGAAGGACAAAGGTGAAAACCGCCATGCCGAGGATGAAGGGAACGGCGGTTTCCTTGAAAATGTAGCGGAACAGAATGCTGGTCATGGAGGGTGGATGATACACGAAGGGATGTGGGATGTAAATACGGGAGGGGGGCCAAGTGTAGTTTGTTCTTGTATAAGGCGGAACTCTTGTGATATATGAACTCGGTTTCTATTTCGCACGCTTTCTGTCCGGCCGGTGGTGCCCGCAATTGTTGCGGGTTCCGGTTGCAGGGGAAGCGGAGGCACAACCAAAAGGAGATTGAGTATGTCGAACGTAACAATGAAGGAGCTTCTGGAGGCCGGGGTACATTTCGGCCACCAGACCAAGAGATGGAATCCGAAGATGAAGCCGTACATTTTCGGAGCGCGGAACGGTATTTATATTATTGACCTCCAGAAAACCGTCCGTCTGTTCAAGAATGCCTACAGCTTCGTTCGCGAGTGCGCCCAGGCCGGTGAGACGATTCTCTTTGTCGGCACCAAGAAGCAGGCTCAGGATGCAATCGGCGAAGAGGCAACACGCTGCGGCATGTTCTATGTGAACCAGCGCTGGCTTGGCGGCATGCTCACCAACTTTGCCACGGTCAAGCAGAGCATCGATCGCCTCAAGCGTCTTGATGCCATGTTCGCCGACGGTTCCGTTGAGGTTTATACCAAGAAGGAAGCTCTCCAGTTGGAGAAAGAGCGCCAGAAGCTTGAGAAGACCCTTGGCGGTATCAAGGGTATGGGCAAGATTCCCGGCGCCCTCTTTGTCGTAGACCCGAAGAACGAGACTATCGCCATCAGTGAAGCCAAGAAGCTGGGCATTCCCGTTGTGGCGGTTGTCGATACCAACTGCGACCCGGATCCGATTGATTACGTCATCCCCGGCAACGACGATGCAATTCGCGCGATCCGCCTCCTGACCTCCAAGATGGCCGATGCGATTCTTGAAGGCGCACAGGCTCGCGATGCCCGTTTGCAGAGCGATGAGGAAGAGGTTGCCGCTGCCGAGGCCGAGCCGGAGCAGACCGAGGCATAAGAGTCCATATCCCCTCGGGGGTGTGAGTCTATACTAAATTTAAAGAACGGGCTGACGCCTGGCGCGTCGTCCCTGTCTGGGAGGATACAGTGGGTATCACAGCTGCACAGGTAAACGAGCTGAGAAAAGCTACCGGAGCAGGACTCATGGACTGCAAGAAGGCCCTGGCCGAGACCGATGGCGATCATGAGAAGGCCATTGACTATCTCCGGAAAAAAGGTCTTGCCGCCGCTTCCAAGAAGGCCGGCCGCGTTGCTTCCGAAGGGATGGTCGGTTCCTACATCCATGCCGGCGGCAAAATCGGGGTCCTTGTCGAAGTTAACTGCGAAACCGATTTCGTTGCGCGCAACGAGAATTTCCAGGTCTTCGTTAAGGATATCGCCATGCACATTGCGGCGGCTGCTCCCCAGTTCGTGCGTCGCGAAGAAGTGTCGGCGGAAATCGTGGAGCGCGAGAAGGAGATCTATCGCGCCAAGGCGAGAGAAACCGGCAAGCCCGAGAACATCATCGAGAAGATTATCGAGGGACAGGTCGGAAAGTTCTATTCCGATATCTGCCTTCTTGAGCAGGCTTATGTGAAGGATCCTGACAAGACTGTTCAGCAGTTCCTCAATGAGGCTATTGCATCCATTGGCGAGAATATTTCAATTCGTCGCTTTGTCCGGTATGCATTGGGCGAGGGACTTGCGAAGAAGGAAACCGACTTCGCGGCCGAGGTTGCTGCCGCAGCAGGTCTGTAAGAAGGAGAACGGGCCGGCCTGCAATGGGGCCGGCCTTTTTTTCGCCTTTATCGGAAACGTGATGTTAATCAAGCAGGCGTGAGGGCTGCAACAAAATGGGAAAACCTTATTACAAACGCGTTTTGCTGAAACTTTCCGGAGAGGCTCTTGCCGGCGACCAGGGGTATGGGATAGACCCCCAGACGATTACGGCCATTGCTGCCGAGATCAAAGAGGTTATTGCCACCGGAGCGGAGCTTGCGCTTGTTATCGGTGGCGGGAACATCTTTCGTGGGCTTGCAGCTTCATCCAAGGGAATGGATCGGGCCAGCGCCGACTACATGGGGATGCTGGCCACCATGATCAACTCCCTGGCCATGCAGGATGCTCTGGAAAAAATCGGAGTTGATACCAGGGTACAGTCGGCAATTGCGATGCAGGAGGTTGCCGAACCGTACATCCGGCGCAGGGCCATGCGCCATCTTGAAAAGGGAAGAATCGTGATCTTTGGGGCAGGTACCGGTAACCCCTATTTCACGACCGATACGGCAGCCAGCTTGCGTGCCATGGAGATCGGGGCCGATGTGATTCTCAAGGGGACCAAGGTCGACGGCGTCTATTCGGCTGATCCCAAAAAGGATCCGACTGCCCAGAAATACCCGCAGCTTACATACCTGGAAGTTCTCAAAAAGGGTCTTCAGGTTATGGATGCGACCGCCACCTCGCTCTGCATGGACAACAATCTTCCCATAATAGTTTTCGACATCACGGAGTATGGCAATATCAAGAAAGTGGTGTGTGGAGAAGAGATCGGCACCGTTGTGAAAGGAGAATAGCATGACGAAAGATGTCATTGCCGACATGAAGGCACATATGGACAAATCCGTCGATTCGCTCCGCCGCGAGTACCAGAAGGTGCGCACCGGCAGGGCTACTACCGGCCTTCTGGATGATATCAAGGTTGAATATTACGGGAACCCGTCGCCGCTCAATCAGGTCGCGACCCTGTCGATACCCGAGCCGAGGACGATAACCATTCAGCCATGGGAAGCCAAGTTGATTCCGGTGATCGAAAAAGCGATCATGAACGCGAACCTCGGCTTTACCCCGGCCAACGACGGCAAGACCATCCGTATTACGCTTCCGGCTCTTACCGAAGAGCGCCGGAAAGAAATCGTAAAGTCCCTTAAGAAGATGGCTGAAGATGCAAAGGTTGCCGTCCGTAACATCCGTCGTGACGGCATCGACAGCCTTAAAAAACTGGAGAAGGACAAGCAGATTTCCGAAGATGACCTGAAGCGTGCCGAGAAGGATGTGCAGGACGTGACCAACGCATGCGTGGCCAAGATTGATGAAGTCCTTGCCCACAAAGAGAAAGAGGTTCTTGAGGTCTGATGTAGCGTAGATATAGAATGTGAAAGGCTTTTCCGCTTTTTTGCTTGCGCGCTAGGTGCTTTTGTGTTTAAATCTCCTTTAACCCCTCAATTAAAGGGGATTTTTTGTTTCTGGATATACTATGTACGGTCTCTCACACGATAAACTTCCTCGTCACCTTGCTGTCATTATGGATGGAAACGGCAGGTGGGCACAGGAACGGATGCTAAAGAGGATACTCGGCCACCAGAGGGGGGTCGAGACGGTGCGGGTTATTGTTGAGGAATGTTCGCGTCTCGGTATCAAGTATCTAACACTCTTTGCTTTTTCCGCCGAGAACTGGCTTCGCCCCAAAACCGAGGTGAAAGCCCTCATGTCTCTCCTCAAGAAATACATCCGGATAGAAACCTCCCGGATGATTGAGAGCAATATCCGGTTCAACGTGATTGGTGCCCGGGAGGAACTTCCGCCCGATGTCGATCAGCTTGTGCAGGAAGCCATTGAACGGACTGCCGGCAATACCGGCATGGTGCTCACGCTTGCACTTTCATACGGTGCGCGGCAGGAGATAATAAACGCTTCCGAGCGTATTGCCGCAGATTTGGCTTCTGGGCGCCTTGCCGTTGCCGATATAAACGAGAAGGTTTTTTCGTCGTACCTGTTTACTGCGGGGATGCCCGATCCTGATTTTCTTATCAGGACGAGTGGCGAGATGCGCATCAGTAATTTCCTTCTCTGGCAGCTTGCCTACACCGAACTTTACTTTACCGATGTCAACTGGCCTGAGTTCTCTGCTCAGGAGCTTCATCGCGCTCTGCACGATTATCAGTCCCGCGAGCGGCGTTTCGGCCGCACGAGTGCCCAGCTGCAGAACAGGAGCTGACCATCAAGCGTCTACTGACCGGGGCAATTGCCCTCCCGCTGCTGATACTGTTCATCCTTAAGGCTGGTGTAATTTCTTTCACTTGCTTTGTCAGCCTTGTTGCGCTGCTGGGTCTGGGGGAGTATTACCGGATGGCGCTTCCGGAACGGAAGATTCCCGGTTTTGTTGCTTCCCTGGCCGGCGCTCTCGCCATGTTTCTCTTTGTCAGCCCCGATTTTCTTCAGCGCTTCATTCCCCGTGACGGAGGCAATGGAGTGCTGTTTCTGCCCCTCACCGTTGTATTCCTTGCCGTCGCGATTTATCTGCTCTTCAGCATCAGGGACATCAGACAGAGTGCAGCCGAGGCGGCGCTGTTCTGGTTCGGGTTCGCATACGTGCCGCTGCTTCTTTCCCACCTGGTTCTGTTAAGGGGGCTCCCCAACGGGATCGAGTGGGTCTTTTTGATGCTGCTCATCGTCATGTCCGGCGATACGGCTGCATACTACGTCGGCAGCAGTATTGGAAAGCGCAAGCTCTATCCGATAGTGAGCCCCAACAAGAGTGTCGAAGGAGCTGTTGGCGGCCTATGCGGGAGCCTTGCTGGTACTTTGATAGCGAAGTTCACGTTCTTCCCTGAACTCACCGGTGTCGACTGTGTGGTTACAGCCCTTGTCGTCGGAGCTTGCGGGCAGATCGGTGACCTGTTCGAATCGCTTCTCAAGCGCAGTTTCGGTGTTAAGGATTCCGGAGTGATCATTCCCGGTCACGGTGGTATTCTGGATCGGCTCGACAGTATTCTCTTCGCTGCCCCTGCGCTTTATTACTACGCCTATCTGGTAGTCATCGTCCGATAAGCTTCCTGAAGAGGGACAATGAAAAAGCTCACTATTCTTGGTTCTACAGGTTCCATTGGTGTCAGTACTCTGGAGGTTGTTTCCGCGTACAGGGATCGCTTCCAGGTGGTTGCCCTTACGGCGGGCTCCAACCTGGAGCTTCTCAAACAGCAGATCGAGGCATTTCGCCCCGGCCTGGTCAGCGTGCTGAACGCCGATCTTGCCATGCAGTTGGACCGTATGCTTACGGGGCCGAAACCGGAGATCCATCATGGGGTTCCCGGCCTGATTGCCGCAGCCACAGCCGGAGAGAGCGATGTCGTCGTTGCCGCCATTGTCGGTGCGGCCGGCCTGGTGCCGACTGCCGCCGCCATCAGGGCCGGCAAGGATATCGCCCTGGCCAACAAGGAGACGCTGGTCACTGCAGGCCGCATTATCATGGACCTCGTCAAGGAGAAGGGGGTCGGGCTCTATCCAGTAGACAGCGAGCACTCGGCGGTATTTCAATCCCTTGAAGGGCAAAGCAGGAAGGACGTAAAGCGGATTATCCTGACTGCGTCCGGGGGGCCTTTCCTGAATCTGCCCCTTGAAAACCTCCTGCGCGTATCGATTGCCGACGCTCTTAATCACCCAAACTGGAGCATGGGGCAAAAGATTACCATCGATTCAGCAACCATGATGAACAAGGGGCTGGAGGTAATCGAAGCCCGCTGGCTCTTCGATACGCCGGCTGAGCGTATTGCCGTCAATATTCACCCCCAGAGCATTATTCACTCCATGGTCGAATATGCGGATGGCTGCGTCATGGCGCAGTTGGGAGTTCCCGACATGAAGGCGCCCATTGCCTATGCATTGACTTATCCCGAGCGGATACCGACTGGGGTTAAACCTCTTGATCTGACGGCATTGTCCGGGCTAACCTTTATGGCTCCTGATTACCGGCGTTTTCCGGCCTTGAAATTGGCCTATGACGCATTAGCTGCCGGAGAGAGCATGCCTGCGGTTATGAACGCCGCCAACGAGGTTGCTGTCGAGGCCTTCCTTAAGGGGAAAATCGGTTTCACCGACATAGCCACATCCATTGCTCGAACCATGGATAATCATGAGCCACGGTCCATTGCCACCGTTGAGGATGTTCTGTCGTTTGACTTGTGGGCAAGGGGCAAGACCAGGGAACTCCTTGGGTTATCCTGAGTCACATCCGTAACCAATTTAGAGGCACCAGATGACCAGCATTGTTTCGGCAATTATTGTTCTTGGGATTCTCATTTTCGTTCACGAGTTGGGTCACTTCATCTTCGCCAAGCTATTCGGCGTTGGAGTTGAGAAGTTTTCCCTCGGGTTCGGGCCTAAACTCATCGGCAAGAAGATAGGAGAGACCGAGTATCTTCTCTCCGCGTTCCCCCTTGGGGGATATGTGAAAATGGTGGGCGAGGGTGGGGAGGGGGAAATCCCGGAAGAGGAGAAAGCCCGTTCCTTCGCAGAAAAATCACCACTGCGGAGAATCGGCATCGTTGTTGCCGGTCCCGGTTTCAATCTGATCTTTGCCTGGTTTCTTTTCATCGTCATTTTTATGCTCGGTGTCCCGTCGGCAACTACCAAGGTTGGCGAGGTTGTAAAGGATAAGCCCGCTGCCCGGGCGGGTATGGTTGCCGGTGACGTGGTCACGGCCGTTAACGGTAAAAAGGTAGCCCGGTGGGAGGAAATGGCCGCCGAGATATCGGCGGCGAAAGGGCAGGCGCTGGATATCGAGATCAGGCGTGGTGCCGTAACCAAGACGTTTCGAATTGTCCCTGAAACAAGGACGGGCAAAAACCTCCTTGGCGAGAATGTTACTTCTCCCGTCATAGGAGTGGTTGCTGCCGGTGAGACGGTCATTGACCGCTATCCCCCCATTGAGGCGTTCTCGCGTGGAAGTTCACAGACGTGGACCGTCATCGAACTGACGGCCCTCTCTCTGGTGAAGATTGTCGAGCGGGCCATCCCCCTGGATACCATTGGCGGGCCTATCATGATTGCCAAGATGGCCGGCCAGCAGGCCGAAGCCGGTGGCGTGAGCTTTCTTGCCTTCATGGCGCTGCTTTCGGTCAACCTGGGAGTGCTGAATCTTCTTCCCATCCCCATTCTCGATGGTGGGCACCTGATCTTCTATCTTTGGGAGCTTGTCTTCCGCAAACCGGTCAGCATGCGGGCCCGTGAAATCGCCCAGCAGGTCGGCCTGGCGCTTCTTATCGGGTTAATGGTGCTTGCTTTCTACAATGACATAGCACGCTACCTGGTGGGGAACGGCTAGCGTGAAGCTTCTCACCGTCGACACTTCGACGTCTACCTGCAGCGTTGCCCTTACCATTGACGGACGCTTGGCGGCAGAGTCCCTTTTTGACACTGAACGGACCCTGTCCGAAAGGCTTCTTGCTTCCGTCGATGCGGTCTTGCGGGATTCCGGGATTTGCCTGGACGATCTCGACGGTTTTGGAGTCTCTCTGGGCCCGGGCTCCTTCACCGGAGTCCGGATTGGGGTTTCCACCGTCAAGGGGTTTTCTCTGGCGACAGGGAAGCCGGTTGCCGGTTTTTCGTCCCTTTCCATGCTCGCAATGAACTTTCCTGCATGTTCGCTCCCGTTATGTACGCTTTTTGATGCCAGAAAGAAGGAGGTCTACGCAGCACTGTATCGCTGCGGGGCCCTTCCGGAGCAGATAATTGCCGACCGTGTAATTTCTCCGGAACGTTTTCTGGGGTTGATTGAAGGCCCGGCCCTCTTTGCCGGCAACGGGGCGCTCAAATACAGGGCTCTCATTGAAGAAACCCTTGGCGACCGAGCCGTCTTTGCTCCCGACCACTGCCACCAGCCCCGTGCCGCCGCCGGTGCCGTACTTGCACTTGAGGCGTTTCGCGCGGGCGGCCTGCTGCCGTTGCCTGCCCTGAATCCTACCTATATTCGCCCTTCCGAGGCGGAGCTGATGCGAATGATGCAGAAAACACTATAACGCCATTTTAATGGTGTTGACAGCCTCCCCATGATGTACTATTTTCATACTTTCCTGTAGCGTTCCAATATGTTTGAGTTGTTTGAATTTTTGATTAATTTTGCGAAACAGGCTGTGACAACGAAGGTACTTCTTGGGAATAGACCCATCTGATATTTCAACCCAGAGGATTTCAAATGCGTAGTGACACCATAAAGCAGGGGCTTGAACGGACTCCGCACCGTGCTCTCCTCAAGGGGACCGGCGTTCCCCAGAGCGAGATGTCGAAGCCGTTTATCGGCGTTGCCACCAGTTTCACCGATCTCATTCCCGGCCACGTCGGCATGCGCGACCTGGAGCGGTTCATAGAGAAGGGGATCCATACCGGTGGCGGTTATGCCTTTTTCTTCGGTATTCCCGGTGTCTGCGATGGAATTTCCATGGGGCACAAGGGGATGCACTATTCCCTGCCGACCCGCGAACTGATTGCCGATATGGTGGAGTCGGTTGCTGAAGCCCATCGCCTTGACGGCTTGGTACTCCTCACCAACTGTGACAAGATCACCCCCGGCATGCTGATGGCGGCGGCGCGTCTCAACATTCCCGCAATAGTCGTGACTGCCGGCCCCATGATGGCAGGCCGCGGTACCGACGGCCGCCGGTTCTCGTTTGTAACCGATACTTTCGAGGCAATGGCACGCTATAAGGCCGGTGTCATCGACGATAAAGAGCTCCAGGTCTGCGAAGAAAACGCATGCCCCGGCATGGGGTCGTGCCAGGGGCTCTTTACTGCCAATACCATGGCAATCCTCACGGAAACTCTCGGCATGAGCCTTCCCCGCTGCGGTACTGCCCTGGCGGTTTCCGCTCTCAAGCGGCGCATTGCCTTTGCCTCGGGCGAGAAAATCGTGGACCTTGTTCGCAATCAAGTTACCCCGCGGCAGATTTTGACTCGCGAGGCCTTCGAGAATGCCATCCGGGTGGATCTCGCCCTCGGCGGTTCATCCAACACGGTCCTCCACCTGCTGGCCATCGCCCGTGAGGCCGGGGTGGATCTTCCTCTGGAGACCTTTGATGTTCTTGCAAAGGAAACCCCGCAGATTGCATCCATGAACCCGGCGGGAGAGTACTTCATGGAGGATCTCGATGCCGCCGGCGGAGTTCTCGGGGTGCTTAAGCAGCTTGGCGACGCTGTCAAGGACAATCCCACGGTCATGGGTCTCAGCACCCGTGAAATGGCTTCCACGGTCCAGTCTGTGGATGAGCGGGTAATTCGCCCCGTGTCCGACCCGGTCAAAAAAGAGGGCGGCATTGCCGTCCTGTTCGGCAATCTTGCCCCCAAGGGGGCCGTGGTCAAGCAGTCCGGGGTCTCGGCGCCCATGATGCAGTTTGAGGGGACCGCCCGTTGCTTTGATTCTGAAGAAGCTGCCATGGCCGCTCTCATGAATGGGAAAATTACCTCTGGCGATGTGATGGTCATTCGCTACGAGGGACCCAAGGGGGGGCCGGGCATGAGGGAGATGCTTGCACCGACCGCAACCATCATGGGGCTCGGACTCGGCGACTCAGTTGCCCTAATCACCGACGGCCGTTTTTCCGGCGGTACCCGTGGGCCCTGTATCGGCCACGTTTCTCCCGAGGCCGCCGAAGGGGGTCCCATTGCCCTGGTTGAAGAAGGGGACAGAATCAGGCTCGATATCCCCAACCGGAACCTGGAGCTTCTCGTGGATGAGGCAACCCTGGCAGAGCGGCGGAGCCGCTGGGTTGCTCCCGAACCCAAAATCAAGACCGGCTGGCTTGCGCGTTATGCCAAAGCGGTAACTTCAGCATACACCGGTGCGGTTACTACGGCCGATTGAGAGGGGTTTCCCCGGAGCAGTATCAGAATCCGCTTTTATTCCACCAGTTTGATTTCCCTCTCTGGAGGTTCACATGAAAATGACAGGCGCACGGATACTCTTGGAATGTCTCAAAAAGGAAGGTGTTGACACCGTTTTCGGCTATCCTGGCGGGACGGTTATCAACCTTTATGACGAGCTATTCAACTTCAAGGACATCCGTCATATTCTCCCCAGGCACGAGCAGGCGGGCGTTCATGCTGCCGACGGGTATGCCCGGTCAACCGGCCGGGTCGGCGTTGCCATTGCCACTTCCGGTCCGGGTGCCACCAACACGGTTACCGGCATCGCCACGGCCTACATGGACTCGATTCCACTCGTGGTAATCACCGGGCAGGTTCCTACTGCCCTTATCGGCAACGATGCATTCCAGGAAGTGGACATCATCGGGATTACCCGTCCCTGCACCAAGCATAACTTCCTGGTGAAGGACGTGAACGATATCGCCACTATTGTCAAAAAAGCCTTTTATATTGCCAGATCCGGGCGTCCCGGCCCTGTTCTGGTGGACCTCCCGAAGGATGTCCAGATCGCCACGGCCGAGTTCAGCTACCCGGAGACCATTGAGCTCCGCAGCTATAAACCGACCGTTGAAGGACACCCAAAACAGATTGAAAAAGCGGTCTCGATGCTCCTGGCGTCCAAGAAGCCGGTCGTCTACGTTGGAGGGGGGGCCATTTCCGGCGATGCTGCAGGTGAACTCAGCGCCTTGGCCAATAAGCTCCATCTTCCGGTTACCACAACTCTCATGGGACTCGGCGCATTCTCCGAGGATAATCCGCTTGCGCTCAACCTTCTCGGAATGCACGGTACCTATTACGCCAATATGGCTGTAACCAATTGTGACCTGCTCGTTGCCGTGGGGGCGCGATTCGATGACCGGGTGACCGGTAAAATTGCTACGTTTGCCCCCCATGCGAAGATCATCCATATGGACGTCGATCCCACCTCCATCCGGAAGAATGTCCGTGTTGACCTGCCGATTGTCGGGGAAGTGAAAGATGTCCTCGGCCGCATGCTCAAGACGGTTGAAAAGAACGGCGACAAGCTGGCCGCGTTCCACGAGGGAATCGAACCGTGGATTGCCGAGATCCAGGAGTGGAAGCAAAAGCATCCGATGACCTATAAGCAAACCGCCACCGTGATCAAGCCCCAGTTTGTAATCCAGAAGCTTCGCGAGCTTTCGGATTCCAATGCTATCGTGGCCACCGATGTTGGGCAGCATCAAATGTGGACGGCGCAGTTTTTCGGCTTCCGCGAGCCCCGTACGCTTCTTTCTTCCGGAGGGCTCGGCACCATGGGATTCGGACTTCCGGCAGCAATGGGGGCTCAGGCGGCCTTTCCGGGCCGTCAGGTCATAGCCATCTGCGGCGACGGCGGTTTCCAGATGAACATGCAGGAGCTTGCAACCCTGGTGCAGAACCGGCTGCCGGTCAAGATAGTTATTCTCAACAATAACTTCCTCGGCATGGTCCGGCAGTGGCAGGAGCTTTTCTTTGACAAGCGCTATTCCCAGACCTGCATGGAGCTCCCCATCGACTTCATCAAGCTTGCGGAAGCATTTGGCGCCACGGGATTCCAGGCGACCAAACCCGATGAGGTTGAAACCACCATCAAGAAAGCATTCGAAACCCCGGGTCCGGTCATTATGGAATTCAAGATTGCCCGCGAGGAGAAGGTTCTCCCCATGGTACCCGCGGGTGCATCGCTCAATGAAATGGTGCTCAACGCTTAAAGAGTCATTCCGCTCGCATATGCTTGAGATCTGTCCTGCTTTTCAGGAGGTTTTTTCATGAAACATACGATCACCGTCATGGTGGAAAATGAATTCGGTGTGCTTTCCCGGGTTGCCGGCCTCTTCTCCGGCCGCGGGTTCAATATCGACTCTCTGTCGGTTGCGCCGACCAACGATGAAACCATCTCCCGTATGACAATAGTTACCCGTGGGGATGACCAGATTCTTGAACAGATATCCAAGCAACTCAATAAGCTTATAGATGTCATCAAGGTTATCGACTTCACCGAAGGTGAGGCTATCGAACGTGAAATGGCCATAGTAAAGGTCTCTGCCGAGGATGCCGGCCGGGCGGAGGTTCTCAGGATAGCCGACATCTTCAGAGCGAAGATTATCGATGTGACGCCCAAGTCCTACACTTTAGAGGTGACTGGCTCTCCGGCCAAAATTGACGCAATTCTTGAGCTGCTTCGCCCCCTCGGATTGAAGGAGCTTGTCAGAACCGGTCCGGTCGCCATAGGCCGTGGCTCAAAGGGGTGGAAAGGGTAGCCGTTATTCCCACTGTGCATCGAACGGTGCGCAGATAAATGGATTCAATACACGCGAGGAGGAAAGAATGAAGATTTACTATGACAAAGACTGCAATATGGGCGTACTCAAAGGGAAAAAGGTGGCCATTATCGGCTACGGCTCCCAAGGACATGCCCATGCCAATAACCTGAAGGATTCGGGTATCGATGTGGTGGTGGGGCTCCGCGCCGACTCCGCTTCGGTTAAAAAGGCAAGTGAAGCCGGGCTGACCGTGCTTCCCACCTCTGAAGCGGTAAAGATCGCCGACGTGGTTATGCTGCTTCTCCCGGATGAGACCCAGGGTGACATCTACCGTGAGGAAATCGGCCCGTTCCTCAAGCAGGGCGCTTATCTGGCATTCAGCCATGGCTTCAATATCCATTTCGGACAGATTGTTCCGCGTCCCGACGTGAACGTCATCATGGTTGCTCCCAAGGGACCGGGTCACCTGGTTCGCCATGAGTACACCAAGGGGGGCGGCGTGCCGAGCCTCATTGCCATTCATCATGACCCGGCCGGCAATTCCCGCGATGTGGCACTGGCCTACGCCTCTGCCAACGGTGGCGGCCGCGCCGGCATCATCGAGACTTCTTTCAAGGAAGAGACCGAAACTGACCTCTTCGGTGAGCAGGCGGTGCTCTGCGGCGGCATTGCGGCCCTGATCCAGGCTGGCTTTGAAACCCTCGTTGAAGCTGGCTATGCTCCGGAGATGGCTTACTTCGAGTGTCTTCACGAAACGAAGCTCATTGTCGATCTGATCTACGAAGGCGGTATCGCCAACATGCGGTACTCCATATCCAATACGGCCGAGTACGGCGACCTTACCCGCGGACCGCGCGTAGTCACCGGCGAAACCAAGAAGGAAATGAAGAAAATTCTCGACGAGATCCAGACCGGTCAGTTCGCTAAGGAATGGATGCTTGAGAACAAGGCCAACAAGCCGGTCTTCACGGCGCTTCGCCGTAAGGGGGCCGAGCATCAGATCGAAGAGGTAGGCGCACGCCTGCGCTCCATGATGTCGTGGATCGGTGCCTCAAAGATCGTAGACAAGTCGAAAAACTAGCAAGATATCAAAGCGGACCCAGGGAGGCCGGATGCGGGAAGAGGTTGGTAATCCTCACCGCGTCCGGCCTTTTTGCGATTTGTTTTAGATTACTGTCGCAACGAAGTGGTTGTTTGGTTTATGATTGTTGAATAAAATTGAGGTTTAATGATGCGCAACACAAATACTCCCATTGCCGTAGAGGGATATCCTTTTGTGGCAGGGGCTGTGGTGATCACAGCGGCTCTGTCCCTGATCTCTTGCAAAGTCCCCGTGGTTTCGCCCCTGGCGATTCTCTTCGGGCTACTTACGCTCTTTGTTGTTTTTTTCTTCCGTAATCCCGGGCGGGTTACCCCCGCTGACGAAAAAACTGTGATCGCGCCTGCCGACGGCGTTGTAATCTACCAGGGGATTGCCCGCGAGGACCATCTCGGGGAAGAGATGACGAAGATCAGTATTTTCATGTCGGTATTCAATGTGCATATCAACAGGGTCCCCATAACCGGCACGGTATTGGACACCTTCTATACAAAGGGTAAATTCCTTGATGTTCGCGATGAGCGGGCGACCTTCGAGAACGAGCAGGCCGGCCTGGTCATTGAGACAGCAGAAGGAAAGAAGATGGTTGTGGTTCAGGTGGCCGGGCTCATTGCCCGTCGCATTGTCTGTTACGCAAAGAAGGGGGATCAACTTGTTCGGGGCCGGCGGTATGGCCTCATACGTTTTGGCTCCCGCCTGGATGTCTATCTCCCCCGTGATACCGCTTTGAACGTGAAAATCGGCGACAAGACCGTCGCGGGTGAAACTGTACTGGGGACTCTGCCATGAGTGGTGAGAAGATCGATATGAGCGAGAGTATGCGGAAAGGTATTTACATCCTTCCAAACCTCTTTACCACCGGAAGTCTTTTTGCCGGATTCTACGGCATGGTTGCCACCATGAATGGCGATTTCAAGACCGCGGCGCTCTGGATACTGATATCCTCGGTCTTTGACGGCCTCGACGGCAAGGTTGCACGCCTTACCGGGACTGCCAGTAAGTTCGGGGTCGAGTATGACTCTCTTGCCGATGTGGTCGCTTTCTGCGTCGCCCCGGGCCTTCTCATGTACAAATGGGCGCTTCAGCCCTTTGGTCGCCTCGGATGGCTTGCCTGTTTCCTCTTTGTGGCATGCGGGGCGCTACGACTGGCGCGCTTCAATGTCCAGGTCAATACGGTTGAGAGCAAGCGCTTCGTGGGGTTGCCGACTCCGGCAGCTGCCAGCATGGTTTCGGCCATGGTCCTGCTCTTCTACCATTTCGGTTGGCCAAGTTCTTATAAAAAGCTGGCAATTCTGATACTTATCTACCTCCTGGCGTTTCTGATGGTCTCAAACTTCCGCTATTACTCCTTCAAAGACCCGGAAATGATAAAACGGCAACCATTTGCCATACTTGTTTTTGCGGTGCTGCTCCTGATTGTCATTGCGGCAGAGCCTGTTGTCATGCTCTTTGTGATTTTTCTTGGGTACACGTTCTCCGGGATCATTGGCTTCCTCATGACATGGCCAAGGCGGCGACGGCTTGAAAAAGCCATTCATCAGAAGCACAGCAAGGAATAAGGTTGAAGGGGCTCTTTGGCCAACGGTAATCAGCTCTTTTCTTTGATTAAAGCGAACAATGTTTGAATAGTTGGAACCTTTTGAAATCTAACTATAAATTGTCTTGACACCCGAATGTTTAGTTCTTTATTATCGTTTAAAAATAGAAAAGGCAGTGAAGAGGAGTAGTAATCCTTATCCTTATTTGAAGCTGAGATTCTCTTCAGCGCAGAGAGCCGGTGGTTGGTGCGAACCGGTATAAGGACGGATGAACTCGCCTTGGAGCCGCTTCGGTGAACGGGGAATATTTTCCTCCAAGCTGGAGACGTAGCCCGCGTAAAGGGTAAAGAGGTCTGCTTCCGGCTTTTGCCGATTTGAGCCGGGGCGGATAAAAAAGGGTGGTACCACGGAGCAAAGCCTTCGTCCCTTGTCAGGGCGGAGGCTTTTTATATTTTGGATCTGGGAATCTGCCGGCGGCAATGTTGCCCCGTCAGTGGCATGCAACACTAATCACGCACAAAGGAGGTAGACCATGGCGGAACTGAAGACTATCAAGATTTTCGATACAACGCTCCGTGACGGCGAGCAGTCGCCGGGCAACAGCATGAATATCGAAGAAAAACTGCGAGTAGCCAAGCAGCTTCAAAAGCTTAAGGTCGATGTTATAGAGGCTGGATTTCCCATTGCTTCCGAAGGGGATTTCGAGGCGGTCAAGCGGATAGCACAGACCATCAAGGGACCGGAGATCGCCGGTCTTTGCCGATCCAGCGAAAAGGATATCGACCGGGCCTGGGAGGCGCTTAAATATGCCGGCGAAAAGGGGCGCATCCATACCTTCCTTGCCACTTCAGAGATTCACATGAAGTACAAGTTGAAGATGTCCCGCGAGCAGGTGTTGGAAAATGCCGTCAAGGCGGTCAAGAGGGCGAAGTCCTATACTCCTAACGTGGAGTTTTCCTGTGAGGATGCCGTCCGTACCGATCTGGCTTTCCTGGTCCAGGTGGTGGAAGCGGTGATTGCCGCCGGTGCTACGACAGTGAACATCCCCGATACGGTCGGCTATACGATTCCCTTCGAGTACTTCAACATCATCAGGCATCTGAAGGAGAACGTGCCCAATATTGAGCAGGCGGTTATTTCGGTCCATTGCCACAACGATTTGGGGCTTTCCGTGGCAAACTCCATTGCTGCAGTCCAGGCAGGCGCCGGACAGGTGGAATGCACTATCAACGGCATTGGCGAGCGCGCGGGGAACTGTTCCCTCGAAGAGTTCGTCATGGCCATCAAAACCCGCCATGACATTCTCCCCTTCAAAACCAATGTTGATCATGAGCAGATTGTTCCCGCGAGTCGTCTCCTTTCCACCATTACCGGCATTGGAGTGCAGCCCAATAAGGCAATAGTCGGCGCCAACGCCTTTGCCCATGAATCGGGAATTCATCAGCATGGCGTTCTCATGGAAAAATCAACCTATGAGATCATGACTCCCGAATCCATAGGACTCAAGGCGAATGTCCTGGTACTGGGTAAGCACTCGGGGCGGCATGCGTTTAAGAAGCGGTTGGGAGAACTCGGCTATGATCTTTCCGATGAAGACTTGAACCGTGCCTTTGAGCGTTTTAAGGCCCTGGCTGATCTGAAAAAAGAAGTCTTTGATGAAGACCTTGATGCCCTGGTGGCAGATGAAGTGATGCGTCCGTCGGAGAAGTACCGCCTTTCCCATATTACGGTCACATGCGGTTCCTTTGCGGTTGCCACTTCAACGGTGCAGATGGAGATTGACGGTGTAGCTGTGAGAACTGCCGAACTTGGCGACGGGCCGGTGGATGCAACGCTCAAGGCAATAAAGAAGCTGACAAAGACCAAGGCAAAGCTCAAGCAGTACAATGTGGGATCCATCACCGGCGGTACCGATGCCCAGGGTGAGGTGACGGTGCGGGTTACGGATGGAGACGAAACGGTTGTCGGTCGCGGGTCCTCCACCGACATTATTGAGGCATCGGCAAAGGCATATATCAATGCCCTCAACCGCTTGAATTCAAAGATGGAACGGATTCACGAGAGTCTATAAGCTTATTGCCCTGGGGGGATGATTTGAGAGGTGCTCCTCCAGGGCAATTGTCTCTTCGAAGAGGGTAGGTTATATAGAAAAACCCCGCTGGATATTTCCAGCGGGGTTTTTTGTCTGCAATCAATTGGCTTCTGATTATGCTTTTTTGACGTTTGCAGCCTGGAGACCCTTTGGCCCGGTGACCACATCGAAAGTAACAGCCTCTCCCTCAGCAAGGGTTTTGAACCCGTCGGACTGGATGGCTGAGAAGTGAACGAACACATCTTCACCGTTGTCCTGCTCAATGAAGCCGAAGCCTTTGGCGTCGTTGAACCACTTAACCTTGCCCTGTGCCATGTTTTCCTACCTCCTTTTGGATGCCTCCGGAACGTTGCCGGAACTTCGTGGGAGTTGCTAAAGTTTCCGGAGTCTTGAGGCAGGAAAACCGCAAAGCATATAGGCATTGAGATGGTTTTCTTATGCTGCGTAAAGCTTCCGAAACTTGCTACTTTAAAAAATTAGCAGCGTGTAATTACGTTGTCAAGGTTTTTTCCGGTACTTTTTAGAACATATTAAGCCTTCTGATAAAGGCAACGAGAAGTCCATAGTGTTTGTGATCGAACTGCAATGCTATACGGGGGAGTTTCAGGAGGTTGGGCTCATCTGCCTCTTCGGGGAGTGGGGGGCAGGGACAGATATGGGTTCCGGGAAGTCTGATCTCAGGGAATTCATTTTCAAGTTCTTCTATTTGTGCTGTGGTTAGTTCTTTTGTCAGCCGGATTATGAGCCGTGTTTCGAAGAATCTGAGTGAGTGGTAGTTGCGGTAGAAATCCTCTATGACTCTGATAGCTTCATCTTCATCACGGGTTATGGTGAAGATGGAGAAGTCTTCGGCGGAGATGAACCCTTTTCCCAGTATGCAGTCCTTGACAAAGTCAAACCAGCGATCCCAATATCCGGTGTTGTCGTCGATGAGTACAAGTGGCTTTGGCGAGGTTTTTCCGGTCTGTATGAGCGTGAATACTTCCATGGCTTCGTCCAGGGTGCCGAATCCGCCGGGGAAAACGGCAAGGGCATTCGATTCTTTGACGAAGGCCACCTTGCGGTTGAAAAAATACTTGTAGTTGATAAGCCGGGGGTTTTGGAGCATGACCGGATTTGGTTGTTGTTCGAAGGGGAGCCGGATGTTGACGGCGAAAGAGTGCTCGCTTCCGGCTCCTTCGTTTCCAGCCTGCATGATCCCGGGTCCGCCACCGGTGATGATCATGAATCCCTTGTCGGCAAGTTTCCGGCTGAAACGGAGGCATGTCTGGTATATCTGCTCGTGGGGTTCCGTACGCGCCGAGCCGAAAATGGTAACTTTCCGCTTTTCCCTGTAGGGGGCGAAAACGTTGGTGGTGTAGCGCATTTCCTTCATGGTGTTGTTGAGCAGCTTGAGGTCTGCCAGGTAATCGCATTCCTGGCCGGACTTAAGGGCGGAGATTATCATCTCCCGGATCATGTCCGGGTGATGAATTGCATCGACTGACTCCATAAGGGTGTCAATCAGGTCGTCGATTTTGCCGTTTCGGCGTTTGAAGCTTAATTCCATTGCCGGTCAACTCCCGCTTAAATTACTGCATCATAGCACGCAGTGGTTGTGCAAGCAATTGTTAAGCCGGATCGAACAAATATTACGTTGATTTATAATGAGCCATTGTTTACAGTGTTTTGTCATAGTTCATCACATTGCGAAAGGGTTGTTCACATGGGTAAGACCACAGCGGAAAAGATTTTTGCGAGCCACTTGGTTGATGAGCCGTTCTCCGGCACCAAGGTGCTTCGGCTTGATGTGGTGATGTGCCACGAAATTACCACTCCCATAGCCATTGCCGACCTTATGGCAAGGGGTAAGGATCGGGTCTTTGACCCCGATAAAATCAAAGCGGTAATTGATCACGTCACCCCGAGCAAGGACTCCAAGACGGCAACCCAGGCGAAGATGTTGCGGGACTGGGCGCGGCGGCATGCCATCAAGGACTTTTTCGACATAGGGCAAAACGGCGTGTGCCACGCCCTTTTTCCCGAGAAAGGGTACATTCGCCCCGGCTATACAGTTATCATGGGAGATTCCCATACCTGTACCCATGGTGCCTTCGGCGCTTTTGCCGCCGGCGTCGGCACAACCGACCTGGAAGTCGGGATTCTCAAGGGGGTATGTGCTTTCCGCGAACCGAAGAGCATTCGGGTAAACCTGAACGGCACTCTTCCCAAGGGTGTTTATGCAAAAGATGCCATCCTCTTCGTCATTGGACAGCTTGGCGTCAATGGGGCCACCGACAGAGTGATCGAATTCAGGGGGCCGGTGGTCGATGCCATGACCATGGAGTCGAGAATGACCCTGTGCAATATGGCCATTGAGGCTGGAGGCACCTCGGGTATCTGTATGCCGGACATGGTGACGGTGGAATATCTCTGGCCCTTCATCCAGAACGAGTATGCTTCAAAAGAGGCTGCCCTTGCCGAGTTCTGCAAGTGGTGCTCCGATGATAATGCTGTTTATGATCGTGTTCTTGACTTCGACCTGACTGCCATCGAACCGATCGTTACTTTCGGCTACAAACCCGACCAGGTGAAACCGGTCAGCGAGATTGCCGGCTCTCCCGTCGACCAGGTCTACCTGGGATCCTGCACAAACGGGCGGCTTGAAGATTTGAGGATTGCGGCCAAGATTCTCAAGGGAAGAAAAATTGCCGCTTCCGTGCGCGGGATTCTCTCGCCGGCTACGCCGAAGATTTATAAGGACGCCATGGCCGAAGGCCTCATCGATATTTTCATGGAGGCCGGCTTCTGTGTTACGAACCCCACTTGCGGAGCTTGTCTTGGTATGAGCAACGGGGTGCTGGCGGAGGGGGAAGTCTGCGCATCCACCACGAACCGCAACTTCATGGGGAGGATGGGCAAAGGGGGGATGGTTCACCTGATGTCCCCTGCCACCAGCGCGGCAACAGCCATTGAAGGTGTTATCGCAGATCCCCGGAAATATCTGTAACATATATGATAAATGGCCTGCGCCTGGTTGCGGTGCAGCCATAGGTCACCGCGACCGACTTCACCAAGGAGACTGAACCATGAAACAGTTTGGCGGCCCCGCACTCTTTCTCGACCGCTCCGATATCAATACCGACGAGATCATACCGGCCAAATATCTGACCGAGATAACAAAAGAAGATCTGAAACCCTATATTCTCGAAGATCTGAAGCTTCCCGGCTTCGATCCCAAAGGAAATAAGACGCTGAATGCCAGGGTTATCGTATCCAGAGCCAACTTCGGCTGCGGCTCTTCCCGGGAGCACGCACCTTGGGTATTCGAGGTGAACGGTATTACCGCAGTCATCGCTGAATCATTTGCCCGGATATTCCGCCAGAACATGTTCAACTGCGGTATGGCTGCCATTGAGCTGCCAAAGGATAAGATAGATCTCCTCTTTGCCTATTCCAGTTGCGCTGATGCAAGCGTTTCCGTTGATGTGGAAAAGCAGACCCTGACAATTTCTGGTGGAGGAAAGGAGGAGAGCCTCTCTTTTGAGGTTTCCCCCTTCGACAAGGCGCTTGTTCTGGCCGGCGGCTGGGTTGACTACGCCGACGGAAAGTATTAATCATTATCTCGCCAGCTGACAGTCTTGTTGTGAGAGGCCTGCGTTATCAGCGCAGGCCTCTTTCTTCTTGGCCGCTGGAGAATCTGGATTTTTGTTGACTCATCCCGGTTTCTGAGGGTATTTAAACTACTTATACATTTTTTTGACACGTGGAATTATCCCAATGCTATTCCGTTTTCTGCTTATAATCACTGTTTTCCTGATCCTGCCGGTTGCCCATGGCCTGGCGTCTGACGACATGGAGGAAAACGGAACGATATTCACCTTCTGGCCCCTGGTGGATTATCGAAAAAGCCCTGAAACCGGCTTCAGCAATCTTTCAATCCTCGGCCCCCTGATCAAGATCCAGCAGCAGGATACCGTGAGGACGACAGCGGTGCGGCCGTTCGTCTACCGCACTGTTGATGAAAGTGACCAGAGTGCTGCGACGAGCTACCTGTATCCGCTGGCCTCGTCCCGGCAGGCTCCGGATGTTTCGACCTTCCAGGCATTGAAACTTTTTCAGGTGAACACCTTTCGCAAGGACGAACCGGACAAGGCGAAAAGCGACTCAATGCTTTTCCCGTTCTACATTCGCGGAAAGTCCGATACTTACGGTCAATATACTTCAGTCTTTCCCGTCTATGGTACACTATACGAGCGCCTCTGGCGTGACGAGATCCATTACACCCTGTTCCCGCTTTACAGCCGTACGGTAAAAAAAGGGACAACAACCCGGAACTACCTCTACCCGTTTTTCTCAACGATTGAAGGCGAACATGAGAGCGGCGGTCAGTTCTGGCCCCTCTACGGCAGGGCGGAAAAAGAGGGTAGCTATAAGCGTAGTTTCGTTTTGTGGCCTTTCTATCTCCATGAGCATACTGGGCTCGATACGGACAACCCCACTGAGCGACTCACCGTTTTCCCTCTTTACTCAAAAACCGAGTCGCCACGCGTATCTTCACGTACCTATCTTTGGCCCTTTATCGGCTGGACCAGCGATCGAGGGGCAAAGCAGGAAGAGCGGCGATATTTCTGGCCTTTGGTTACGACCGAAACGGGTGACAAGCGGCAAGTTAAGCGATACCTTCCCATTTTCTCAGAAGAACAGAGCGGAGAAACCCTCAAACGGTGGTACCTCTGGCCGTTGTATCGCCATGACGAAATCAATTCGGACACCTATGGCCGTGAACGCGACCGAGTCCTTTTCTTCCTCTACTCGGATAGTCTTGAGCGGTGGCCCGCCGACGGCGCGGAGCGTCGAAGAACGGCGCTCTGGCCCCTGTTCCTTTTCAATAGCGACACGCGGGGAGTTAAGCAGTTCAGCTTTCCGGCACCGGTTGAGCCCCTGTTGGCGCAGGACGGAATCGAGCAAAGCTGGGCTCCGCTGTGGCGTATCTATATTCAGAGATGGAATGATGCGGGCGACTCCACGGTTTCGTTTCTCTGGAATTTATACTGGCACGAACGCCGTGGAGACGATCTGGCATACGAGTTGTTTCCGCTCGTAATGTACCGTTCGCAAGGCGGGCATTCCGACGTTTCGGTACTAAAGGGGCTTGTCAGGTTGCGAACGGGAAAAGAGATGAAGACGCTGAACCTTTTTTGGCTTCCTTTCGATATGAAATGGAGGGTGGCGGACAAGCCGGAGGTTGTACAGGAGAGCACCATGCTGAACAGCGAGAGGTCTGAACCGTGACGGGTGTGTTCGAGCGCATAGGGAAACGGGTGGTTGCGTTTCATAAGATTGTGGGCGAGATGGTCATTCTCCTGGGCCAGACCATATGGTTTTTCCGCGAGGCCCCGCGCAACATCCAGAGCATTTTTACGCAGATGGCCATAATAGGCTATGAAACTTTGCCGATGGCTTCGGTCATGGCTTTCTTCGTGGGGATGGTTCTGGCGCTTCAGACCGGTGCCGAACTCCAGAAGTATGGGACCCAGAATATTATCGGCGGCATTGTGGGGCTTTCATTGGTCCGGGAGCTTGGGCCGGTCATGACGAGTTTTCTGGTGGCCGGCCGTGCAGGTTCCGCCATGGCGGCGGAAATCGGCGTCATGAAAGTCTATGAGGAGATCGACGCCCTTAAAACCCTGGATATCAACCCGGTGCGCTACCTGGCCATGCCGCGGCTCATTGCCTGCCTGATCTGCGTGCCGGCACTGGTTGTATATGCCGATTTTGTGGGGATACTGGGCGGGGCGCTCCTGAGCCATTTTCACCCCAAACTCTTCCTTTCTTATTCGACATATTATGATAGTTTGAAAACAGCGCTAAAATTGAGAGAGATCGGTGCGGGGCTTCTCAAGGCAACGGTTTTCGGCGGCATTATCGCCCTTGTTTCATGCTACACCGGTTTTCAGACTTCCGGGGGGGCGCGGGGGATTGCCGAAACCACCACCAGAGCAGTGGTGCTTTCGTTCATGCTTATTCTGGTTGCCGATTATTTCCTGACAAGGATGCTGCTCTGAATTGATGTGCAGGTGATGTAGCAGTGCGGTAATTGCGGACAAGCGGCCGTCTGGTACTGAGCGGGGAGGGAAGTGAGATACTATGATGTCAATTGAAAAAAAAGTCGGTTTTTTCTTTGTTGCGGGGCTTATACTCCTGGGGGTTATGCTGGAGCTTGGCGAGAAATGGAATCCTTTTGAGAAATCCATCCCCTATAAAACCTTCCTCTCAAGCACCACCGGCCTGAAATTGGGCGACCCTGTCCGGCTGGCGGGGGTGGAGGTCGGCAAGATTACCGGGATTGCCATTGCCGACAGCCGCGTTGTGGTGGATTTCGAGGTGAAGCGCGGAACTACGATAAAAACTGATTCAGTCGCCACTATCCGGCTTACCAACCTTCTTGGCGGACAGTTCCTCGGTATTTCCTTCGGCTCGCCTACTGCTCCGGTTCTTCCGCCCGGGAGTGCCGTCAAAAGCCGCGAGGTTGCCAACATAGACGTGATTGTCGATAACGTGAGCGACCTGACCAAGGATGCAAAAGTTCTTATTAATGATTTGACGGTAAATCAGAGGGATGTCTTCCATAAAATTTCAGCGATCCTCGACGACAACCGGGGGAACCTGCGCGCCACCATCGAGAACATGAACAGCATCACCGCCAAGATGGACAGGGGGCAGGGATCGCTGGCAATGCTCCTTAACGACAAGTCGCTCTATCGCAATACCAATGAGCTGGCGACCAGCATGAAGAATGTTACGGCCAAGATCGAGAGGGGCGAGGGGAGTCTCGGTAAATTTGTCAATGACGACACGTTTTATATCGATGCGAAAGGGGCCGTTGCGAGCCTGAATGACGGTGCCCGGGATATTAAGGATATAGCCGCAAAGATCAACCGGGGTGAGGGGACCGTCGGCAAACTTGTGAATGACGAAAGCCTGTACAATGAACTTAAGGATGCCTCCAAAAACGTCAGCGAGGTTGCCCGGAAGATTAATCAGGGGGAGGGCACCCTTGGCAAGCTCGTGAACGACGACACCCTGTACCGTGATACCACGGCAGCCATGAAAAAACTGGACAAGGCAACCGATGGATTGTCCGACACGGGCCCCATTTCAGTTATAGGAAGCATGGTGGGGACGTTGTTCTAGCTGGAAGGGGAAGCAGGAAAAAACTTTGATTTTTGCGAGCGCGGGGCCGCCATGGGGAGGCTTCCGCGCTTCTTTTGTCAGGAGGGATGCATGGAGGATGTCTTAAGGATAGCCATCGGGACCGTTACGATGCGCCCCTATGTATTTGCGTTTTTTGCCGCCTATCTTGTGGCGGCCGTACCGCATCTGGGGTGGCGGAAGACCGCCCTGTTCACGGTGGTGGGATATCTCGCCGCATTCCTTTCCGAGTTCAGCTCCATCAATACCGGAATCCCCTACGGTTGGTACTATTACATCGATGTTACCCGCGATCGGGAACTTTGGGTTGCCGGTGTTCCCTTCTTCGATTCACTTTCCTATGTGTTCCTCACTTATTGCAGTTACGCAATGGCGCTTTTTGTCGTCTCTCCCATCAAAACTTGGCGTTGGGATCTGGTTACCCTGGAAACCCGTTCAATCCGCGGTTCCTTTGCCGTGCTTTTCCTGGGCTCCCTCTTTCAGGTGTTCCTGGATATCATAATCGATCCTGTGGCGCTTCAGGGAAACCGCTGGTTTCTCGGGCAGATTTACGGTTATCGGGAAGTAGGTGCCCACTTCGGCGTCCCCCTGTCCAATTACCTCGGATGGTGGCTTGTGAGCTTCGTTCTCGTCTTCGTGCTGCAGCGGATTGACGCGGCGATCGGCCATGGTGCCGGAAAACCGGCCGGAGTTGGGAATTTGCCGTTTCGCCCCATCTATGGACCGATTCTGTACATTTCGGTGCTTGTCTTCAATCTCAGCGTGACTCTTTGGATTGGCGAACGGCTCATGGCTTTGACCGGCATTTTCATTGTAATTCCGGCGATGGCTATCTCGCTGGTCACGGTCATTCGCCGGAGCAACCGCTACCGCAAGGAGGAGTTGGCCGAGCATCTGCACGATTTCCCATGGTCCGCAGCGGCTACCCGCAAGGGGTAGGCGGCTCGACGGACATGTTATTGGCGGCCCGCCAGGAAGTCCAGGGTTGTCATGACCCCCTGGGCAAGCCGTTTACCTGCAATGCGGGAGTTGCGGGCAAGCCTCAGGAGTTGGGGGATGATCCATGGTTTGCGGACAATGGTTGCCATGACCTTGAGGGGACTGATGGCCATATCCGGGCCGGTGAATTCGTCAATGGAGAAAGAGAGCTCTTCGCCGGCGTCATCGCTTACCGCCCTTAACGCGACGAGTGGAATCCCGTGCCGGTCTGCAATTTCTGCTATTGCAGCGGTCTCCATGTCGAGGATTGGAAAGCTTGTTCCGGCGGGGAGGGACTGAATCAGGTCAGCCTTTTTTAGAATCCCGGCCGAGGTTATGATTGTGCCGCAGACGATGCCGTTCAAGGACTTTCCCAACTCGGCGGCGATTTCCCCGGCAAGAGTCGCAGCAATCCCCTGCCTGCGGGAGAATCTCCCATCGTTTGCCAGCCAGCTCTCGATTCCAAATACCATATCCCCCACCCTCAGGCCGGGTAATATGGCGCCACCGAAGCCGAATGAAAGCATAATCGACGGCGATGCCGCTGCAATCAATGCCTCGGCAGCTGTTGCCGCCCTGAGGGGTCCCATTCCCGATTCAACGAGACAGGCTTCCGTATCGCCTATCCGTAACCGCCATAGGGGGAATTCCCGGCATTGCTCCCGTCTGGCCTCCCCAACCATGCGCAGGAGCGGGCGTATCTCGTCGGGCATTGCCGCAATAAGTCCGATAGTCTGCATGGCACGGCACTTTACCAAAGCCGGCGCCCGGCGGCAACGCATTTCATCCCTTGACACACCACGGCCTTTGAGGTAGCGTTATCCGTCCCACCTGTAGAAGGGACGCGCTTCTCGCAGTACCAAATCTCATGCTCCCATCAGGATAATAAATTTTCGGTTGCGCCTGTTCGGGCTCAGTGCCAGGCATCATTGGATGCGTGGCGTTTATGCGTGCCGTTGTATTTCCTGTGGGGACGGTCCGGAATCGGTTATGAAAATTACAGCTATCATCCCGGCAAGATATGCCTCGACCCGTTTCCCCGGCAAGGCCCTTGCCGATATAATGGGCAAGCCGATGGTTCAGCATGTTTATGAGCGGACCGCCAACGCCGGCCTGGTTTCGGATGTAATCGTCGCCACTGATGACGAGAGGGTTGCAGAAGCGGTGCGTGCCTTCGGAGGCCGGGTTGAGATGACGTCTTCGACCCACGAAACTGGCACCGACCGCCTTGCCGAGGTGGCCACCCGTATCGATGCCGATATTATTGTGAACGTTCAGGGGGACGAACCCCTGATTGAGCCGGCCATGATTGATGAGGCAATCGCCCCCCTGGTTTCCGATGATTCCGTCAGCATGGGAACTCTGAAGAGCCGCATAAAATCCCTTCACGATTTCCTGAGCCCCAATGTCGTGAAGGTCGTCACCGATGGCCGGGGGGATGCGTTATACTTCTCTCGTTCACCGCTCCCCAACTTCCGCGACAAGTGGAATGACCTGAAGGATGAGGCGTTCGTCACGGGGAGGCTTTTGTGCTACAAGCACGTGGGGCTCTATGTTTACCGGCGGGACTTCCTGCTGGAGTTCGCCCGGATGGCTCCGACCACCCTCGAACTGGCGGAGAAGCTGGAGCAGTTGCGGGCACTGGAAAACGGGTTCCGCATCAGGGTCGTGGAGACCTCCTTTGAATCGATTGGCGTTGATACGCCGGGCGATCTGGACAAAGTCATCGAAAAATTAACAGGACACTAGGCGTTAGGTCCGAGGTAATAGGCACGGGGCATACAATAAAGGGGCAGGGAACTTTGCTCCCCGATTCCTTGAATCTGTATCCGCTGCCTGATTTTTTTAGGAGTTTCCATGAAGACAAAGTTTATTTTCGTTACCGGTGGTGTTGTGTCCTCCATAGGCAAAGGGCTTGCTTCTGCATCGCTCGGCGCACTTCTGGAGTCCCGGGGGCTTCGCGTGTCCATGCAGAAGCTCGACCCTTATATCAACGTAGATCCGGGCACCATGTCCCCGTTTCAGCATGGGGAGGTTTTCGTAACCGATGATGGCGCGGAAACCGATTTGGACCTCGGCCATTATGAGCGCTACACCTCTGCCCGGCTTTCCAAGAGGAGCAACTTCACCACAGGCCAGGTCTATTACTCCGTCATTGAGAAAGAGCGGCGCGGCGACTACCTGGGGGGAACCGTTCAGGTGATCCCGCACATCACCGACGAGATAAAGCACAAGATACTGGAGAATGCCAAGGGAGCCGATGTGGCCATCGTCGAGGTGGGCGGCACCGTCGGGGATATCGAATCGCTGCCGTTCCTGGAGGCGATCCGCCAGTTCAAGGCCGACCGCGGGACCGGTAACGTGCTTTACCTTCACGTGACGCTTGTCCCTTATATAAAAACTGCCGGCGAATTGAAGACCAAGCCGACCCAGCATTCAGTCAAGGAACTGCGTGAAATCGGCATTCAGCCTGATATCCTCATCTGCCGCTGCGAGAAGGACCTCCCCCACGACATGAAGGCAAAGATTGCTCTCTTCTGCAATGTGGAGGAAAAGGGGGTCGTCACGTCCGCCGATGCCGAGCACATATATGCGGTGCCGCTTGCACTCCATAAGCAGGGGCTTGACGATCAGGTGGTGGAGAAGCTCAATATCTGGACCAAGGCTCCTGACCTGGCCCCCTGGGAAAGCGTGGTGGAGAAGCTTAGGAACCCGCTCAAGGGCGAGGTTCATATCGCCATAGTCGGCAAGTACGTGGATCTCACCGAATCTTACAAGTCATTGTCCGAAGCTCTCACCCACGGCGGCATTGCCAATGACTGCCGGGTTACCCTCCACTATCTCGATTCCGAGAAGCTTGAGCACGAGGGGTTGGCCGGACTTCTGGACGGAGTGGACGGAATCCTCGTCCCCGGTGGTTTCGGCGAACGGGGAACCGAGGGAAAAATCAAAGCCATCGAATATGCCCGCACCCGGAAGATTCCTTTCTTCGGCATCTGCCTCGGCATGCAGATGGCGGTTGTGGAGTATGCCCGTAATGTCTGCGGACTTGAGGACGCCTGCTCCAGCGAATTCCGGCCGGACTGCGCGAATGCGGTCATTCACCTTATGGAGGATCAGAAGGGGGTGGAGCGCAAGGGTGGAACCATGCGGCTCGGGGCCTATCCCTGTTCCATTGCCAAGGGAACATTCTCCCATCGTGCATACGGTTCACTCGATGTTTCCGAGCGGCATCGTCACCGTTACGAATTCAACAACTCTTTCAGGGAGTTGCTGGTTTCCAAAGGGCTTGTGGTTTCAGGTGTCTACAAGGAAGGGGACCTGGTGGAGATTGTCGAGGTTGCGGACCATCCGTGGTTTCTCGGATGCCAGTTCCATCCGGAGTTCAAGTCGAAGCCCCTCAACCCCCATCCGCTCTTCAGGTCGTTTATTGCAGCAGCCCTTGAGCAGCGGGGCAAGAAGGGATAATATCGTTACCCATAACGAGGCTGTGAGGATCCTATGACCAGAGAAATTACCATCGGCAACGTGAAGATAGGGGGACCCCGTCCCCTGGCGCTCATCGCCGGCCCATGTGTCATTGAGAACGAGGCCGCAACGCTGCGTTGCGCCGAACGTCTCATGACTATTGTTAACGGCTTGTCGATACCTCTCATTTTCAAGGCTTCCTACGATAAGGCGAACCGCACTTCGGTCACCTCCTTCCGTGGGCCGGGGATGAAGGAGGGGCTCCGCATACTCGCCAAGGTTAAGGAATCACTCGGTATCCCCGTTGTTTCCGATATCCACTCCATTGAGCAGGTGCAGCCCGCTGCCGAGGTTCTCGACATCCTTCAAATCCCGGCTTTCCTCTGCCGCCAGACCGATCTTGTGGTTGAGGCCGCCCGCACCGGCTGCGTGGTGAACGTCAAGAAGGGGCAGTTTCTTGCCCCCTGGGACATGGAAAACGTGGTGGGCAAGATTGTCGCCAGCGGGAACGAGCAAATTATCCTGACCGAGCGTGGCGTCTCTTTCGGCTACAACAACCTCGTGTCCGACATGAGAAGCCTCCCCATAATGCGGAGGTTGGGCTTTCCGGTGGTTTTCGATGCAACGCACAGCGTTCAACTCCCCGGAGGGCAGGGCGGCACATCCGGCGGCCAGAGGGAGTTTGTGGAGTATCTCTCCCGCGCAGCAGTAGCAACAGGCATCGACGGCATCTTCATGGAAGTTCACGAGGATCCGTCCAAGGCCCTCTGCGATGGTCCCAATTCGATCCCACTCGATGAACTTCCCGTACTGCTGAAAAAGCTCAAGGCTATTGACGCCATAGTAAAATAGAAGCCCGGAAACGGTGCTCAGGTGCAGGTAGAGGTTTTACCGGCCCTGGTTCCCGGTACCCGGTTACGGATCCCAGATGATTATTGAAGAAGCACGCAAGGTTATCCGCATTGAAGCCGATGCCCTCATGGCCCTTGCCGATTCCATTAACGGTGAATTCGAAAGGGCTGTTCGCCTCATTCTTGCGACCAAGGGGAGGGTGGTGGTAACCGGCATGGGTAAATCAGGTCTCATCGGCCAGAAAATTGCCTCAACCATGGCCTCTACTGGAACCCCCGCATTTTTCCTCCATCCTGCCGAGGGGATTCATGGTGATCTGGGGATGATCATGAAGGGGGATGTGGTTATTGCCATCTCCAATAGCGGCGAAACGGAAGAGGTTGTGCGGATATTGCCGATCATTAAAAGGATTGGCGCTTCCCTGGTATCCATGTCGGGAAACCCGAAATCGACCCTTGCCAAGGCCGGTGACGTTTTCCTCGATATTTCGGTCAAGGAGGAAGCCTGCCCCCTGGGCCTTGCGCCCACCGCGTCCACGACCGCCACGCTGGCCATGGGCGATGCCCTTGCCGTGGCGCTTCTCATAGAGCGCGGGTTCCGTCCCGAGGATTTCGCCCTGTTCCATCCCGGCGGCTCCCTCGGCAAGAAGCTTCTTCTTACCGTGGGGGACCTGATGCACGGCGGCGATTTCCTGCCGCTTGTCGCGGCGGATACCCCCATGAGCGACGCCCTGTTCGTCATCACATCCAAGGGGTTGGGCGTTACGGGGGTTGTGGATGCCGGCGGCGATCTCCTGGGGGTCATTACCGACGGAGACCTGCGCCGGGCATTGAGTCGGGGCGTTGCCATCCTTGAACTCCGCGCGTCGGAGCTCATGAGCCGGAACCCGAAGAGAATTCTGCGTGGAGACTTGGCTGCCAAGGCTCTTCAGCGCATGGAGCAGTATTCGATTACCTCTCTCTTTGTTTTCGAGGGGGATGACGAGCAGAAGCCGGTGGGTGTGGTCCATCTGCATGATCTTCTCAAAGCGGGGCTTGCCTGATGAACGAGCGTATCCGGAATATCCGGCTTCTTCTTCTTGACGTGGACGGTGTCATGACCGACGGGCGGATTATTTTCGATTCCAACGGTGTTGAAAGCAAGTTCTTCAACGTCAAGGACGGCCATGGGATCAAGATGGTACAGCGGGCCGGGATCGAGGTGGGCATCATCTCTGGTCGCGGGTCGGTTGTGGTTTCAAATAGGGCCGCTGAACTGGGTATCTCGCTGGTGTATCAGAAATCCCTCGACAAGCTTACCCCCTACAGGGAAATTCTGGAGAGAACGGAATTGACCGATGAACAGGTCGCCTTCATGGGGGATGACGTTATTGATATTCCCGTGTTGCGCCGGGTCGGTTTTGCGGCTGCCCCGGCAGACGCCGTGGATGATGTTTTCCCCTTCGTGCACTTCACCTCCCGCAACCGCGGCGGTTGGGGGGCTGTGCGCGAGGTCTGCGACCTTCTGCTCAGGGAGCAGGGGAAGTGGGATGAGATAACTTCCCGTTACTTCCTCTAGTTTTTCTCCGAATACCTTTTTACCGCATCCTCCCCTTTTTCAGTTCTTTGTTACCGATGATGTCCTCCCCGGTCATAGGGCCTGCGAAGCCCCTTTGCTGGCTATTCTGCAAGTTTGCGGTTCTGATCTTACAATCTCCGTGCCAAATTGCTTATCTGTGCCGAGAATCCACTTTACAGTGCTTTGGCGAGATGGTATACTTCGCCCATATATATGGCAAATGCTAATAAAATCAGGCATATTCTTGCCTCGGTCATTATTCTTGCAGTACTCTATGTTGCCGGTACTCTTGCCTTGAGGCTAGGGGGAGGCGATAAGAAGGAGGAGAGCCTGCCGGCTCTTCCCCGCAACGTTGAACTTTCCCTCAGCACAATCCATTATGCGGAAACCAAAAATGGTGTTAAGCAATGGGATCTTTTTGCCGAAAAGGGTGAGTATGACAAGGCGAGGGATGTGACCAGGCTGTCCGGCGTGCGGTTGATTCTTTACAAGAGTGGTGATAGTGGAGACGTGACTCTTGTCTCGGATGAGGCCGACTACTTCAATGCGTCGAAGAATGTGAAGCTGGCCGGAAATGTCGCCGCGAAAAGCGAATCAGGCATGGCGTTCACCACGGGCCGGGCTTCATACGAGGCTGGCCGTTCTTTGATTGTGACCGATGACAGGGTTGTATTCACCGATGGCGGAATGAGCGTCACGGGCGTAGGGATGGAGTTTTCAGTCAAGAGCCGGCAGGTGCGGGTTCTTAAGGATGTGACTGCAACCGTCACGCCGCGGAAAAAGGGATGATATGATGCGAATCTTCACGGTTATGCTTATGCTGCTGGCATCACTGGCAGTTGCCAACGCTGCGCCGCTGCTGAAAGGGGACCGGCAGGGACAGCCGGTGACCATAAAATCCAATGAACTCTCCAGTGACAGTAAAAGCAGAACTGCCACGTTCAGCGGCAAAGTTGTCGCCCGTCAGGGTGATTTGACCATTTATTCCGACAAGCTTGTCGTCCACTATAAAGAAGAAGGTGGCGATCTCGACAAGGTGGTGGCGACGGGGAACGTTCGCATCGTCCAGGGAGACCGCCTTGCTACGGCACGTGAAGCTGTCTATCAGAGTGTCGAGCAAAAGATTGTCCTTACCGGTGATCCCAAGGTGATTCAGGGCGATAATACCGTAACCGGCAAGGTCATCACCTATTTTGTGGACGAAGAAAGAAGTATTGTGACCGGCGGCCCCGATACACGGGTCGAGGCAGTCATTACGCCTAAGGAAAAGGTGAAGAATGACGGGCAAAAGCGCTGATACTGTTCTGCGGGCACAGGGACTCCGGAAGGGTTTCGGCAAGCGCATAGTTGTAAACGGCGTCGATCTGAGGGTTTCGACGGGCGAGGTCGTGGGGCTTCTGGGGCCCAACGGCGCCGGCAAGACCACTACGTTCTATATGGTTGTGGGGCTTTGCCGCCCTGACGGAGGCCAGGTGTTCCTCGGCGACGAGGAGATTACCGCGCTTCCCATGTATCAGCGTGCGCGCATGGGAATCAGTTATCTCCCCCAGGAACCTTCTGTCTTCCGCAAGCTTACTGTTGAGGAGAACATCCTGTCAGTTCTGGAAACCATGGACTTTTCCCCGGCTGAGCGGCGTGAGCGGGCTTCAGAGCTCATCGGCGAGTTCAAGATTGCCCATATCGCGAAGAGCAAGGGGTATGCCCTTTCCGGAGGAGAGCGCCGCCGGGTCGAGATTGCCCGGGCTCTGGCGACCGATCCCATGTTTATCCTTCTCGACGAACCCTTTGCGGGGATTGATCCCCTTGCAGTAATTGATATTCAGGCGATTATCACCGATTTGAAATCGAGAGGAATAGGAATTCTGATTTCCGACCACAACGTCAGAGAGACGCTTGGCGTGTGCGATAACGCCTATATTATGAGCTCAGGTGAGGTCATTGAATATGGCGATCCGGTGAAAATCGCCGAAAGCAAAAAGGCCCGCGAAATCTACCTGGGCGATAAATTCAGACTGTAACGTTTCTTGTTTTTTTAGAGATGCCATTGCAATGCGGCGGTTGTTTGCCCCGCAACTAACGAGCGTAAGACCGCATCCAGGGTGTTCCAGTTATGGCCATTGAAATGCGTCAACAGATGAAACTGACCCAGCAACTGGTGATGACTCCCCAGTTGCAGCAGGCCATCAAGCTTCTTCAGCTCTCGCGGTTGGAGCTTCAGGATCTTGTCCGTCAGGAGATGGAGGAGAATCCTGTGCTCGAAGAGACCCTGGAGCTTGAGGAGCCCCGGGAGCAGGAACAGCTGGAGCAGTCCGAAAAGGAAGAGGCACCTTCCGGCGAGGATACGGGGTTCCAGGAGGTGAAGGCGGGGGAGGAAACCCTGCGCGACACCGATTGGGACAGTTACCTCGAAGGGTATAATTTCAGCGCTGGCGAGCAGTATTACGATGACGAGGAGCGCCCCTCCTACGAAAATATCCTTACCCGCAAGGGTACCCTGGTCGATCATCTCATGTGGCAGCTGAGCCTTGCCCGGATTTCCGATGCGGAAGCGGAAATCGGTGCCGAGATTATCGGTAATATCGACGAAGATGGCTATCTCCGGGCCACTGTTGAGGAGATTGCACGGTCACGGGGTGTAGAGGATGTCGTTGTCGAGGCATGCCTCAAGAAGATACAGGAGTTCGACCCGATGGGGGTCGGTGCCAGGGACCTCCGGGAGTGTCTTCTCATTCAGGTTGCCCAGCTTGACATGGGGGGGAGCGTTGTGGAGGGGATACTCAAAGACCATCTCCATGATCTGGAAGCCCGCAAGTACAAGCAGATCGCCAAGGCCCTCGGGGTGGACATCAACGATATCCTCATGGGGGCGCGCATCATTGCCGGGCTTGACCCCAAACCGGGTCGTATCTATGGTTCCGATGACGTCCACTACATTTCCGCCGACATCTTCGTCTACAAGATTGGAGAGGACTATGTCGTAATGCTGAACGACGAAGGGCTCCCCAATCTTCGTATCAGCCCCTTTTACTCTGGAGATGCCAAGTCAGCCGGCCAGGTGGATGAAAAAGCTGAAGAATACATTAATGACAAGGTCCGTTCGGCCATGTGGCTCATCAAGAGCATTCATCAGCGGCAGCGGACCATCTACAAGGTGGCCAAGAGCATTGCCAAGTTCCAGCGGGACTTCCTCGACAAGGGAATAGAATATCTCAGGCCGCTGGTGCTCCGTGACGTGGCCGAAGATATCGGCATGCACGAGTCCACCATCAGCCGTGTTACAACCAGCAAATACATGCAGACACCCCAAGGGCTTTTCGAGATGAAGTACTTCTTCAATAGTGGTATTTCCACCGGCGAGGGTGACTTTATCGCCTCGGAGAGTGTCAAGAACAAGATCAAGGAAATAGTCGAAGCCGAAGACCCGCGCAAGCCATATAGCGACCAGCGCATTGCCGATCTCCTGTCTGCCAGCAGCATTAACATTGCCCGACGTACCGTTACCAAATACCGGGAGATGATGAGAATCGGCTCGTCATCGGAGCGCAAGCGGCATTTCTGAGTTGTGCCCGGTTCCGATAAATTTTTCTTTTGACGTTGCGGGTTGAAGGATTGCTTTTTAGTGATTTAACTGAAGTAGGAGCAGGTGACCCGAGACGCATTTACCGCAAGGAGGAAGTTATGCAAATTACCACGACATTCAGGCACATGGAGCAGAGCGAAGCCCTGAAAAGCTACGCTGCCGAGAAACTGGAGAGGGTTAAGAAATATATTGACGAACCCATCACCGCCCAAGTCTTCCTCACCGTTGAGAAAATTCGTCATATGGCCGAGGTTACCCTTACCGCCAAGGGTGTTACCATCAAGGCTGCCGAGGAAACCAACGACATGTATGCGGCCATCGACGCCGTGATCGACAAAATCGAGCGCCAGCTTCGGCGCTACAAAGAGCGCCTCAAGGACCACAAGCCGGCAGCCGACAACCGTTCACTCGAAGTGCAGAAGAGCGTGTTCACGGCCGAGAGCATCGACCAGCAGCAGGAGCCGGTAATTGTCCGGAGCAAGACCATAACGATCAAGCCGATGTCGGTCGAGGAGGCTGTCATGCAAATGGACCTCCTCCACAAGGATTTCCTTGTTTTCACCGATTCCGCCACTGAAGTGATCAATGTTGTCTATCGCCGCAAAGACGGCAATTACGGCCTGATCGAGCCGGCACCCAAATAGAGCCTTGAGGGCCGCGCCGCCTGTTGGCGTGCGCGGCCCGCTGCCGGTTGCCCTGCCGGATGGAGGGGGAACAGACGTTGAATACCATCAGCCTCTCAATAGAAGACCTCCTCAATGATTCGGAGTATGGTCTCGACCTGTCCCTCATTGCGGGTGGGGGAGGGGTCGAGCACCGAGTATTCAGTTCGCGTATCCAAAAACCCGGCCTTGCCCTCACCGGATATACCGATCACCTTCATCCGGACCGGGTCCAGGTGCTGGGGAACACTGAAATTTCCTATTTGCGACAGCTCCATGAGGAACTTGCCACAATATTCATCGACAAGTTCTGCGAGTATCCCATTTCCTGCATCATCATCACCAAGGGGCTGGACCCGCCCCAGTTCCTCAAGGATGCGGCCGAACGTGAAGCGATCCCGCTCATGGTGACCCCGCTTCAATCATCAACGTTCATCTCGCTCATCACGAAGTTCCTGGAGGAGCGGCTCCTGCCGATGACCCACATCCATGGCGTCCTCGTGGATGTCCTCGGTGTCGGGGTTCTCCTGCTGGGCAAGAGCGGCATCGGCAAAAGCGAGTGCGCCCTCGACCTGGTCATTCGGGGGCACCGTCTTGTGGCCGATGACGTGGTGTTTGTTAAGAAAAAAATGCCTGCCGCCCTTGTGGGGCAGGCGGCTGAGGCTATCCAGTATCATATCGAGATACGGGGGCTCGGGGTTCTCAATATCAAGAACCTGTTCGGTGTGTCGTCCATTCGCGAGAAGAAGATTATCGATATGGTGATCGAGCTGGTTGACTGGGACCCGGAACATGAATACGACCGCCTTGGCCTGGATGACGAGTTCTACACGATCCTCGATATCGAGATTCCTTACATCAAGATTCCAGTTCGGCCGGGACGCAACCTCACCTCAATAATCGAGGTGGCGGCCCGCAACCATCTCCTCAAGGGGATGGGATACCATTCGGCCCGGGAGTTCCAGGAGAAGCTCATGACGAGAATGGAAGTCCGCCCCCGGGGCAATGAGGTGGAGTGACCGATGCGCGTTCTGGTTATCTCCGGCCTCTCCGGTTCCGGCAAATCCACAGCGGTGCGAGTTCTTGAGGACGAGGGGTTCTTTTGCATCGATAATCTTCCGGTGCAGCTCTTCCCCACCATCATCGATCTGGTCCAGAAGTCCCAGGAAACGGTGCCGGGCGTGGCTCTCGTCATGGATATCCGAGGGAGGGATTTTCTCAAGGGCTTCGAAAAGATATTTCACGAGATAGATGATGCCGGGCATACCATCGAGATAATCTTTTTCGATGCAACCGATGAAGTGCTGATTCGGCGCTTCTCCGAGACCCGGCGTCGCCACCCGGCCCTGGACAGTGGTTCGGTGCCCGAAGGAATCCGCTACGAGCGCGAGCAACTGGCGGGACTCCGGCGACTTGCCACGCTTGTAATCGACACGTCCGAGCTGAACGTTCACCAGCTCAAGGAGATGGTGCTGGTTCGTGTCAAGGGAGTGGCCGGTACGGGAAGGATGACGATTAATCTCCAGTCGTTCGGCTATCGTTACGGGATTCCGCTGGAGTCGGATTTGGTCATGGATGTCCGCTTTCTTCCCAATCCCCACTTTGTGCCGGAACTCAGACCCTTCACTGGGCTTGATTCCCGCGTAAGGGATTTCGTTCTGGATAAACCGGAGACCGGTCAGTTCCTGGCCAAGTTCGAGGATTTGCTTGATTATCTTCTGCCCGCTTACAAGCGGGAGGGGAAATCGTACCTGACTATTTCAATCGGCTGCACCGGAGGCCGGCACAGGTCGGTTGCGCTTGTGGAAGAGCTCCACCAGTTTTTTGCCCGCAACGGTATTTCCGTAAAGGTGAGCCATAGGGACATGGATAAAGGATAAATCGATGATTGGATTGGTGTTAGTTACCCACGCCGGTTTCGCCGAGGAACTTTTAAGTGGAGCCGAAATGATCGTGGGACCCATTGAACGTGCAGAAGCAGTAGGTATCCGTCCGGGAGACCCTGCCGATGACATCATGACTCGTATTGCCGAGGCCGTTAAGCGCGTTTCAGAGGATGGTGCGCTCATAATGACCGACATGTTCGGCGGCACTCCATCCAATATGAGCCTATCATTTCTTGAAACTGACCGGATTGAGGTGTTGACCGGCGTGAACCTTCCGATGGTGATAAAGTTCGCTTCGGACAGGGATCGGGGAACCGTTGCCGATCTGGCCACATCCCTCAAGGAATACGGCCGCGAGAGTATCGCCGTGGCCGGAGACTATCTGAAATAAAACATGGGAGCAGGGATTATCCAGTAATGCAAGTTCAGGAATTCAGCATTGTCAACAAGCTAGGTCTCCATGCCAGGGCTTCGGCCCTTTTTGTCAAGACGGCAAGCCGCTTCCGTTCCGATATAAAGATCGAGCGTGAAGGAGTGCAGGTAAACGGCAAGAGCATCATGGGAATAATGATGCTTGCCGCTGCCAAGGGAACGGTTATCAAAGTCACGATAGATGGTGAGGATGAGGCGGAAGCAATGGCCGCCCTCGGTGATCTCATAACCAATGGATTCGGCGAGGAATGATACGCGGATTTTCCGCGGCATAGAAGCATCTTCAGGGATCGCGATCGGAACTGCGCGCATCACCGACCGTAACCGCGTAGCGGTTACCGAGGTTACGATCGGAGAGGATGAGGTGGCACAGGAATGTTCGCGTTTCCTTGCCGCGCTTCAGGATGCCCGCCAGGAACTTCTTGCCGTTAAAGAGCATCTTGCCGCAACTCGCGGCCCCGAACACCTCTATGTTGTAGACACCCACCTGTTGATCCTAGACGACAGCATGCTTACCCGCGGCACCCTCGACCTGATCGCAGGGGAGCGGATTAATGCCGAGGCGGCACTCAAGCGTAACCTCCAGAAATTCAAAGAATTCTTTGTTGATATTGAAGACGAGTACCTGCGCGAACGGGCTGGTGATGTGGAAATCGTCGTCGAGCGGATTATGCGGGCGATGGTTGGCAAGCGTCAGGAAAGCATCGCTTCAATCGATGGAGGCAAGATCGTCATCGTCGCCCACGACCTTTCGCCCACTGATATTCTCCAGATAGACAAAAACAAGGTAATCGCCTTCATTACGGATATGGGGGGAAGGACTTCACACACGGCCATCCTGGCCAGAGCCCTTGAAATTCCTGCTGTGGTAGGCCTCGAAACGATTACCGGCGAGGACATTGACGGATTGCCGATCATCATAGACGGCACCGACGGCACCGTGGTCGTCAATCCCGATGCGGAGACCTTCCGCGATTACCTCCAGCGCAAGCAGCGGTATGACTATTTGGAGCAGGAGTTCCTCAAGCTTCGGGACCTCCCCCCCGAGACCACCGACGGTCATCGGGTTTGTCTCATGGGAAACGTCGAGTTTGCCGAGGAAATCCCGACGCTCAAGGGACATGGCGGTGAAGGGGTCGGGCTTTACCGCACCGAAATGCTCTACATGAACCGCAGGGGGCTTCCCGACGAGGAGGAGCAGTACTTGGCCTATGCCGCCATTGCGGAAAAAATGGCTCCCCTGCCGGTTACCATCCGAACCCTTGATGTGGGGGGCGACAAGCTCGCCACCGATCTTCATCTGGAGGATGAGATGAACCCGGCCATGGGGTTGCGGGCAATCCGTCTTTCTCTCCGCAAACCCGAGGTGTTCAAAACCCAGTTGCGGGCTATTCTGAGGGCCGGCGCCCGGGGCAAGGTCCGGATATTCTTCCCGATGATTTCCGGGGTCGAGGAGGTGCGCACCGCCAAGGCCATTCTGGAAGAGGCAAAGCGCGAGCTTAGCGCTGAAGGGATTCCCTTCGATGAAGCCATGGAAGTCGGCATCATGATCGAGGTCCCCTCGGCGGTCGTCATTGCCGACATCCTTGCCCTGGAAGTGGATTTCTTCAGCGTCGGCACCAATGATCTCATCCAGTACTCCCTGGCCATCGATCGCACCAATGAGCATCTGGCCCACCTCTATCAGCCGCTGCACCCGGCCGTTCTCCGCTCACTCCGCATGGTGGTCGAAGCGGCCCATGCCGCCGGCATCCGTGCCTGCATGTGCGGCGAGATGGCCGGCGAGGCGCGTTATCTTCCTATTCTCCTTGGCCTTGGGTTCGATGAACTTTCAATGACCGGTGTCTCGATTCCGCGTGTAAAGAAAGTTCTGCGCCGTGCCGCCAGGGCCGACGCGGAGCTTCTTGTGGCAAAGGCGCTCACTTTCTCCAGCGCGGCGGAAGTGGAAGCCTACCTTAGCAGTGAGATTTCTGCACGGTTTTCCGAGAGTTTTGACTGACCCCTCTTTGTTTTCCCCCTTGACATCAGTCTCCGCCAGCTTATACAATTCAAACCTTTGCAGAACATTGAACAGACCATATTCATCAGTGAGGAGGAAGGATCAGCGATGGAGATGAAGGACTATATTTTTACTTCCGAATCGGTTTCAGAAGGGCATCCCGATAAAGTTGCGGATCAAGTGTCGGATTCCATTCTCGATGCTATTCTTACCCAGGATCCCAAGGCTCGCGTTGCTTGCGAAACCATGGTAACCACCGGCATGGCGGTAATTGCCGGCGAGATAACCACGAGTGCCGTGGTGGATTACCCCAAGATTGTGCGCGAGACCATTCGCGAGATTGGCTACAATGATTCGGCCATGGGATTCGACTGGGAAACTTGCGCCGTTCTCGTTTCCATCGACAAGCAGTCCCCCGATATCTCCCAGGGAGTTACCGAAGGGGAGGGGATGTTCAAGGAGCAGGGTGCCGGGGACCAGGGGCTCATGTTCGGTTATGCCTGCACCGAAACCCCGGAACTCATGCCGATGTCCATCACCTATGCCCACAAGCTGACCCAACGGCTGGCGGAAGTGCGTAAAAATGGCGTTCTTGACTTCCTTCGTCCCGATTCGAAGTCACAGGTTTCCATAGAATATGTGAATGACAAGCCGGTGCGGGTGGATACGGTGGTCATCTCCTCCCAGCATACGCCGGAGGTTTCCTACGAGACCATCAAGGAAGGGATCATCAAGGAGGTCGTGAAGAAGATCATTCCGGCTGACCTCATGGACGAGCGGACCCGGCTCCTCATCAACCCCACGGGCCGGTTCGTCATCGGCGGGCCCATGGGCGACTGCGGCCTGACCGGGCGGAAAATCATCGTTGACAGCTACGGCGGCCATGGCGCCCATGGCGGCGGTGCTTTCTCCGGCAAGGATCCCTCGAAGGTGGATCGTTCCGCCGCTTACATGGGGCGTTATGTGGCCAAAAACCTGGTGGCTGCCGGGCTTTGCGAGAAGTGCGAAGTGCAGGTGGCCTATGCAATCGGCGTGGCCGAGCCGGTATCGGTCATGGTTGACACTGCCGGCACCGGCAAAATCCCGTCGAGCCGTATGGCCGAGATAGTGCGCGAGGTTTTCGATCTGCGTCCCCGCGCCATCATCGAGCAGCTCGACCTGCTCCGTCCCATCTATCGGAAGACTGCCGCCTATGGCCACTTTGGCCGGGAACTCCCCGAGTTCACCTGGGAGCGGACCGACAAGGTTGACATAATTCGCCAGAAGGCAGGTATCTAGCGAGATAGTGAGCTAGTAAACAGCTGGATAGCAGAAAGGCCGGATGATATTGCGTCACCCGGCCTTTTCTCCGTTTTATATCCTAATTCCTCACAGTCTCACTACTTCGCTCCCTCGCCGCCTTTCCTGCTGAACCGGTATCCCAATCCCCTAACTGTATGGAAATATATCGGCTTGGCGGGGTTCGGCTCGAAGTATTTCCGCAGCCGCACGATGAAGTTGTCCAGAGTTCTGGTTTCAGTGTCGGATTTGTATCCCCAGACATTCTCCAGGATGTCGCCGCGGCTGATGGCCTCCCCCTCCCGCTGGAAGAAAAGGGATAGCATCTTAACCTCAAGTTCCGTGAGGTCGATCTCTCCCTGGGCGGTGCGGGCATGATAGGACAGGAGAAATACCTCGTTGTCGCCGAAACGGTACGCTTCCTCCACTGGCTCGGGGCGATACCAGGACGAGCGCCGCAGCATCCCGCCGACCCTCAGCAAAAACTCGTTCAGGTTGAAGGGCTTGGTGAGGTAGTCATCGGCGCCGCTCTTCAGTCCCGTGATCCGTGCTCCTTCGTCGGACCGGGCAGTCAGTATCAGTACCGGCACCCGGCTGTCCATGGACCTGATCCGTTCGCAGACGGCAAAACCATCCATTCCCGGAAGCATCACATCGAGAATGATGAGAGCGAAGCGGTCATAGGCAAGCCGCTCCAGGGCTTCTTCGCCGCTTTCCACATGGCTTACGCGATATCCGTCCATTTCGAGGTTGAAGCAGATGCCCCGAGCCAGGTGAATCTCGTCTTCCACCAGCAGGATGTGGGGTTTTTCGTCGTTCATCGGGTAACCCCTTTGTGGCGGGGGAGGGGGAGGCTGATGGTGAAGACGGTTCCCTTCCCGGGCCCCTCGCTTTCGGCAGTTACGGTCCCGCCGTGTTCCCTGACCACTGACTTGACGATCCAGAGGCCGAGGCCGGTTCCCCGGATCGCTTCGCCGCTGCTGCGAATCCGGTAAAACTTCCGGAAAATATGCTTGAGGTCCTTGCGGTCGATTCCTTTGCCGTTGTCCTGGAAGGAGAGAACGCAGCGGTTCCCCTCCCGCTTCAGGGCGACGCGGATTTCCGGAGCCCCGACGCTGTAGAGGATTGCATTCTCGAACAGGTTGCGCAGTACCGTCTCCATCCCCTCCACATCGATTGCCGCGGAAATTCCCTTCTCGATGTCGAGGATGACGCTTCCACCTTCGGGCAGGTTGTTGCGCTGATGCTCCATGTAACGGGTCACCAGGGCCGAGAAGTCCACCACCGGGTAGAGGGAGGCCCGACGCCGCTGTTCAATCTTGGCGACCATCAGAATATTGCTGGTAAGGTTGTCGAGCCGGTCTATGTCCACGAGCATGGTGTCCAGGAAACGCTCCAGCTTGTCGGCGGGGGGCTTGCGGAGCCGGATTGTCTCCAGGTGGAGCTTGATGGAAGCCAACGGTGATTTGAGTTCGTGGGTCGCCTGGGAGATGAAGTCCTGCTGCTCCAGATTCAGTTTAGACTGGCGGCGCCAGTAAATGAAAATGACATAGACTCCCGCCAGGATGATGACGAGAAGCACCAGCCCTTCCACGAGCACAGCCCAGTCGAAGCCCCGCGCCAGCAGTTCGGGTCGGTAGCGTTCGGCCAGTTGACGGAACTCCTTGTGACGCCCCACGAACCAGCTGATCCAGAAAAAGACCAGCAACCCCCATACGACCTGAATTCCGATCAGGGCCATGAGCGGGTTTATGAGTTTTTTCAGCCATTTCATGATTTTTTGTGTAACACCCCCCCGTTGTGTTTGCAAGGGTATTTCGTTTTACAAAAGTATTACACATATTCCGGCCGCTGCTCTGCTATGGTAACCATCATACAAACAACACCGGCAGGGGGTGAGGAACATGGCAGGACCGCTTAAAATCGGCAAGTATGAAGTGAAATATCCGCTCATACAGGGTGGGATGGGAGTTCGCATATCGGGATGGCGGCTTGCCGGCCATGTGGCCAAATGCGGCGGCGTGGGGCTCGTGGCCACTGCCGGTATCACTCTCAACAGCGGCCTCTACACCGGTTCCAACTATCTCCAGTCCAATCCCGAGGCGCTGCGGCAGGAGCTGCGCAAGGCCTATGAGGTGGCTCCCGACGGGATCATCGGTGTAAACATCATGGTGGCGCTTGCCGATTATGAAGAGCTCGTTCAAGCTTCCATCGAAGGCGGCGCCAAGGTTATAGTTTGCGGGGCGGGTCTTCCCATGACGCTCCCCGGCCTCACCGCCCATGCCCCGGATGTGGCTATCGTGCCGATCGTGTCGTCGCTCCGTGCTGCCCAGCTCATCGCCAAAAAGTGGGACAAAGGATACGGCCGTCTTCCCGATGCGGTTGTTGTGGAAGACCCCGATACCGCCGGCGGCCATCTGGGTGAAAAGCTGGAAAACATCGGTACCGGAGACTATGACCAGTACGGCACCATCCGCGCCATAAAGGAATTCTTCCGCTCCGAATACGGTAAAGAGATACCGATTATCGCCGCAGGGGGGATTTGGGACCGCGCCGATGTCGTCCATGCCCTTGCCGAAGGGGCCGACGGCGTCCAGATGGCGAGCCGCTTCGTGCCGACGGTCGAGTGCGATGCCGAAGACGCCTACAAGCAGATGTACCTCGATTGCCGCAAAGAGGATATCGGCCTCATCATGAGCCCGGCGGGACTGCCGGGGCGGGCCATCCTCAGCAATCAGGAGAATATAACCCTTTACGATGAAACAAACGCCACTTCCTGCACCAATGCCTGCTTGAAGAAATGCTCCTACAAGGAGACGGGCGAGCGGTTTTGCATCGTAAGCGCCCTCGATCGGGCGCAACAGGGCGATGTGGAGTCGGGGCTAGTATTCTGCGGCACCAATGCCTGGAAGGCCGACCGCATTACCACGGTACGGGAAATCTTCGACGAACTCTTCGCGGAGGAGGCCGGCCAGGCAGAAAGAGCAGCCTGAGGCAGTTTTTCATCGTCCCAAAGAAAGAGGGGGGCACCAGCAGGTGCCCCTTTTTTATGGAAATGGGAATTGAACTTTGACCCTGCCCGGCAATAAATGATATATATTTCTTTTTCCGTACCGATACAGTGACAATAACAATACGAAATGGAGGATACAATGTCGACACCCAGCACACAGGCCGGTGCGTTTACCGATTGCTTTGTAAAGGATCTCTCCCTTGCCCCCTGGGGACGCAAGGAAATGATAATTGCTGAAACCGAGATGCCCGGCCTCATGGCCATCCGCGAGGAGTACGCCGCGAGCAAACCCCTTAAGGGCGCCCGCATCGCCGGTTCGCTCCACATGACCATCCAGACCGCCATGCTCATCGAGACCCTTACGGCCCTTGGCGCCGAAGTGCGCTGGGCATCGTGTAACATCTTCTCGACCCAGGACCACGCCGCTGCCGCCATTACCGCGGCCGGCATCCCCGTCTTCGCCTACAAGGGGGAGTCCCTTGAGGAATACTGGGAATTCACCCACCGGATCTTCGAGTGGCATGACGGCGGCACCCCCAACATGATCCTCGACGACGGCGGCGACGCCACCCTGCTCCTGCACCTGGGGAGCGACGCCGAGAAGGACCCTGCGGTTATCGCCAACCCCACCTGCGAGGAGGAGCAGTACCTCTTTGCCGCCATCAAAAAGCGCCTGGCCGAGAAGCCGGGGTGGTACTCCCAGACCGCCGCCGCCATCAAGGGGGTGACGGAAGAGACCACCACGGGCGTGCACCGGCTCTATCAGATGCACGAGAAGGGGCGTCTCAAGTTCCCGGCCATCAACGTCAACGACTCGGTCACCAAATCCAAGTTCGACAACATCTACGGCTGCCGCGAGTCCCTGGTGGACGGCATCAAGCGGGCCACTGACGTGATGGTGGCCGGCAAGGTGGCAGTCATCTGCGGCTACGGCGAGGTGGGCAAGGGGTGCGCCCAGGCCATGCGCGGGCTCCAGGCCCAGGTGTGGGTTACCGAAATCGACCCCATCTGCGCCCTTCAGGCCGCCATGGAAGGGTACAAGGTGGTCACCATGGAGTGGGCCGCCGACAAGGCAGACATCTTCGTAACCACCACCGGCAACATCAACGTCATCACCCACGACCACATGAAGGCCATGAAGCACAACGCCATCGTCTGCAACATCGGCCACTTCGACAACGAGATCGAGGTGGCAGCCCTGAAGCAGTACCAGTGGGAGAACATCAAGCCCCAGGTGGACCACATCATCTTCCCCGACGGCAAGCGGATCATCCTCCTGGCCGAGGGACGGCTCGTGAACCTTGGCTGCGCCACGGGGCACCCCTCCTACGTCATGAGCTCTTCCTTCGCCAACCAGACCCTGGCCCAGATGGAGCTCTTCTGCAACCCCGGCAAGTACCCGGTCGGCGTCTACATGCTCCCCAAGGAACTGGACGAGAAGGTGGCCCGCCTGCAGCTCAAGACCCTCGGAGCCATGCTCACGGAGCTCACCGATGAGCAGGCCGCCTACATCGGCGTGCCGAAAGAGGGCCCCTACAAGACCAGCCATTACCGGTACTGAGAGGGCGCGTACACCAATGAAAAAAGGCCGTCGGGAGAGAATCCCGGCGGCTTTTTTATTGTAGGGGCGATCCTTGTGATCGCCCGTTTCCCACGAAGGTCGAATACGAGATTCGTCCCTACCGTTCCCCAATCAGCCCCTTCAGCTCCTCGATCAGTTCCGCCAGAAAATCGTACCCCTTCTGCCAGAAGTGGGGATCGGCCAGGTCGATTCCCGCCGGCTTCACCGTGTCGGCCGGCGACAGTGAACCGCCGCTTTCCAGGATGCCCACGTAGGTGGGGATGAATGCGTCGCCTTCCTCCAGGTATTTCCCGTAGAGGGAGAGGACCAGTAGCTCCGCGAAGGTGTAGGAGTAGCAGTAAAAGCGGGCGTGGATGAAGTGGGAGATGTAGCTCCACCCCCAGCGGTAGGGCTCGATCATATCCACGGCGTCGCCGTAGAGCTTGCCGTTCTCCTCCCACCAGAGGTCGCAGAGCCGCGTCGCGGTGAGAAGCCCCTCCTTCCGTTCGTTGTGCATCCGCTCCTCGAAGCGGGTGAGGACGTTCTGCCGGAAGGTGGTGGCGATGATATCCTCGATCTTGGCGCATAGCAGCGCGATTTTCACCGAGGGGTCGCTCTCCTTTTCGAGAAGCGAGCGGGTCAGGAGCATCTCGCCGAATACCGACGCCGTTTCCGCCAGGGGGAGCGGCGCGTGGTAGTTGAGCATGGACTGCTTCTGGGCCAGGACGAAGTGGAGCCCGTGCCCCAGTTCGTGGGCGATGGTGGCCACGTCCCGCAGGTTGCCGGTGAAGTTGAGGAGCACATAGGGGGAGAGGCTCGGCGTCATCCCCATACAGAAGGCGCCGCCGCTCTTGCCGGGGCGCGGCAGCACGTCGATCCGCCGCTCGGCGAAGAAGGCGGCGCAGATGTCGCGGAAGCGGGGCTGGAATGCGCCATAGGCATCGAGGACCAGATCCCGGGCCTCGTCAAAGGTGTAGTGGCGGTCCGTCTCGCCGACCGGGGCGTAGATGTCGGTGTTCTTCAGCTTCGGCATCCCCATGAGCCGCGCCTTGAGCCGGAAGTAGTCGCGGGCAAGGCCGTAGTTGGCCTCCGAGACCTCCATGAGCCGGTTCACCACCTCTTCGGGTATCTCGTTCCCCAGGTTAGTGGGCTCCATGGGGTGGCGGTAGCTGCGCAGCTCCAGCTCCTGCCCGTGGTCCAGGGCGACGGTATTGAAGACGGCGCCCAGGGCGATTGCCTCCTCTTCGTGTCGCTTCAGGAAGGTGGCGAAGGCCCGTTCCCGCACCGACGCGTCCGGGTGATGGAGAAGCCCCAAAAGCTCCTCGCCGGTAAACTCCCGTTCCTCCCCTTCAAGCTCCATCCTGAAGCGAAAGGAGGCCGACAGCTCGTCGAAAAGGCGTGAAAAGGCTTCGGCCCCGGTGAGGTTTTTCAGCTTCAGGAGCTGTTCCTCCCGTTCCGTAAGCGTGTGCGGCCGGAATTTACGGACAATCTGCAGATAGTGGCCATATCCGGCAAGACATTCGTCGGCGGCAATTTCCGCGAAACGTTCATCGGGGATGCCCATGATCTCCAGGTCGAAGAAGAGAAGCTCGCGCCCCATGAGGTTGCCGAATTCGGCAGTTCTCTGTGAGAGCATCTTGTTCGCGTCGCTATCGGAGTCGGCGGCAAAGAGAAGATGGGCGTAGAGCTGGGGCTTTACAAGGAGTTCCGAGAGGGCTTCGTAGCGCCGGAACGCATCCCGGAGCCCTGCTGCGTCCAGGGTTGAAACCTTACCCAGATAAAGGTCCCGGAACGCTTTTGCCTCAGAGGCACCCTTGGCGAGATCGGCTTCGAGTTCCGGTGCATCCGGTGACCGGTAGAGGAGATCGGTGTCCCAGAGCATGGTGGTGATGTCGGCAGTCATGGCGATCCTTTCATGGAAAATGAAGCTTGCGTTTTACGCTTCCCTTCTGGATTACCATAGGGGAGCAATAAATCAATAGAGTTTTTCCGCCAATGGGAGAATACTCTTGACGATGGATGTATCCTGGTTGCGAGTCCGGAGGAGACGGTTTCCATGATTGAAGACACGCCCGTAGAACTCCCCATTGACGGTATTCTTGACCTCCATGCTTTCCGGCCCGGCGAGGTGAAGGACCTCATCCCCGATTACCTGGCGGCTTGCCGCGAACGGTCCATTTACTCTGTCAGGATTATCCACGGCAAGGGGACGGGAACTCTGCGCCGGACAGTTCATGCCGTCCTGGAGCGGCTCGACGTTGTGGCATCGTTCCGTATGGCGGGGGAGGATGCAGGGGGATGGGGGGCGACGCTGGTGGAGCTGAAGCGGCAGAACCGGTGACGTCGTGCGGCTTTTCAAAAAAAAGGCCCGCTTGAGGCGGGCCTTTTTTCCAGGTATGTCAGTACTCGGTCAGGCGCACTCTGAATAGCCGCAGACGTGGCAGACGGCGCAGCCCCCTTCATGCTCGACGATGCCGCCGCACTCGGGGCAGGCGCCCCGCTCGGGCGCCGTGGCTTCGAGCCCGATATCATAGCCTTCAGCTTGCATGTGGGCCTGAATAGCCTTGGCCACGGCATCGGCGCAGGAGAGGACCTTGTTGTCGCCGAAGCCGGCCGGCAGATGGCAGGAGATGCCGAGGAGTTGCTTGATGACCTGGCGGGCCTGGACGCCGCTGCGCCATGCCAGCGACACCATGCGGCCGATGGCCTCGCACTGGGAGGCGGCACATCCGCCCGCTTTCCCCATGGTGGTGAAGAGCTCGAAGAGCCCGGCCTTGTCCTCGTTGACGGTGACGTAGAGGGGGCCGCAGCCGGTCTGCATCTGGTAGGTCCAGCCCTTGAGGGCTTTCGGGCGGTCCCGCTTCACGGCCCGCTTCTCATCGGTGTGGACCACCTTCTCCTTTTCTTCCTTGGCGCCGGTGGAGAGAACCTGCTCGTCGCGGGAGCCGTCGCGGTAGATGGTAACCCCCTTGCACTCAAGCTTGTAGGCCAGGCGGTAGACCTTTTCCACATCTTCGATGGTGGCGTTGTTGGCGAAGTTTACGGTTTTTGAGACGGCGTTGTCGGTGTACTTCTGGAAAGCCGCCTGCATCTCGATATGGTCTTCCGGCGTGATGTCGTGGGCGGTAACGAATACTTTACGGACATCCTCGGGAACTTCGGCAATGTCGTGGACGGTGCCGTGCTGGGCGATCTTCTGCATGAGTTCTTCGGAGAAGAAGCCCCGTTGGCGGGCTATTTCTTCAAATATGGGGTTGACCTCCACGAGGATATTCTTGTCGAGGACCTGGCGTACGTAGGAAACCGCGAACAGGGGCTCCACGCCGCTGGAGGCATTGGCGATGATGGAGATGGTCCCGGTGGGGGCGATGGTGGTTACCGTGGCGTTACGGATGGGGCCTTCGCCGGGGCGGTCATAGATGGAACCTTCGAAGTTGGGGAACGTTCCCCGCGAGGCGGCCAGTTCACGGGAATAGGCGTGCCCTTCGTCATTGATGAAACGCATCACTTTTTCGCCCAGCGCTATGGCTTCGGCGGAACTGTACGGGATGCCCAGAAGAATCAGCATGTCGGCCCATCCCATGACGCCGAGACCTACTTTTCTGTTGGAACGGGTCGTTTCGTTGATCTGGGGAAGAGGGTAGTTATTCACTTCAATGACGTTGTCCAGGAAGTGAACCCCGAGGCGGACTACTTCTTTGAGGCGCTTCCAGTCCACTTCACCGTCTTTCACCATCTTTCCCAGGTTTATGGAGCCCAGGTTGCACGACTCGTAGGGGAGGAGCGGTTGTTCGCCGCAGGGGTTGGTTGATTCGATCTCGCCGGCCTTGGGGGTGGGGTTGTCCCGGTTGAGGCGGTCCAGGAAGATGATCCCCGGCTCGCCGTTTTTCCATGCCTGCTTCACGATGCGGCTGAACACCTTGCGGGCATTGAGCTTGCCGCACGGCTTGCCGTCGCGGGGGTTGCGCAGATCGTATTCTGCGTCTTTTTCCACGGCCTCCATGAACGCCTCGGTGAGTCCCACCGAGATGTTGAAGTTGTTGAGGTGTTTCTGGTCATCCTTGCACATGATGAAGTCCATGATGTCCGGATGATCCACGCGGAGGATCCCCATATTGGCACCGCGCCGGGTCCCCCCTTGCTTGATGGTTTCGGTGGCGGCGTCGAATACCCGCATGAATGATATGGGGCCGCTGGATATGCCCGAGGTGGAACGGACCACATCGTTGGCCGGACGCAGGCGCGAGAAGGAGAAGCCGGTTCCGCCGCCGGATTTGTGGATCAGGGCAGTGTACTTGACCGCATCGAAGATATCCTCCATGGAGTCCCCCACGGGGAGCACGAAGCAGGCGGAGAGCTGGCCCAGTTCGCGCCCTGCGTTCATGAGGGTGGGGGAGTTGGGGAGGAATTCGAAGGAGGTCATCAGGTCGTAGAACTTCTGGGCAAGCGCCTTGGTGTCGGCCTTCTTGTCGAAACTACGGTCAGCGACGGCAATGGCCTCGGCCACGCGCCGGAACATGTCGGCGGGTGTTTCGAGGATTTTCCCCTCGGTGTCGCGCTTGAGATAGCGTTTCTCAAGGACGGTGCGGGCGTTTTTCGAAAGCCCGGGGATTTCCATGTTTGTCGTCGATTCTGCCATAATTTCCTCTCCTTGCGCTTGTGGGGTGGTGGATGATGCTTGTGAAAAAGCGTTTTGTCATATATGTTGTGGTGCGCACCGTGATTATCCACAATATATATGGCCTGTCAAGGGGTAAAAAATTTTTCGCCTAACGGGTTGATTAGACAGAGCATTGAAGTCTTCGGCATATGTTTGATGGTCGTGAGCCCGTTGCCGGCAATTTACAATCAACCTGATTCGTGATACAAAATTTGGAATTTTCTTATGAATGGATCAAGACATGGAATCTTGCGTGAAATGCACGAGGGAGCTGCTCGAAGAGGAAGTAAGCACGCTCAAGGAGCTTATCGATGTGGCGAGGACGGTGGTCTCCTCCCTGGATCTCGGTCATGTCCTTCAGGTTATCCTGTCCAGTGCCATGCGTTTTGCGGACACCCCTGCCGGAAGCGTGGCCCTCTATGATGCCGACAAGAGCGAGCTGACCATTAACGCCCATAGCGGATTGTCCCACGAATTCGTCAATACCGGGCAGTGGGAGATTCGGCCGGGCAGTCTTACCGGCCGGACACTTGCCGGCGGAGAGATCCTGTTTGTCGGCGATACCCGGAAAACCTTCTACAACATCAATCCCATCATTCTCAAGGAGGGGATCCGATCCCTCATCTGCATTCCGCTCAAAGTCCAGAGCCGGACCATCGGCATCCTCTACCTTGGGGACTTCGTCCCCCGGGAGTTTGACCGGGATAAGCTGAAACTTCTCGATGTCCTGGCGTCTTTCGCCGCCATGGCCGTAGACAATGCCCAGTTCCATGCGCGGACCCGGCTCATGGCCATAACCGATGCCTTGACAGGTCTTTACAACCGCCGCTATTTCCAGCAGATGTTCGGCCGTGAGCTGAGCCGGGCACAACGCTACCATAAACCCCTTTCCCTTATCATGATGGATGTCGATGACTTCAAAAAATTCAACGACACCTACGGTCATCCCCATGGCGACAAGGTGCTGGGGGTCATGGGAGACATCCTTGTGGAAGCGCTGCGCAGTACTGATTTTGCCTTTCGTTACGGGGGCGAGGAGTTCATCGTTCTACTGCCGGAAACTGATTTTCCCAACGCACTCCTGGCTGCGGAGCGGCTCAGGGAACTTGTGGAGCATGAGAGTATCGGAGAATTGAAGGGGATTGCATCCCACGGTATAACGGCCAGCGTGGGGGTGGTCTCTTTCCCGAGGGACGGTGAAACGTGTGAGGAACTCCTGAACAGTGTGGACGGACTCCTCTACCGGGCCAAGGAGTGCGGGAAAAACCGGGTTCACTACCGTTGCGAGGGAGAATTGCAATGATAGGTTTTCCCCCGGCGATAAAAGGGGCTCCTGCCCTCCTGTTCGCGCTTCTGTCCATGATGCTGTTTCTTGGCGGTTGCGGCAAGGTTTCGGAGCTTTTTGACGCGGGCAGCATGTTTGCTCATTCTCCGAAGCCCGCAACAGGCACTGATGAGGGGGGTGAAACGGCGCCTGTCGTGATTGAGGCTCCCGGGTCCACGCCTACGCCTTCCCCGGAACCGGTGAAGAGTCCTGCTCCCGTTGCCGTCCGTACGCCACATTCGCTTCCGGGGGAATCGCGCCTTGCGCCGGCGGTGGATGCTGCCGCCGAGCAGGTGATGCGCGATGCCGTTTTGACCGAAGACACCATCTGGCGCGGCGAGGTATTGGTGGAAGGCTCCATAACCGTGGCGCCCCAGACAACTCTTACCATTGAACCGGGGACCGTTGTCCGTTTCCGGAGGACTGCCCCCGGCGAGGGGGCGGGGCCGGTGCTCCTGGTACAGGGCCGGATTGTGGCCAAGGGGGGTGCCGGGGAACCGGTTCGCTTTACCTCAGCCTTTCCGGACCCCGGTGCCGGTGAGTGGCAGGGGATTATCCTCCTGGGAAGCGAGAAGAAGAATCTTTTTGATCAGTGCCGTGTCGAAGGGGCAGTTACCGGCATAGACGCATCTTTTTCCACCATAACCCTCAAAGATGTGTCCCTGTCCGCCTGCGGAACCGGAGCGCGGTTCCAGGATTCCATCATTACCGTTGAAGGCTGCGAAGCATCCGGCTGCCGTGTGGGCATGGAACTCGCCGAGAGCGAGGCTGATGTTCGCAATATTACCGTGCGCGGCAACCGCCTCGGCATGATGGTGCGCGGCGGATCCCTTTTTCTGGAGGGGGGGCGATTTGTCGCCAACAAGCAGGCTGGATTAACCGCGAGTTCATCCCGCTTCAGCATTGCTTCCGCTATTTTCCGGGATAACGCCACCGGCTTAGCCGTCACCGACTGTACCGGCAAGGTGACGGCGTCGCGGGTTTCGGACAACCGGGATGTGGGGATTCATCTCGTCCGCTCCAGGGTTCAGGTGAACGGCAACGAAATCGCCTCGAATGGTGCCATAGGCCTGCGGGTAGAGGATGGGCTGGGCGTCGCGTGGGGAAATGCTTTTTCGGGCAATGGCAGCTTTGACATTGAAAACGCTGGCGGGGAAGATTTCAGAGCCATGGCCAACTGGTGGGGCGAGCCTTCGCCATTGCTAGTCAAGCGCCTGAATCATCGACCCCAGGATCCAGCCCGCGGTCGGGTTCTGGTGAATCCCGTGCTCAAGGCCCGGCCACCTCTGCGTTCACTGAATCCCGTGCCCTGAATTCCGTTGATAAATAGCCTGTGCCATGGTAGTTTTTTCACCATGTCGCTCTACCTTGACAATGCCGCAACGTCGTTCCCCAAGCCGGAATCCGTCTACGAATCCATAAACAGGGCTTTGCGCGAAGTTGGCGTCAGCCCGGGGCGGGGTGGCTACCGTCGCGGCCTGGAGGCCACTCGCCTTCTCTTTGAGACGAGGGAGTCGGTGGCAGCTTTTTTCGGCATCGACGATTCGTCGCGCGTTGTCTTCACCCACAGCGCTACCGAGTCCCTCAATCTGGCAGTGCTCGGGCTGGTCAGGCCCGGCGACCATATCATATCCACTTCGGCGGAGCACAATGCGCTCGTGCGCCCGCTTCATCGCGCCGCGCAGCGCGGAGCCGAAATTACTTGGGTGGAGGCTGACCGTCGCGGTTTCGTCACGCCGGAACAGATTGCCGCCGCGCTGCGTCCATCTACCCGGCTTGTCGCCCTGGGGCACTGCTCCAATGTGACCGGAGCCATCCAGCCGATTGCTGAAATTGCGGGCGTTGCCCGGCGCGCCGGGGCGCTTCTGCTGCTTGACGCCGCCCAGAGTGCGGGGATGATCCCCATTGACGTGCAGGCCGTGGGTATCGATCTCCTCGCGGCGCCGGGTCACAAGGGGCTCATGGGCCCCCAGGGGACCGGCATCCTCTACGTGGCCGGCGGCGTGGAGCTGGAGCCGCTTGTCGTCGGCGGCACGGGCGGGTATTCATCCGGCATGGAACAGCCAAGCGCCATGCCGGAACGGTTCGAGAGCGGGACCCATAACTTGCCCGGCATCATCGGCCTCGGTGCTGGCATCGAATTTATCCGGACCGTTGGGCTGGACGCCATCCGCAAGCGGGAAGAAGCATTGGTTGCCCGTATCATGCAGGGGCTCGGGGCGTTGCCGGGGGTAACTTGCCACGGGCCGCTCCCAGGCGAACCCCGTGGTTCCCTTGTAAGTTTTACTGCCGAAGGGATTGATCCCCAGTCAATCGGTTTCAGGCTCGACCATGAGTTCGACATCTGTGTAAGGGTTGGGCTCCATTGCGCCCCGGCGGCTCACCGGACCATCGGCACCTATCCCGATGGGGCGGTCAGGGTGAGCCCCGGCTACTTTACGACGGACGAAGAGGTGGACGCATTTCTCGGCGCCATGGGAGCTATCCTCCGCAGCAGGTGACATGGCAGTATTTGCACAGACCTGCATTCAATAATCACTAAGGGGCATGCCATGAAAAAACGGTTGCTTGTTGCGATCTGCTTCACTCTGATCTCCGTTGCCGGATGTTCGCTCCCCCCCGAAAGGCCCGTGACGAAGGATGAACTGTACGGAACGGGTATTTATAACTATTACACCATCAAAGAGTCGCCTGAGAGTGTCCTCGCGGCCATCAACCGCGAGGGAGAGGTGATCCTCGATGCCAAGTACCGCGACCGGCCGATCTTCATCAAGATTCTTGCCCTCTCGTCGGGGCTTCAGGTTCACGTAATCGAAAAATAAGAAGTAATTTTTGCGTGCCGTACATTCCAGCCAACGAAAGAAGAGTCATGATAAAAAACTTCGTACTTGATACCAACGTGCTTCTCTACGACCCCCAGGCAATCTTCAAGTTTGTCGACAACAACATCATCATTCCCATTACGGTCATCGAAGAGGTGGACCGGTTCAAGAAGGACATGAACGAGACGGGGCGCAACGCCCGTCAGGTTTCCCGCTATCTTGACGATATGCGCAAGAAGGGTTCTCTCTCGTCGGGCATAACCCTGGAGACCGGGGGGACGCTGCGGGTTGAGATGTACGAAGAGAAAATCATGAAGAGGCTCCCTCCCGAACTGCGTGAGGAGCGTGGCGATAACCGGATTCTTGCGGTGGCGGTGAAGATACTGGAGGAGAACGGCGGCGAGCCGGTGGTCTTTGTCACCAAGGATACTAACCTGCGGATCAAGGCCGATGCCATCGGCCTCACGGCTGAAGACTACGAGTCGGACAAGGTTGACATCGAAGAGCTCTATCCCGGCTTCACCGAGATCGACGTGCCGGCCGAGATCGTCGACCGGTTCCACGGCCAGGGGTGGGTGGAGTTGCCGGGACATACCTTTTATTCGAATCAGGGAGTAACCCTTCGCGACGAAACTAACCCCTCCCATACGGCGCTCGGAAAGTACCGGGCTGCCGACGGCAAAATCGTCCCCCTTGTGAAGACCGGTAAGGAAGGAGTCTGGAGCATCTTCCCCCGCAACCGCGAGCAGGCTTTCGCCTTCGATCTCCTCCTGGACGACTCCATCAAGCTCGTCACCCTGGTGGGTAAGGCCGGTACCGGCAAGACGCTGCTGGCCATTGCGGGCGGTCTCCACAAGACGGCGGAGGAGAACGTCTTCAACCGCCTCCTCGTCTCCCGTCCCGTGTTCCCCATGGGACGCGATCTGGGCTTCCTTCCCGGCGACATCGAAGAGAAGCTCGCCCCGTGGATGCAGCCGATCTTCGACAACGTGGAGCTGCTCCTTTCCGGCCATGAGGCCGAGAAACGCCACAGCAAGGGATACAAGGAACTCATGGCCATGGGGATCATGGAAATCGAACCCCTCACCTACATCCGGGGGCGCTCCATCCCGAACCAGTTCATGATCGTCGATGAGGCCCAGAACCTGACCCCCCACGAGATCAAGACCATTATCACCCGTGCCGGCGAGGGGACGAAGATCGTCCTTACCGGCGACCCCTACCAGATCGACAATCCCTACGTGGACGCCTCATCCAACGGTCTCACCTATGTGGTGGAGCGCTTCAAGGAGCAGGCCATCGCCGGGCACATCACCATGACCAAAGGTGAGCGCTCCGATCTTGCGGAACTGGCGGCGAATCTCCTGTAATGCTCCTTCTGACGATCGAATCATCCTGTGACGAAACCGCGGCAGCGGTGGTCCGCGACGGACGGAAGGTGCTTTCGAGCATCGTTGCGTCCCAGGTGAAGGACCATGCCGTCTACGGCGGAGTCGTTCCCGAGATCGCATCCCGCAAGCATCTGGAGACTATTCCGGTTGTCATCGACGAAGCCCTTCACACGGCTTCGGTATCCCTTGAAAACATCGAGGGTATTGCCGTGACCCGGGGGCCGGGGCTTGCCGGAGCGCTTCTCGTGGGAGTTGCCGTTGCCAAGGCCATCGCTTTTGCCCGGCGGCTGCCCATCGTGGGGGTGAACCACATCGAGGGGCACATCGCCGCAATTCTCCTGGAACGTGAAGTCGCCTTTCCTTACGTGGCCCTGGCTGTTTCGGGGGGGCATACGCACCTTTATCGCGTGGACGGCATCGGCCGTTACACGATCCTGGGGCAGACCCGGGACGATGCGGCGGGCGAGGCATTCGACAAGGTTGCCAAGCTGCTGGGGCTCCCTTATCCGGGAGGGGTTGAGATCGACCGTCTCGCCGCCGGGGGGGACCCGCGCCGGATATCCTTCCCCCGGCCGCTTCTCCACGACGGAAGCTTCAATTTCAGCTTCAGCGGGCTCAAGACCGCAGTCTTGAATCATGTGCGGAAAAACCCTCCCCAGGGGGATGAGCAGTATCTTCGCGACCTTTGCGCTTCATTTCAGGCGGCGGCCTGCGATGTGCTCGTCGCCAAGACGCTTCTCGCCGCCGAAACCGAAGGAATCGGACGGGTCGTGGTTGCCGGCGGTGTTGCCTGCAACAGCTCCCTGCGGGCTGAAATGGCGCGGGAAGCTGCCGCGCGGGGCATAGACCTCGCAATCCCGTCTCCGTCCCTCTGTGGCGACAATGCCGCCATGCTGGCGGTGCCCGGAGACTTCTACCTGTCTCGCGGCATTACCGACGGACTTTCACTGGACGCCACAGCGGTCTGGCCTCTGGACACGATCAAACGGGGGGAGGCAGCGTGAGAGGCGAGGGGATTCGCGCCCGCAAGGCGCTCGGCCAGAACTTTCTGGTGGACCGGAACGTTATCGCGCGGATTGCGGATGCGGTGGATATCGGCCCGGAAGACCGGATTCTTGAGGTCGGCCCCGGCAAGGGTGCCTTGACCGAATTACTTGCGGCCCGTTGCGCGCGGCTCGTGGCGGTGGAACTCGACACGCGCCTTGTGCCGGTGCTGCGCCGGGAGTTCAGCGAGAATCAACGGGTGGAAATCGTCCACGATGATATCCTGAAGCTTGATCTGCGTTCCCTTCTGGCGTCCGAAGGTGCCGGGAAGTGGAAAGTGGCCGCAAACCTTCCCTACAACATCTCCACGCCGGTACTGTTCAAGTTTCTTGATCACATGGATCTTTTCTCCCGTCTGGTGCTCATGCTCCAGAAGGAAGTCGGCGATCGGCTTGCTGCGTCCCCCGGTACCAAGGATTACGGCACGCTTTCCGTGTTTTTTCAGCTTCATTTCAACGTCGCCAGGGAACTGATCGTCAGGCCCGGCTCGTTCCATCCCGTGCCCAAGGTTGATTCCGTGGTGTTGAGCTTCGTTCCCCTCGAAAAACCCCGCGAAGAGGTTGGTGACGAACGGTATTTCCGCCGCATGGTGAAGGGTGCTTTCTCCATGAGGCGCAAGACCCTCTGGAACTGTCTCAAGGGGGCTGATCTGGGGCTGTCCGGCGGGCAACTTGCGGAGGCGCTTGAAACGTGCGGAATAGATCCGGGAAGAAGAGGCGAGACGTTAAGTCTTGGCGAATTCGCCGCCCTTTCCCGTGCCATGATCGCTTTAGGCGGAATTTGAATCCGTGACGGATACCGCACCGACGGAGCGACTGTGCCCGAGCGCCAGCCGCTGTAGGCGGAATGGAGCGGCCGCCGGCCTGATTGTCTGAACCCGTCAGGGTGAGTTTCAGGCCGGTAGCGAAATGAGCCGTACAGCGGCGGTGCGAACGGCACTCGGAGCGTAGCGGTGCGGCATCCGTCACGGATTCAGGGAGAAAATAGAAAAGCCGCCCCATAATTGAGGCGGCTTTTAGTGGCGATACCGGTGCAGCTGTTGATTATGCCTTCTTCTTACGCGGCGCTGCCTTTGCCTTTGCCGGCTTTTCGGCAGCAGCTTTCTTTTGCTGGATGTTGGCGGCTCTCACTGCGCGGGCCTTTGCCAGGTTGTCGGCAAGGCCTCTGTCCTGGGCCATCTTCTTGCGGGCTTCGGAGAACTTCCGGGCGGTCAGAGCCTGGGTGCTGGGAATGTTGAACTGCTTTCGGTATTCCCTCGGCTTCATGTTGTGCACTTGGGCCAGGTGGCGGGTAAGGGTTTTCATTCCCCCCTTGCCACAGATCATGCAGACGACCTGATCGGCCTGGAAAGCCTTCTTGAGGCTGATAACGGGTGCCTTGGCTTCTTCCGCCGGAGCGGCTTCGGCTACGCCCCCTTCCAGTTGCTGCATTGTCGCGTACACCTTCTGGATTTCCTGTACCAGTTCCTCGGTGGAAAGTTCTGACATTGCAGCATGCGAAGAGACAATGCTTGCCGTTAATTCCAACAGTGTCGGAGCCATCTGGTTCCCTCCCTTTGTCAGTAAAAAAATTAGTAACTGTGTTTATATTTAGCGTGAACATTAATCTAAATCAAGCTACAAATCAGTTTTTTACCTAATAAAATGCATTTGACGTCCCGGTGGAGTTTTTGTTAGGTTTGAATCGTTGTCTGTATACGGAACATGTTTTACGAAAGGAACCTTGCCAATGGCGCACATTGAGATAGATGAATTACGTTGCAAAGGGTGCGGACTCTGCACTCTCGCCTGTTCGAGAAAACTCATCGTCATGAGCGATACCACCAACAAGCAGGGCTATGTGACTGCTGTTGCCACAAAGCAGGACCAATGTACCGGCTGTACTCTCTGCGCTGAGATTTGCCCTGATGTTGCCATCATGGTGTTCAAGTGATACCACGATAGTTTGCAGCATAAGTTTCTGCCGTCTCTGACTCTCCCTGCAAAGGATTATTTTCTACTTACCGTTTTGCAGGTTCATTTATGGAGGTTGTTTTGACAAAGCGTCTCTTTATGAAGGGTAACGAAGCCATAGCGATGGCCGCCATTGAGGCCGGCTGCCGCTACTATTTCGGTTATCCCATAACCCCCCAGAGCGACATCCCGGAGTATATGTCGCGGGAACTGCCGAAGCTGGGCGGCGAATTCATCCAGGCCGAGAGCGAGGTCGCTTCCATCAACATGCTCCTCGGCGCTTCGGCTACCGGCGTCCGGGCCATGACCTCGTCATCCAGCCCCGGCATCTCCCTCAAGCAGGAGGGGATTTCCTACATGTCGGGCGCGGAGCTTCCCGGCGTCATTGTCAATATCTGCCGGTCCGGTCCGGGGCTCGGCGGCATCGACGCTTCCCAGGCCGACTACTTTCAGGCGGTCAAGGGGGGAGGGCACGGCGGCTATCATATCATTGTCCTCGCACCGGCATCGGTTCAGGAGATGTATGATCTGACCATGCTTGCCTTCGATCTTTCCGACATCTATCGAGTTCCCGCAATGATTCTCGGGGACTCCGTCGTGGGGCAGATGAAAGAACCGGTTGTACCCAACAAGCGCCCCGCGACTGAGCTTCCCCCCAAGAACTGGGTCGTGCGCGGCAAGGGTGACGGTGAGCAGCGCGTCGTAAAGTCCCTTTATCTGGGCGACGGCGAGCTGGAGGCCCACAACTGGAAACTCCATGGGCGTTATCAGGAGCTTCGGGACAAGGAAACCCGGTGGGAAGAATTCATGCTGGACGATGCGGAGCTTGTCGTAACCGCATTCGGTTCTGCGGCCCGCATAGCCAAGACCGCGGTCATGGCGGCACGGGACAACGGCATCAAGGTGGGGCTCCTTCGCCCCATCACCCTCTTCCCCTTTCCGGAGAAAGCCTTCCGCGCAGTCACAGAGCGGTGCAAGCGAGTGCTCGATATCGAACTCAACGCCGGTCAGATGGTCGAAGATGTCCGGCTTTCAGTGGCCCGCGATGCGGAAGTCTTCTTCTACGGCAGGCCTCCGGGGGCAGGCTCCCTTCCGACACCCGAAGAGCTGCTGGAGCAGATCAAAAAATACTACGTCTAGGGAGCATCGCCGGGGGTGATTTGCTGTCCGGTTGTCGCCGGTCCCCGGTCCCTGATCCCCGACCAGAGGTTATATCAATGCAACAAGTCTTTAAAAAACCGGTCAGTTTAAAGGATGTCCAGACCCACTTCTGCCCCGGATGCCACCACGGCACGTTTCATCGTATTGTGGCTGAGGCCATGGATGAATTCGGCGTCCAGAAGAAAACCATCGGCGTCGCGTCCGTCGGCTGTTCAGTATTTCTCTACGGCTACTTCGATATCGATGTGGTGGAAGCCCCCCACGGCAGGGCTCCGGCGGTGGCCACCGGCGTCAAGCGGGCCCGTCCCGATGCCTTCGTTTTCACCTACCAGGGCGACGGCGATCTGGCCGCCATCGGAACCTCTGAAATAATCCACGCCGCCAACCGGGGCGAGGACATGACTGTCATCTTCGTCAACAACACCACCTACGGCATGACCGGCGGGCAAATGGCACCCACCACCCTTGTGGGGCAGCGAACCTCCACGTCCCCCTATGGAAGAAACCAGGGTAAAGACGGGGCGCCCATCAGGATGGCTGAGCTTCTTGCCCAGCTCGAAGGCGTCGGATTTTCGGCACGGGTGGCTGTAAACAACCCCAAGAACCTCATGGACGCCAAGCGCCAGATAAAAAAAGCATTCCGGTATCAGGTGGAGGGGAAAGGGTTTTCCTTCATCGAAGCCCTCTCGGCATGTCCCACCAACTGGGGGATGAACCCGATCAGCGCCAATGAGCGGGTCGGCACCGAGATGTGCGACTACTTCCCCCTGGGAGTATTCAAGAACGCGGCTGATCTTTAAGAGCTTTCGCCGTACCGCGGAAGTCCATCGCATTGTAAGGAGTTGAATCTCTATGCGTCACGATGTCTTTATTTCCGGTTTTGGCGGCCAGGGAGTTCTGCTGGCCGGAAACCTTCTCGGCTATGCGGCAATACACGAAGGGAAAAACGTATCCTTTTTTCCTTCCTACGGGGTTGAAAAACGGGGTGGTGCGGCAATGTGCACCGTCGTCGTTGCCGATGGCGAAGTGGGCTCGCCGGTAGTCGGCAGCCCGTCGGTCTCCGTCATCCTCAATCAGGCGTCCTTCGATAAATATGCCTCGCGGGTAAAGCCCGGCGGCATCTGCATCGTCAATACCTCCCTTGTGGACACCGGAGATTTCGACCGCGGCGACATCGAACTCATTCCCATCCCCATGAATGATATAGCCGTGCAGCTTGGCGATGCCCGGATGGTCAACATGGTTGCCGTGGGGGCCTATGCCGCAAAGACCGGTGTGGTCTCCCTGCAATCCCTCGAAGAAGCTTTGCGGGAGACCCTTCCCGAGCGCAACCACAAGTATATTCCGGCCAATATAAACGCCATCGAAGCGGGGGCGCAGGAGTGCAAAAAATATTCTTGAAACTATTGTAAAAAACCCCTTGACAGGATTTCCATCCTTTTGCTATAAATAGGGTCCTTGTTCTTGGGGTGTAGCCAAGCGGTAAGGCACCGGATTTTGATTCCGGCATTCCAAGGTTCGAATCCTTGCACCCCAGCCATAAACAGCAGATGCAAGCGAGGGTGGAAGATAAACCGGCGCTGCAAAAAAATATAGTTTTGGTCCCATCGTCTAGCGGTTAGGACACCGGCCTTTCACGTCGGTAACAGGGGTTCAAGTCCCCTTGGGATCACCATACAAAGCGGCAATCTTTCGGAAGAAGGATTGCCGCTTTTTTTGTTATGCACCCAAGGTGTATTGAACTTTGAATTCAAACCGATATTTGTTATTCTCGTATACCTGCCTGAGCCATTCTGCCAAGTACCTCGCGACGGTTGACGGAAGTTTCAACAGGCTGGTAAGGCCGCATAGTCAAGAGCATTCCTGTAAACTTGGCTGATCTCCCCAGGAGAATTGCATATGGACGATGTTTCGATCAAGAAGATCGAGGAGCTTTTCACGCATCATATAGGCGTCATGTCCGAAGATTTCCAGCATAAGCTCGATCTGGTGATTGAAGGACAGCAGATGATCGGTGAAAAGGTCGACCGTTTGGAAATCAGGATGGATCGACTGGAAACCAAGGTGGACCGCCTGGAGGTCAAGGTGGACGCCTTGGAGGTCAAGGTCGATGCTCTTGACGTCAAGGTGGACGCTCTTAATGTCAAGGTGGACGCCGTTGCCGCCGATCTTTCCGCACACCGGGCCGACACCGAGGCGCACCACGGAGTTTACCGGGTTAAGGAAGGGTAGGGCGTTGAGTTGCACCGTGGATAGTCGCATCGTCAACAGCGCCCCGGAGAATCTGCTTGTCAGAGCGGTGTTGGCTCAACTCAAGAGCATTTGAGTGATTTCCGGAAATTCGGGAAGCTCGTTTTGAAGGCAGCGGCGGATAGTGGGGTGGAGTGATGCCCTTTACCCGGCGTACATTTCTGAAGGAGAAGGTGACCGCGAATGGCAATTAACTATTCTGCTCCCGAAATACTCCGCGGAGTCGTAATGATGAGGTTACTACATGTCAATTGAAGAAATCATTGCACAAGTGACTAAAATTATCTTGAAACACTCTAAACCTGAGCGGATTTGGCTATACGGCTCACGCGCATCAGGAGAGGCCAAAGAGTATAGTGACATTGACATCGCCTTTGATGATAAAGACTGTAAGGCAGATTGGCAGATTGAAGAAGAGATTGAAAAACTTCAGACCCTGATAAAAATAGATGTAAAAAATATCGCCCATACTGAGGAGAGGTTCCGGCAACGGGTACTCTCCACTGGTCGGGTTTTGTACAGCGCCAGCAAAAAGTTACGGTTTGAAGACGGTCTTTACAACTTTCAGCGGGCTCTTGAGCGTTTTAGCGAGGCAATCGCGCAACGCGAAGAACTGGAGCAACGGGGCTATGGTGATATTGTCCTTGACCTCTGTACCAAACGCTTTGAATTCACCTACGAGATGTCATGGAAGGCGATCAAGCGGGGGCTTGACTACATGGGGATAGAAGCGGCTTATCCCAGGATATGCTTTAAAGAGGCTTACGCAATAGGTTTGATAACAAATCAGGATGTTTGGATTGATATGATTGAACAGCGAAATCTGAGCAGCCATGTCTATAATCAGGATGAAGTCCGGGGTATCCTCGCAAAGCTCGAAACCTATCGAGATAATTTCGACGAACTATATCAGGCTCTCATGCAAAAACTGGAACATTAGGTCATGTAATAATGCCCAGGTCAGTTGCATGGAGACTGATAAAAGACTTCAGGAGTTTCATTCATCCCGACCATTCCGGAATCTATCCTGATATAGTTTGCATGTAATGCAGGGAATGGTTCTAATTCCCCGCAGTAGGATTGCTAATGGATGATGTTTCAATCAAGAAGATTGATGAGTTTTCAGGCATCATATCGGCGTCATGTCTGAAAATTTCCAGCATAAGCTCGATCTGGTGATTGAAGGACAGCAGATGATCGGTGAAAAGGTTGACCGTTTGGAAACCAGGATGGACCGGCTGGAAACCAAGGTGGACCGCCTGGAGGTCAAGGTGGACGCCTTGGAGGTCAAGGTCGATGCTCTTGATGTCAAGGTGGACGCCGTTGCCGCCGATCTTTCCGCACACCGGGCCGACACCGAGGCGCACCACGGAGTTTACCGGGTTAAGGAAGGGTAGATGCGTACAGGTGTGCCGTGTATAATTGGATAGTTACTACAAGTGCATTGACTATTCGACCCCCCTATAAAATAGGGGGGAAGCCGAAGGCAGGGGGGTAAGATGTGCTGTCGAGTAGTCAGGTTTCGTCTTAGTACCAACGTATTCGGATATACACAGGGGGGCGGCAGATGGATGAAGAAACGTTTGAACGGATAGAGGCGCTGTTCACCAAACTGTCTGACGATTTCAGTCGGAAACTGGATGCTCAGTCCGATGATTTCAGTCGGAAGCTGGATGCTCAGTCCGATGATTTCAGCGGGAAGCTGGATGCTCACTCCAGTGAGTTTCAGCGATTGATCGGAGTGCAGGGTGAAGACTTTCAGCACAAGCTCGATCTGGTTGTCGAGGGGCAGCAGATGCTGGGAGAACGGATGGATCGGATGGAGGCCGAACTCAAAGCAGAGATTCGCAAGGTCGATCAGCGGGTGACTGCCGTCGCCGCCGATCTCGCCGCCCACCGGGCCGACACCGAGGCGCATCATGGGGTGTATCGGGTGAAGGAAGGGTAGGGAGTGGGAGTTGATAAGATAGCAGCGGAAGGCTGGCTGAATTAGAAAAATAGATAAGTGCGTCCGTGGGGGGGCTGAGGGTGCCATGGCCCCATCTTCTGACTGAAAAGGAACTTTTATGGATAACGATTCGATTGAAAGGATTGAGGAGCTGTTCAAGCATCATATTGGGGTTCTTTCCGAAGACTTTCAGCACAAGCTCGATCTTGTGGTTGAAGGGCAACAGATGCTGGCAGAGAAGTTGGAGTTGACTGGGACTGAGCTGAAAGATGAAATCCGGAAGGTCGATCAGCGGCTGACCATGGTTGAGGCCCAACTTGAGCAAAAGATTGACGCCGTTGCCGCTGAACTCTCCGCCCACCGGGCCGACACCGAGGCGCACCACGGGATGTACCGGGTGAAGGAAGGGTAGGTCCGTTTAGATAGTCGCGTGGGCAACAGTGTCTCTGGGGATATTTTAGATTATGTAAAAACCGCAATCTTTTGGTGTAAATCTTGCTGTGGTTTGTTCGTTGATAATTAGTTGTTTTGCACGTTGAAAACTGTCGCGACTGGTTTTGTCTATCGTATGTTCCGGCAGAAAGAAGCGCCTTATCGCGGAATGGTGACATTGTTTTGATTTTTAACCGGCTGCATTGCCGGTTTCAGATTTACGGAATAATTCGCGGGCTTAACAGGCTTTTAAAGGGGTGCCGACCCTTCGGGGGTACGGAGATGGGGGGAGAAATGATCTTGGCGGGTCGGAATATTGGCATGATCAGGCTGATTTTGACGGCAATATTGACATTCCTGGTGACGTCGGGGGCATGGGCCGCCACTATCACCGGCAATATCCAGAACGGCAGCGGCAAGGCGGGCCGGGTGTATGTCCGGACCTCCAGCAACAATTACGGCACATCGTTCACTATGACCGCCGGCCAGACGTTGCCGTTCACCATCAGGGGTATCACCGATAACGGTCCGTATTCCGTCGAAGCGTTCATGGATGTTACTGAGGACGGGGTCAGGCAGGCCAACGAACCGGCAGTCGTCTCCGGTCAGGTTCAGATCTCAAACGGTACTGCTTCCGTCGGAACCATATCGCTGACTAACCCAAGCGTGTCATTCGATGAACTTAATGATCCTCTCAATCCTCAGGATGATTACTCTCCCCTGTCGGGAGCCCTGGCAGCGGACGGCGGCGTGTTCCTCATGCTGGATGGCGGTTTCTTGTATGATGATGCCGCCAATGAGGAGTTTGCGATTGCCGAGACGTTCAGCGTCGAGAGGGGAACCGCTGTCAGTGGTTCATGCTCCAGCCCTACGGGCGTAACCACCATAGCGACCGGCATCAAGAATCGCGACCAGGGTGCCTGGGTCGACAAGAACGGCCTCTCAACCAACTGCTATCGGGTCACTGCCCAGGCAACGGGACAAACTCCCGTAACCTCTTCTTGGAAGCCGGTGACTGCGCGGTTGGGGACTCGGACCGTGAGCGGGACCATGACCATTACAGGCGCGACTCCAACCGGCCCCCTTTACCTGGCGTTGGTGGATGAATCCGTAGAACCTCCAAAGATTGCGGCGGCAGGATATGCCTCTCCCTCGACGACCCAATCCTTCACCATCACGGGTGTGGCGGAAGGTACCTACAACCTCTTCGGCTTTGTTGACATGAACAATAACGGCTATGAGGATTTCGGCGACATAGCTGTCGGTGAACAAAATATTACCCGTGTCGTGGTGGAAGGCGCGAACGTGACCGGTGTCACGGCAACCATGGCCGCCGGCAATTCTTTGAACTCAGTAACAACAGGGCACTGGTTCGGCGAGACCCCGTATGGTTATTTCGACAATTACAGCCTCAATTTCACCGTTGACGGGATGTTAAAACGGCCCATTGCCGTGGTTGTCAACTCCGGGCCGGGATTGTCGTCCCCGGTTGATGTGGGGTGCGATGACTGGGGCTTCTCCACCTGGGTGTCACTTGGCTCAACTCGGCCGACTGTGGGTGGTGAATATAGCGTTTCAATTACTTATTCTGATACGTCAGTCGTAACAACAACTGTTACCGTCGATACGGTGCTCGACGCCTTTGCCGAAAACCTATCCCCCACCGGAAACGTTCTCCTGGATCAAAACCAGATCTTTTCATGGACGGCTCCTGCTTCCCCTCCGGATTACTATTCCTATGAAATGTCGATCATGGATGCCGTGAACTATGAAACTTTCTGGGGAATCGAGGACCTGCCCCCCGCAACCACGTCGGTCACTTATAATCAGAATGATGAGGCTAATTATCCCCTCGAGAGCGGGATAACCTACCAGTGGTTTATTAGTGTGGAGGATGCCAATGGTAACGGGGCTTATCGCCAGGTTATCTTTACGCCATCAAGCGGCCCGGCCATTGACGGTTTCTCTCCCGCCGGTGGCTTTGCCGGCAATACGGTATATATCGACGGTATCAATTTCAGTCCTACCGCCGGCAACAACGTGGTCAGTTTTAGTGACGGCTTCTCCGGCTGGATACAGGCAACCGTCACCGCCGCCACCACAGAAAGGCTTACCGTAACGGTCCCCAACGGCGTGGGCAAAGGCAAGATTAAGGTAATCACCAACGGAGTCGGTCCTGCGGAGAGTGCAAGCGATTTTACGGTCGGAACCACCGGTTCATTCTCGGGGTCGGTTGTGAACTCTGCGGGCACCGCACAGGCCGGGGCCACCGTCAGCTTGAGTGACAACCCCTCGGTATTGGCCACTAGCGCTGCTGTAACAGGTGCCTTCAGTCTTAGCGGGCTTCCCTCTGCTGATAATTATGCACTGTTGGTACAAAAGACCGGCTACCTCCCCGTCGTGTCGCCTTACATTCCCGGCGGCGTGACCATTCCGGCAGACAACACGCTCCCGTTCCGCCTCTTCACCCAGACCGAGGTCAGAAACCTGGGAGTCTACGACGGTAAAGGCGTGGTCGTGGCCCGGGTCGTGGATGGCAGCGGAAATCCCGTGGGCGGCGCAGTGGCTTCGATCACGAGCTATTGGGGCAAGACCTATACGGCATCATATACCTCAGACGGCGTAACCATCGGCGGCACATCCACCTCCGCCAATAACGGCATTATCATCGTCCCCAATATTGAGCCGGGTGACACAATAATGCTCGACGCAACCAAGACCGGCTGGTCGTTCACCGATTCCACCTTTTACGTCAAGCCGTTCGCCGTCAGCGAAGGTTCGCTCAGGGGGCTCCCTGATCCTCCGGCTATCTCCTCCATTTCTCCCATATTGGGCAAGCCCGGCAGCAGCGTCATTATTACGGGCACGAATCTGGATACTACCCAGTCGGTCACCCTTGCCGGGCAGAGCGCTGCTTTTACCATCAACACGGCAACCCAGCTGACGGTCACCGTACCCACCAATGCTTCTTCAGGAGTGTTCGCGGTTACGACCCTTGGCGGCGAGGCCACATCAGCGGCATTCACTGTCCAGCAGACCCTTTCCGTTACAACTGCGGGGGCCGGCACCGGTACAGTGACCAGCAGTCCCTCCGGCATCTCCTGCCAGAGCGGCTCATCCACCGGCTGCAGCGATGATTTTGACAAGTCAACTTCGGTTACCCTTGTGGCCACTCCCAGTAGCTCAACCTCCGTCTTTAGCGGCTGGACTGGCGCCTGCACGGCGAGTTCCGGCGACTGCGTAGTGACGATGGATGCCGACAAATCCGCAACGGCAACATTTGCCGCAGCGTCCTACCTGAAGCTCATCAACGGCGCTACTGAAACAGGTTACGCATTGCTGTCCGATGCCTATGCGGCAGCGGCAACGGGTAACACAATCAAGGCCAAGGCCATGGATTTCACCGGTCCGTTCAACCTGAACCGCGCGATATCGGTAATTCTGAGTGGAGGATATGATTCCACCTTCCAGTCGGTAACCGGATACACCACGCTTCTGAACGGATTGACGATATCGCTTGGTTCCGTCACGGTGAGCGGCGTGACAATTGAGTAATCGGTAAATAGTCAGGCTGAAGAGCGCCTCGGAATGGGGCCTCTTCAGCACTGGCAGATTTTAGGCTGTTGGCATTTTTCTTGCCTCGAAATGAATGGGATGACAGCTTTGTACGCGGCTTCAATGCAAATTCATATTGATGGACTGTCAGTTGTCCCGCTCATACCACGAGCAAGGAGATAAAAAATGAAGAGACGGCTGCCCGGAAAATTAATTTCCCTTGGAATTGTCGTCGCTTCCTGCGGTCTTTTGGTCCTGGGTACATTGGCAAGAAATGCCGATGCCGCCCTTAACGACAAGGCGATTGTTACGGTCGGGATCACGCCGTCGCTATCTCCGCTGGGGTCAATTTTTATAGATCTATTGATCCCTGCAGGGACATCATTTGTCTCGGCGGCACCGATTAATGAGGCTGATTCGCCTAATTCATTTTATATTTCAGAAGCGATTTCAGCAGAGCCGATAAATCACGCTTATCTCCTGTGGATGAATGATTATGGTATTACGACCACAGCAAACCCTGTAGTTATGTTCGAATATGATATACCGGCGGGGCAGACTCCGTCATTTGACGTTTATCCTGGGCCGGATTCTGTCAGTCTTATGGATGTAAACGATATTGAAATTTCAGACCCGCTCAGCAGGATTGTCTTAACCACAACGTACCAGCATCCTGTCAACGTCACTGTAAAGGGAGTTGGGAGCGGAACCATAACCAGTACTTCGGGCACGCCGGCAACACCGGGCAATATTGCGTGTACGAGTGATACCTGCACTTCCTGGTTCGACCATGACGGTCAGGTAACGCTCATTCCGGTGCCGAGCATCGACTCGTATTTCAAGAGCTGGACCGGTGGCGGATGTTCCGGAAACGGTAATTGTGTCATTTCGTCGCTCTCCACCGCCACGGACATACAGGCAGAGTTTGCCAGGCTCCAGCCTGTCAGGATTGCCGGAACGTCGCCGGTTTATTACGACACGCTCCAGGGCGCGTATAATGCTGCCACAACCGGTGCCGTGATCCAAGCGCTTACCACCACTTCGACCCCCCTCGGCACCCTGACCATGAATGGGGGGAAGGCTGTAACTCTGAAGGGGGGGTATAATGGCGATTTCTCGTCGAACTCGGGGTATACGACATCAGTTGGGACGCTCACCGTTGTGAACGGTACTTTGATAGTGGAAAATGTCGTTGTAAATTGATAGGAATTTTGGTAACTTAACGGCGCCCTTTAGGGGAAAGGAGCAACAGATGAAACGGAAGATAATGTTGGCGGTTGCGGCTTCGGTGGTAGCGCTTTTGCCGGTTATGGCCCAGGCGGCGAATAAGTTGATTGTGAAGGGGACGGACGGGACTACGGATAAGATGGTGGTTACCGATAAGGGATATGTTGGAATAGGTAGTACAACCCCCGGAGTTGCACTTGATTTAGTGGCCCCCGTGGGACAGAGTAGAATTGTTATACAAACTGTAGGGACATCAACTATTGGAGGGGGAGGATTTATTGGCCTTCACAATAATGATTCATCTATAAATTCATCGTTGCCGAGAAAAGATGATAGAATAGGTTTCCATTTGTTCGGATCAAAAAATTTAACAGGTAGTATATTAACCTCTGCAGGATTTCAAGTTTACGCAGAAGATAATTGGAGTAGTGGATCGCTTCCTTCATACTTCACCTTTGAGACAGTAAAGGCAAATACAACAACAAAATATGAAAGATTTCGAATTAGCGGAAATGGTGATGTTGGAATTAACTCAAAAGCACCCACTCAAAGGTTAGAAGTTGGAGGTGGAATTCGTCTCAATCCTGCTGCCACTAAGGTTGATCCTAATCCTATAACAAAACCTGACTGCCTTGGGAACCCAACAGCAGTGCGTGGTACTTTATGGTTTACGCAAGGGGGGGCAGGGCAATCTGACTCTCTTGAGGTTTGTGCTAAAGATGCTGCTGGTAATTATGATTGGAGAAAATTATACTAGGAATATAATGCTAAGAATGAATGCAAATGTGGAGTTCCTCGTTTCTATGAGGAACTCTTTTTTTGATAAGAAAGTGGAGCCAGTTATTTTGAGGTAATTAATCGTGGCATATAATAATGTAAACAATTCAGAGACACTGCCTGGATGTGCTGATAACAAGAATCTAATAGAGAAAGATAATGATTACATCGATATTTCGGCCGGTTTAAATATTGTAGCTAAGAGTTGGCGCTTAATTCTATGTACTACTGTTTTATTGACAATTTTATCAATAATTGTAGTTTTTTTTGTATTGCCAGAAAAATATAGAAGTACTGCACGTATTTTGCCACCACAACAAGATATGGGTTTTATGGGTATGATGGGTGCGTTGTCTGGTGGATTAGCGGGTATTGCAGGAGACATACTCGGAAAAGGAACAACATCCGATCTTTACGCTGGTATTTTGAAGTGTGAGGCGATTAAGGACAGAATTATTGACCGGTTCAATTTGATTAGTGTTTACGAAGATAACTATCGCGTAGATACCTATAAGAAGCTTGATGACAATATTGACATTCAGACAGGGAAAAAGGACGGTATTGTTTCGATTACTGTTGAAGATGTTGATCCGAAACGTGCTGCCGCAATAGCAAATGCCTTTATTGAAGAGCTGGAAAAAATCACTATAAAAATGAATGTGCAAGGCGCATCAAAGAATAAAGAGTTTCTAGAACAACGACTTCTTAAAGCGAAAGTCGATCTTGATGCAGCGGAAGATGCCCTTAAGGTTTTTCAACGTCGAAACAAACTATTGGATGTTACAGAACAGACAAAGGCTAGTATTGAAGGGATAGCTCAGTTAAGAGCACAACTTGCTTCCCAGGAGGTCCAACTGGCAACTCTACGCCAATCCATGACAGATAATTCTCATGAGGTTATGTCGATTAAAAGTTCAATCGAAAATTTAAGGGTACAAGTAGCAAAAATGGAAGGATCTAGAGAAGGTGGAGCGTTACCCAATCTTGGTACTGTCCCTCAGCTTGGTCAGGAATATTTGCGCATAATGAGGCAATTTAAGATTCAAGAGGCAATTTTTGATGCTCTAACAAAGCAGTATGAAATGGCTAAATTTTCGGAATCTAAAGAAATTAGTTCAATACAAGTAATTCAATTTGCTACAGTGCCTGACAAACATAGTACGCCTAAAAGAGCATTTATTGTAATTGTCTCTACTATTTTAGCTTTTATAAGTGCCATAATTACAGCCTTTGTAATGAACCATTGGAGAGAAATGTCAGAAAATGATAGAGACAAATGGAAAAATTTATGCGCTTATTTCAAGAAATAGTGTTCACTAGTCCTTAAATATGTTATCGCGAATTAAATATGTGGGTAGGTTGCCACGAATATATAGAACAAATGTAACGGTATCCAGGCGGAAAATGCATGTTAAAAATCGAACAGTACATAATGTTGAGACATGATATGTGAAGATGAAGTGAACAGCTAAGTTGTTAATCCAACTAAATTTAACTTATTCAAAAATTAAAGGAACTTTCTTGAGAAACGGGATATGGGTAATACTTGATCAAGGACTTTTTTCTTTATCTAATTTTGTGATTAATATTATTCTTGCCAGATGGCTTTCTCTCCAACATTACGGATATTTTGCAATCTCTTTCTCTGTTTTTCTACTTATTGGAACAATACATACGGCAATGCTGACTGAACCGATGTTGGTCTACGGTTCTGGCCGTTATAAAGATGTTTATATAGAATACTTAAATAACTTACTGTTGGCACATAAGTATTTTTCTGTTGTGATAGGTTGTTTACTGCTGTTAATTTCTGGGGTTATGTGCCTTTGTGGACAAGTGGATTTAGCAATATCTATTGTGGGATTGGCTGTTGCTCAACCATTTATTCTTTTAACATGGCTATTGAGAAGGGCAAGTTACACGAGATTTATACCTAAAATAGCAGCTATTACTGGGGCGGGCTATTTAATCTTTATAGTTACAGGTAGTTATTTATTGTACTTTTTTTCTTGTTTATCGCCTTTTTCAGCTTTTATTCTTATGGGAATCTCAAGTCTCATGGCTTCTGTCGTAATGTTAGTTCGCATTGTAACTCCATCAGTTTTACAGTCTCCCAATACACTTAATAAAAATATGTTTAAATCACATATCGATTATTCACGTTGGTCTATTCCATCCAGTGTTCTGACTTGGATCCCTACAAATTTATTTTATGTCACATTACCTGTTGTTGGTAATTCAGAAATGGTTGCAGTTATGCGTGCGCAGACTAATGTTTTAATGCCAATGCTTCAATTTAACACAGCTATGGCAACGCATCTCATACCAACATTTGTATATGGCCGGGGTAAAACGACATATAATAGTTTATTTATATCTTACCTCATGTGTTTAACATTACTTGCGATGCTTTATTATGTAGGAATTTATTATTTAGGTGATAAGTTGCTTGTAATCTTATATGGCGCAAAATTTTTAGGTTATAGGTGTGTGCTACTCGTACTTGGATTGCTGCCGGTATTAACTAGTGTAATTGCTGTGCTTGGGGCACGTATTCGAGCAAATAATACTCCAAATCAAATATTTTGGGCATATCTTTGGGCAAGCATATTTACGGTTTCACTTGGAATGTTCTTGATGTTTTCAATGGGATTATACGGATCTGCGCTTTCAATTATTATTTCGTATGTTGTCGTAATTACGATAATGTCCTACTATCTGATGTTGGGAAAATTAAACTGAAAGAATTTACCAATTATGCTAAAGAAAATAAGCTTTATAAATAAGGTGTTTGGTTATGTTTGGGAATGGTTTGTTAACCCTGGAAGACTCAAACCATCAACATTTTATCCACGAGTATTAAATTTACTGGTTACAGAGCAATGTAATTGTCGTTGCTTAATGTGTAACATTTGGGAACGAGGTGATAAGAGGATACTGGCCATCAAAGAGTTGCATGATGTGTTGGCGGATGGTCTTTTTGCGAATATTCTTCACGTTGGAATATCTGGTGGAGAGCCAACTCTTAGAGGTGATTTACCTGAGCTAATAGACGTTATTACGGGTGTCTTGCCAAAATTAAAATCTATATCAATAACAACAAACGGAACGAACCCAGAATTTTTGGGAAAAGCGCTTCCAGATATCAAAAAAAACTGCCTTAATAACAATATTGATTTCACGTTGAATATTTCAATCGATGGCCTTGATGTCGTTCACGACAATATTAGACAAAGACCTGGAACTTTTAGACAAGTTATTTTGTTATTAAATCTAGCTAGACAATTAGACATTCAGGTTCAGATCCAATGCACTGTTTCAGAAAGGAATGTTTATTGTATTGAAGGTGTTCGTTATTTGGCTAAACAGTACGGCGTCGACCTTGTGTATAGGTTAGCTACGGATATACAAAGACTAAATAACCATGAAAAAATAAAGTCTATAGCTCTGAACCCAGACCAAAAATCTTTTTTTGCGGATTTTTTAACCTCACCTGCAACATTTATTCAAACTAAGCTTCCGTCTAGAAGGTTATTTTATTCTGATTTAGCTACAAGATTGCTTGACAGTAATAAACGCAGTGCCCCCTGTTACTTTAAAAATGAAGGTGTAATGCTTTCTGCTTCTGGAGAATTGTTTACTTGCTCAATCTGTTCAGTACCACTTGGCAACGTAATTGATAATAGCGCGAGTGATTTATATTTTTCAGCAAAAGCCACATCTATAAGAACTTTGCAATTAACTAGTGTTTGCCAATATTGCTGGCATGATCAGTCGGGAGCTTGGTCGCCTATCGAACTTTTTAAGGGTACTCTTTTTTGGTTTAGAGTTTATGGGTTAAGCAATAAAATAAGAACAGCCATTATGTTCTTTTCATACGGATATTACCTTTCGTTGAGAGCCTCTCAATTAACTAATCATTCATCTGCATTTTTACCCCCATTGAAATCAACTGACGAAAAACGCGCCCTTCTTGTTGGATGTTATGGGGGGGAACATGTAGGAGATGCTGCAATACTTGGTGGGGTATTGCAACGGTTATCAAGAGATTTCAATATATCTAAAGCAGTTGTTGCCAGCTCCCGTATTGATCGCACACGAAGATGGGTAAATTCATTGAGGAATACTATACCAGTGGAAGTGATTAACTATAAACACGATGTTGTAAATGCTGAAGTCTCAAAATGTGATTATCTTGTGTTTGCTGGGGGGCCTTTAATGGATCTCCCTGGATTACTAATAAAGCATCTGGAAGTTGCAATTTATGCTTATAATTTGTCAATACCAATTTTAATTGAAGGATGCGGCATAGGTCCTTTCAAGTTTACTTTGAGTCAACAACTGGTCAAGAGAATTTTGCGCATGGCGTCGCATATACGATTACGCACCCAGGCAAGTGTGGATATAGTGGCAGAACTATGTGGGTGCAAAGCACTTTTGGATAAAGATCCTGCCTATGATTATATAGATACACTAACTAAAGAAAACACCTTACGCGATTTTACACCAGAGTCTTTAGTACCGTTAGTTGATACGGAAAAAATTATAATTGGTATAAATTTGCGACCACTTTGGCAAAAATATGCCAAAGGGTTTGTTCCTATGAGTAAAATAACTAATATAGAAGAACGTTTTCTGCTCGAATTTGCGAATGCACTCCTTAAATATAAAGATAAAGTACGCTACATTTTTTTCCCAATGAATCCGGACCAGTATGGTTTTTCTGATTTATCTATTGCTTATCGTTTAAAAGAGATGCTTCCTGATGAGCTAGACTTTCATGTCTGGGAATATGAGCCAAATGTAGATGAAGTGTTAAGTCTGCTAAAAAAAGTATCAGGATGTATTACAATGAGATTTCATGCAAGTATATTCTCACTTTCTCATAACATAAAGACTATAGGCATTGATTACGGTATTGGTAAGAAGAGCAAAGTTTGGGATTTGTTTTCAGAAGCTAAATTAACTGATAACGTAATTAATGTAGAAGAGTTTACATGTGATTGGCTTGTGCAACAATTGCATACAACGATTAAAGTTCATTGCTAAATTAATTTAGCATAGAGATATTAGTATGAAAATTCCAAAACAAGCTATTTTCAAGTTATGGTTAGTGTTGGCTATTTTCCCAATTTTTTCAATCGATAAGGTCGATTTCCTTGGGTTTGAGGCTCAATCTGAGTTTGCATACAGTAAGATTTTGCGATTAATTTGGTTATTATTGGTAATATTGGTCGGCACAATTTCATGCATACATGAAAGGAAAATTTTACGTAAAGGATGTATGAACAAATATTCGATGTTATTACTTTTGAATATTTTTTTTGTTCTAGTCTCTATTATTATTAATACGCCAACAAATGTCATTGCGTGGTACAGATCTTTCGAATTAGTAGTTATACAGATTTCATTATTAATTTTAGTAACATTGTTCAAACACAGGATTGATTTGCACGCTATTTGCTTATTAATAGCAAAATCGATTATAGCTACTTTTTGGATATTGCTAATAGTTGTTTTTGCGTTGGGTATTGTAGACATAAGATACATTTTAATGTCAGAGATACAAGGCAGGTTAAGGCTAGGAGGATATGCGTATAGTCCTAACGCCTTATCAATATTTTTAACTACAGTTCTTGTTTCAATGTATTACTGTTTGTCGCTTAAAAAATATAACGTTTTTTATGGATGTGCTATCGTTATATTGATACATTATATGGTATTGCTTACTGATAGCCGAACAGGAATTGCTGTCATGACAGCCATAGATGTTTTGTTTCTGTGGAAGAATATCATATGTGTAAAATTCAGTAGTTTGATAAGAAAGCAGTTGCTAGCTGTGCTAATGACCATGTTATTAATATTGATTTTTATGGTTAGTGATCCATATGCAATAATAGAAAAATTAGGTTCAGGAGACGACCCTCTACAAGATTTGTTAACTTTAAACAATAGGGCTTCTATATATTTAACGGCATTTGCTGGCATTTATGCTAGACCAATGTTCGGTTATGGTTATGTTGAAGGGGTGAAAAAGTTCCTTGCCGAGAATTATAGCCTCAGCTATTGGTTACCACCACATACACACAACATACTATTGGAGATTGTTTTGTCTCTAGGCGTTATAGGTGCGATACCGTTGTTACTATATGTAATGTTGAGCGTAGTTAAGGTGTTGAAATATTTATTTACAGATAATACGAGCGCGCATACTTTATATTTAAGTACTGTAATTTTTTCCATATTAATATCATCTGTTACCATGGTACCTATTGGGAATATTGTTTTGAATAATGGTACAATTTACTATTTATGTACATATGTGTTTTTGTCTTTTGAAATGCATAATAGTTGTGGGCCTAATAATTATGAAAAAGTTTTATGAGATTGTTATTTGTATTTTTATAGTATTAATTGTAGGCATGTCAAATGCGAAGACCAATGTTGAATATATCCCTGAAGAATTTTTTGGCATGCATGTACAACATTTAGACTCGTCTGGATGGCCATTAGTTAAGTTTAAATCACTACGACTTTGGGACTCTGGTGTACGCTGGGATAATATAGAAGTTGAAGATAATGAATTTAATTTCAAAATGTTAGATTTTTATATCAAGTCAGCGATAGATCATAATGTTGATGTCCTTTATACTATGGGTATGACACCAACATGGGCATCAGGTCGCCCTAATGAGCCTAGTGTTTATGGTAAGTCGGGGATCGCTGCTGAACCTGTTAATATTGAATTATGGAAGAGATACGTTAGAAAGATTGTTGAAAGATATAGAGGTAGAATAAAATATTACGAAATTTGGAATGAACCTGCTGAAAAAGGTTTTTTCTCTGGTGACATTATAACATTGGTAAAAATGACAAAAGAAGCACATGCTATAATTAAATCTGTTGATCCTGCTGCAAGGATTGTTTGTCCGCCTTCTACAGCAAAAAAGAATGGCATTGCTTGGTTAGATGAGTTCTTACGATTAGGCGGGGGAGATTATATTGATATTGTTGGTTACCATTTATATGTTCCAGGTAAGCCAGAATTAATGGTTAAAGTAATTAGGCATGTAAAAAATATTATGGGAAAACATAATGTTGTAAAACCAATTTGGAACACTGAGACCGGATGGAGCAGAAATGTAGCAATACCTCCAGGGTCTGATGCTGCCTATGTTGCACGAAGTTACATTATTAATTGGTCAGAAGGTGTTGAACGTTTTTTCTGGTACTCTTGGGATAATACCAATTGGGTAAGTATAAATATGATTAATAATTATGGGGGACTGACTGATTCTGCTATAGCTTATGGTACGATTCAAAAATGGTTGGTAGGCACAAGGATGTTAAGTTGTACTTCATCTAAAAACCAGACATGGGAATGTGTATTGTTAAATAAGGATAATTCATTAGCCAAAATTTTGTGGACTGAGGAAGGGCAAACGGAATATTTATTTAATGACAACATACGAATTGATTATATTGAAAACTTAAATGGTAAGCATTTGAAATTTAATAATAACCGATTTGTGCTGGACTGTTCACCCGTGTACGTGAAATATTCTCTTGTGACTATAAATAATATCTAATTTTAAGTAGGTTATATGAAAGTCTTAATTGCACATAACCATTATCAGATGTCTGGTGGCGAAGATATAGTCGTAAACTCCGAGTATAAATTGTTGTTAGGACGTGGGCACCAAGTTGAACTGTATGCTGTAAGCAATGATATAGTTGATGGTACATATGCAAAAGTACTTACAGCTATTAATTCAAAGTATTCAAAAAAAACAAGAATTGAATTCACTGATAGACTAAAGCGTTTTAGGCCTGATGTTGTCCATGTCCATAATTTTTTCCCGTTGTTAACACCTTCAATATATGATGCCTGCCGGGCTTTTAATATTCCTGTGATACAAACTCTACACAATTATAGATTGCTATGTTGTGGCGCAATGCTATTACGTAATGGTAGCATATGTACTAAATGTATAGATGATTCTCTTCTTTATGGTATTTACCACCGATGTTACCGGAGATCTTTCCTGGGGAGTCTTTTTCTCACACGAATGATACGTTACCATAATAAATGCAGGACATGGAATAGTAAGGTTGATTATTTCATTGCCTTAACCGAATTTTCACGCAGGATTTTTATCGATGCTGGATTCCCGCACGATAAAGTTGTTGTTAAACCAAATTTTTCAAATTCGGAACCTTACAAAGATTATACTTCAAACAGATCTGGTGCCATATTTGTTGGTCGACTTAGTGAGGAGAAGGGTATAGAAAATTTAATGGAGGCTTGGAGCGAAATCACTTTACCATTGAAAATAGTTGGTGATGGACCGCTTCGGAATAAGCTTCAGGCAGTTGCTCCAAAGAATGTAGTTTTTATGGGTAAAATGGATTCAGAACAAGTCCTGCGTGAAATGCAGTCTGCTGAGTTTCTTATTGTCCCCTCTGTATGGTATGAGGGTTTTCCAATGGTTATAGTTGAGGCTTTTTCTGCTGGATTGCCTGTACTTGCTTCAAGGTTAGGGGGGATGGCTGAAATAGTCAAGGATGGTGTGACAGGACTTCATTTTAACTCAAATGATATTATTGATTTGCGCGCTAAGATTGAATGGGCATTTGCAAACAATAGTTCAATGAAAGAAATGGGAGCACGTGCTTACCAAACATTTTGTGAAAAATATACTGCAGATGAGAACTATAAGCATTTGATAGGAATTTATTCTAAAGCAATTTATGGATATAAACTTCATTATGAAAAAAAATGAATATTCTACTGTTGTTGGTGTCAGGGTAGATACTATTTCCTTTACTGATGCATTAAGATTTATTTTAGATAAGGCTAAGAGTCGGCTCTCTGGGTATGTTTGTGTGGCTAATGTGCATATGGTGATTGAGGCTTATGATGACCCTTCTTTCAAGCAGGTATTGCTAAATGCCGACCTTGTTATCCCTGACGGAATGCCGCTGGTGACAGCATTGAAGAATAATTATGGGGTATCTCAAGATAGGGTTGCTGGTATGGATATTTTCCCGGTCTTATTGGATAAAGCAGCGGTAGAGAATATCCCTGTATTTTTTCTTGGGTCTACTGATGATGTTCTTGAGAAGATAGAGCGACGTGCCCGCGATGAATATCCCAATATTACGATTGCAGGTACTTATTCTCCTCCCTATCGCAGACTTACAGAAGAAGAAAATATTGAGATAGAACAAATGGTAAACAATTCAGGTGCTGGACTACTTTTTGTTGCTTTTGGATGTCCCAAGCAGGAAAAATGGATGTTTTCGCATGTCAAATCAATACACGCAATTATGGTCGGGATAGGAGGTGCTTTTCCTGTTTACGCTGGTTTGCAAAAACGTGCTCCAGTCTGGATGCAACGTTTGTCACTCGAATGGTTCTATCGTCTTTTACTAGAACCACGTCGTCTTTTCAAAAGATATTTCTATACTAATACAAAATACCTATATCTCAGATATTTAAAGATTGCTGAGTGATTGTACAAATATGGGGTACAGAAATTATGAGAGTGCTAGTTACTGGTGGTGCTGGATTTATTGGATCACATCTTTCTGAGCGTCTGTTGAAGGATGGTCATGAAGTGATTTGTCTGGACAACTTTTTTACTGGTTGTAAAAACAATATTGATCATCTTATGGATTATCACCAATTCGAATTGATTCGCCATGACATAATAGAACCAATTCTTCTTGAAGTTGATAGGATATATAACTTAGCATGCCCTGCATCGCCTGTCCATTATCAATTTAATCCTGTTAAAACAATCAAAACTAGTGTTATGGGTACCATTAACATGCTAGGCCTTGCGAAGCGAGTTAAGGCGAGGATTCTTCAAGCATCAACCTCAGAGGTTTATGGTGATCCTCTAGTTCATCCTCAGACTGAAGATTACTGGGGTAATGTTAATCCTATTGGTATTAGAAGCTGTTATGATGAAGGGAAGCGAGTGGCTGAAACACTTATGATGGATTATCATCGCCAAAATGGAGTTGATATCCGAATTGTGCGTATATTTAATACTTATGGCCCTCGAATGGCAGAAAATGATGGCAGGGTTGTTTCCAATTTTGTTATACAAGCGTTAAGAAATGAAGAAATTACAGTTTATGGTGATGGGTCACAAACACGTTCTTTTTGTTTTGTTAGTGACCTTGTGGAAGGTCTGGTTAGTATGATGGAAAACGAGCTAGACTTTGTTGGACCTGTTAATCTTGGAAACCCAGTGGAAAACACAATTCTCGAATTCGCTGAGAAGATAGTTAGTATAACTGGCTCTAAATCTAAGATTGTTTTTAAAACTCTTCCAAAAGACGACCCGAAGCAGCGAAAGCCTGACATTACATTAGCTAAATCCAAACTAGATTGGTCTCCATCTATAGACTTGGTGGCTGGCCTCAGATCAACAGTTGCTTACTTTGAAACTCAATTATCAAAAGGAGCTCGTAGACGTGATTGATATGAACACCTCTCAAATCGCTTTGCGTTTGTTTTATGAACGTAAGTGGGTGAAATGGGTGAAGGTTTCGATTGATATTTTATCTCTTCAGATCGCTCTTGTTTTTGTGTGGATGGTTTGTTCCTATTTTAGCGATTGGTTTCAGCTGGAATTGTCTGCTCAAACATACTGGGATCTGTCAATTGCTCTGCTATTGATACCTCTAACATATTGGCTTATGAAATTGTATCCTGGTTATGGGCTTGCAACTGTTGAGCGTTTTAGACGCCGAGTCCGTGCCACGTTTATTTTTTTTGTTGGATTTATAAGTTGGGATTTTTTAGTTAATTGCTCAGGGCGGTCAATGGCGATAATTTTGTTGACCTTTATGTTTGCGTTAATACTTCCTCCGATATTTCAGTATTTGGGAAGGCGTTTATTACTTTACTTCGATTGTTGGGGAATGCCTGTAATTATACTGGGTGCAGGAAAGACAGGTGAACAGCTTGTTCGGAATCTTATTAGTGATAAGAATTTGGGGTTAAGACCGATTGCTGTACTTGATGATGATGAAAGCAGATGGGGCGAATCAATTGTAGATGTTCCGATTGTTGGCGGTTTCAGCAAAGCCTCAGAATTTAATACCACAGTCACATGTGCTTTTCTGGCTATACCTGGGGCAGGGAGGTGTCGAATTGCGGAACTCGTTAGAAATTTGCCATTTTCATCAGTAGTCATAATTCCGGATTTGTCAGGCATCCAAAGCCTTTGGGTTGAAGTGAGAGATCTTGATGGCGTAGTTGGATTGGAATTAAAGAAGAAGCTACTCCAGCGTAGTAATTGGTATTTTAAGCGGTTCATGGACTATTTTATTGGTCTGCCCCTGTTTATCCTCAGTATTCCCGTTTATGTTTTGGCTGCTTTGTGGATTGTGATAGTCAGCCCGGGTAACCCCTTTTACTGCCAAGTACGTGAGGGGGTGAATGGTATAAAGTTCAAAGTATGGAAATTACGTACGATGTATCCTCAAGCTGACAAGTTATTGAATGAATATTTAGAAAGCAATCCTGCTGCAAAAACTGAATGGAATACTTATTTCAAACTAAAGAATGATCCTAGAATAATCAGAGGTATCGGCTCTATCTTACGCAAAACTAGCCTTGATGAACTCCCTCAACTATGGAATGTGTTGAAGGGAGAAATGAGCCTAGTGGGACCTCGGCCATTTCCTCATTATCATTTAGAAAGGTTTGATGAGGATTTTAGGTGTCTACGTCGTAGTGTTCTGCCAGGCATGACGGGCTTATGGCAGGTTTCTGCACGTAGCGATGGAGATTTACAGGTGCAAGAGTCACTTGATACGTATTACATTCGAAATTGGTCAATATGGTTAGATGTTTATTTGTTGGGGCGAACATTCGCAGTGGTATTGTCAGGTAAGGGAGCGTATTAGTTTGTTTTTAAGCAACTTTTCCAGTTTTCCCCTCGGGACGATTTCAATTACTGCGTCGGCCCGTACCGATGTGAGCACAGAGTCAAGAAGTTCTCAACCTATGACCAGTTCCTCTGTTTGTCATATATCCAGATAGTCGGTTGCGAGAGTCTGTGGGATATCCAAACTTCAATTAATAACCTGACAGTAGTGGTATTTTTCATTTTGTGTCACGCAAGACTATTTTAAGATAGGTGGGAGATAAATGAAAAGAGCATTAATAACCGGCATAACAGGCCAGGATGGTGCCTATCTGGCCGAACTGCTGCTGGAAAAGGGCTATGAGGTTCACGGTATCAAGCGTCGCGCCTCCCTGTTCAACACCGATCGGATCGACCACCTTTACGAGGACCCCCACGTAGACAACCGGCGCCTGGTCCTGCACTACGGTGATATGACTGACGCCACCAATTTGATCCGGATTATCCAGACTGTGCAGCCGGACGAGATTTACAACTTGGCAGCCCAATCCCATGTCCAAGTCTCCTTCGAGACCCCGGAATACACCGCTAATGCTGACGCCATGGGTCCCTTACGCATCCTAGAGGCGATCCGCATTTTAGGATTGGAAAAGAAAACCCGCTTCTACCAGGCCTCTACCTCTGAGTTGTACGGTCTGGTACAGGAAATCCCCCAAAAGGAGACTACTCCCTTCTACCCCCGCTCACCCTATGCCTGTGCCAAACTGTACGCCTATTGGATTACGGTTAACTACCGCGAGGCTTATGGTATCTATGGCTGCAACGGTATTCTCTTTAATCATGAATCCCCTCTACGGGGCGAGACTTTTGTAACCCGCAAGATTACCCGTGCACTGGCCCGTATCAAATTGGGGCTACAGGATTGCCTCTATTTGGGAAACCTTTCAGCGCTACGGGATTGGGGACACGCCAGGGACTATGTAGAGATGCAGTGGCTGATGTTGCAACAACCGGAGCCTGAGGACTATGTTATTGCCACTGGTCATCAATATAGTGTGCGAGATTTCGTCAATGCTGCTGCGGAAGAGTTGGGCATGAAGATTTCTTGGCATGGCAATGAGGTGGACGAAACCGGCTGCGATCAGAACGGCAAGGTAATCGTCAGGGTTGATCCGCGCTATTTCCGTCCTACCGAGGTGGAAACCTTACTGGGTGACCCCAGCAAGGCCCACCAGAAGCTGGGATGGAAGCCGCGCACCAGCTTTCAAGAACTGGTGGCCGAGATGGTGCGGGAAGATCTTAAAAGCGCCGAGCGGGATGAGCTGGTCAAAAAACACGGATATAAGGCTTTTGATTATCATGAATAAAGACTCCAAAATTTTCGTCGCTGGTTCTAATGGATTGGTCGGATCTGCTTTGGTCCGTCAACTGATCACGGCAGGCTATACCAATCTCGTTACTCCAGAAATCAACGAGCTTGACTTAACCGATCAGTTGGCTGTAGCAAATTTTTTTACTACTGAAGCACCTGAATACGTCTTTTTGGCAGCCGCAAAGGTAGGTGGCATTCATGCCAACAACACCTATCCGGCTGAGTTTATTTATTTGAACCTCGCCATCCAGATTAATGTGATTCACCAGTCTTACCTGCATGGTGTTAAGCGCCTGCTGTTTCTAGGGTCTTCCTGCATCTACCCCAGGCTGGCACCGCAACCTATGAGAGAGGAACATCTTTTGACCGGCCTGCTGGAGCCGACCAATGAACCGTACGCCTTGGCCAAGATCGCTGGTATTAAAATGTGTGAATCTTACAACCGTCAATATGGTACAAAGTTTATTGCCGTGATGCCAACTAACCTCTATGGCCCCGGCGATAACTTCCATCTGGATAATGCTCATGTCATGCCGGCTTTGATCCGCCGCTTACATGAGGCGCGAGAGGCCCGCTTGCCGGAGGTGGTAGTCTGGGGTAGCGGCACGCCGATGCGCGAGTTCCTTTTCGTTGATGACATGGCGGATGGTTGCTGCTATCTGATGAACCTGCCGGAAGAGCAGCTTAAAGCTGAGTTACTTAACTACCCAGAACCGTGCTTCGTCAACCTCGGTACTGGTGTTGACGTGACGATTCGTGAGCTGGCCGAAACGATCCGCGAGGTGGTCGGTTACCAGGGACGGTTAACGTTTGATCCCAGCAAGCCCGATGGTACGCCACGAAAATTGCAGGATGTTTCGCGTATGGAGGCTCTCGGCTGGCAGGCGCACATTACTCTGCGTCAAGGGATTGAGCGGACTTACGCTTGGTTCGTTGACAACATGGGCCGGTGGCGCGGTTAGGGATTACTCTCAGTTGTTGTCATAAGCATTGTCTCCGGCTGTGATGATTCGATAGCTTCTAAAAAAACCATCTTATCCTTCACTGAAGGGCAATGCCCTTATTTTTTAGCCCCATAAAGATAGATTCTCTTTTGTTTTATGGAGATTTTTGCTGATGCTCAAGCAGCAAGCGCGGCTTTTTAGAAGGATTGCAATAACTCTTGACCTCTGCGCTGTAGTTGCCGCTTTTATTTTTGCATTTTATTTGTGGTCGCTGGAAGTACATCTCCCTCCATTATGGCATTATTTGTGGGCTCTTCTGATTATCTCTCCTGTCTGGTTCTTCCTACTGACTCGTTATACCATGTACGAATCCCTCCGGACGCTTACTTTTGGCCAGATTCTATCCAAGCTTCTCCAGGTCCAGATATATGGTGGAATGATAACGGCCTCTTTGCTGTTTCTTGCCCAACCTTTCGATTTCAGGCGCCGTTTTTTCTTCTACTTTCTCATCATTTCCTTTCTGATAATTGCCGGGGAAAAGGTCGGGATTAAGCTGCTGTTGGGCGCGATGCGTCGGCGCGGTTATAATACCCGCAATCTGTTGATCGTCGGCACGGGCAGAAAAGGGCTCGAATTTGCTCAGGTGGTCGAACGCCATGCCGACTGGGGTTTGAAGGTCGTCGGGTTTATTACCTGCCTGGATGAACGGCCGCAAGACGACGATTTCAAATATGAGATCTTGGGAGGGCTTGATGATCTTTGCACTGTGTGCAAGACCCGTTCGGTTGACGATGTGGTGTTTTGTCTCCCGCACCGTTCTAAAGGGGTGATCGAAAGCCATCTCAGGGACATGAGCGATATGGGGATTAACGTCCGGATGGTGCTTGACTCGTTCATTGCTGATGGCTCACGGCGTGAATTGAGCATGTTTCATAATACTATTCCGATGATAACTTTTTACAGTCGGCCTTTCGATGCCGGCCAACTGTTCCTGAAACGTTGCCTCGATCTTGTGGGTGCGGTGATCGGGTTGCTGATTACCGCTCTACTCACCCCTTTCATTGCCCTGGCAATTAAGCTGGAATCGCCCGGACCGTTGTTGTTCGGTCAGGAGCGGGTCGGTATGAATGGCCGAACATTTACCTGTTGGAAATTTCGCTCAATGTACGTGGATGCTGAAGCACGGAAACAGGAACTGATGCACCTCAACGAGATGCAGGGTGCGATTTTCAAGATCAAAAACGATCCAAGGGTGACGCGGGTGGGCGCTTTCTTGCGCAAGACGAGCCTGGATGAACTCCCGCAGTTCTGGAACGTGCTGATGGGGAAATGAGCCTGGTCGGTACAAGGCCGCCTACGCCTGCTGAGGTGGCAGAATACGAGAACTGGCACCGGAGGCGGATTTCGATGAAGCCTGGAATTACTGGGATGTGGCAGGTCAGCGGGAGGAACCAGATCAGTGAATTCGATGAGATCGTTAAGCTAGACCTGCGCTATATCGATCAGTGGAGCATATGGTTGGACATCAAAATTATTATGAGGACCGTGGTTGTGGTATTTTTCGGCCGCGGGGCGTGTTGAACATGGTTAAAATCGGTTCGATTCTTGTTTTTCTTGTCTTTGCCCTATTCGGGGTGACCGGTCGTTGCTGGGCTCTTGCTTCCAACAACATCCCCCTGGATAGTCCCATTTACCAGTATCTGGACAAGCTTGCCGGTTTTGACCTTATAGATACCGATATAAGGGGACTTAAACCGTATTCCAAGGCCGAGGCAGCTCGTCTGCTGCTGGAAGCCGAATCCAACCTGGCAAGAAAGGAAGAAGTTATTCCTCCTTTTGCCTTTGACCTCATCAAGAGGGTCCGTGAACTGATCCCCCGTGAAGCATCCCTCAAGAAAGATGGCGCTGCTCCTCTGTTTGACTACAATCTCTTTTCTGCTGCGCGCTTGAGATACATTTATCTCGACGGTGAGCCCCGCAGCTACAACCGTCCCGCCTGGGACCGCAGCCACCAGAGTGCTTTTGGCTTCATCGGGGGAGATCTTCGCGACCAGCCTGGTGGCGTGGTTCATCACTATGGCACTGAAGGAACCCCTCTGATGGAGAACAACGAGGGAGTGACGTACGGTGACGGCAACAGTGCCGAGTTCCGCTGGAGCATGGAAGGTTTTGTCTCCGATACGATTTCCTTTCTTGTTGAACCTCAGGTTTTGACTACTCCTGGCGGGAATGGGGGCGACCGGGAGAATGATCTGGATTTGCAGAAGGGATACCTGAAGATCGGTAGCGGCGGACTTGAGCTTGAAGTCGGCCGGGATGAAAACTGGTTTGGTCCGGGCAGGCGCGGGGCGGTGACGCTTACCAATAATGCGAAAAATTTCGATATCGTAAAGCTTTCAAGCCCCGAGCCGATCGATGTGCCCTGGATTAAGGAGCATCTGGGACAGGTCAAGTATTCTTTGATCTTTTCGCGGTTTGACGAGACGGGAGCGGGGGAAGATCGCCGGCAACCTTATTTTATCGGCATGAAGCTGGCGGTGAAGCCCAATTCATGGTTTGAAATCGGTGGCAACTTCGTGCGCCAAGAGGGGGGGCCGGGCCATAGCAACAAAGATACCTCGCTCAAGGATTTCATCTTTGGTGGAGGCAATACCGATGTAAGCAACACCATTGCGGGGATCGATCTCCGTTTCCGGTTGCCATGGTTGAGAAATACCGAGATATATGGCGAGTATGCCGGGGAGGATTCGGCTTCTTTCTGGCCTTTCATTGAGAGCTACGTGGCGGGAATCTATATCCCGAGATTGACGACTGACGGAAAGAATGACCTGCTGTTCGAATTCTTCTATGGAACCCCGATCCTTTATACCGATCACAACTATCCTGTCACGGGTTATACCTACCATGGAATGACGGTCGGCCATTCACAGGGGGGGGCGGCCATCGAGTTCTATCTCCGCTACAGCCACTGGTTCTCGGTGCGCAACAACCTGGCCCTGGAGTTTATCCGCACTGACCGCGGACATGAAGGGCGAGTCACGGTTGACGCTGATGGAAGGTTTGACCCGAACGGCGTGATGCAGGCTATCGAAAAGAAACATGCCGGCCGCGTTTCCTGGACCCTCCCGCTTTACGGCGATGTGGACATGAATCTGCTGTACGGCATCGAGAAGATAAAGAATGTGGACCTGGTGGCTGGAGATGACCGCACCAATCAGCTCTTTAAGATGGAATTGCGGTATAGGTATTGAGGGTGAGCGAGGGCGTGAGGGAGCGAGTAGCGAGGTAGCGAGTAGTTAGGGAGTAAGTAGCGAGTAGCGAGTAGCGAGGGTGCGAGTAGCAAGGTAGCGAGGTTTTACTATCTCACTATCTCACCATCTCGCTCCCTCGCTATTTCAAGCAAGTAGTGAGGGAGTAAATGGAGAAGCCGCATAGAAAATTGTTGGTTTGGGAGAAATCCGTTGAGCTGGCTTCGATGGTTTATCGGATAACGGACAATTTCCCTCGACATGAACAATTTGGCATTTCCAGCCAAATGCGGCGTTCAGCTGTGAGTGTCCCGTCGAATATTGCAGAGGGTGCTGCGAGAAAAGGTGGGAAAGAGTTCGCTAATTTCATCAATATTTCAAGGGGATCATTGAGTGAACTGGACACCCAGATTGAAATTGCTTCGCGAACCGGACTTCTACCCGACTCACAACGGCAGGAAATCGAGCCGCTTATGGAAGAGGTCGACCGTCTCCTTTACGGTCTTTACAGGGCGGTAGGGAGGGGTAGGGAGGGAGTAGCAAGGTAGCGAGTAGCAAGTAGCGAGTAGCGAGTAGCAAGTAGCGAGTAGCAAGTAGCGAGTAGCAAGTAGCGAGTAGCAAGTAGCGAGTAGCAAGTAGCGAGTAGCAAGTAGCAAGTAGCAAGTAGCAAGTAGCAAGTAGCAAGTAGCTCGGTCTCGCTTCCTCGCCACCTCGCCACCTCGCTCCCTCGCTCCCTCGCTCCCTCGCTATCTCGCTCCCTCGCTATCTCGCTATCTCGCTATCTCGCTATCTCGCTATCTCGTATTGTACAGAGAGAATTGAAGGAGAATATTGTTTGGCTGGAAATATTTGTTGCCAGTTGATGGGTTGGCTGGCAATATTCATTACCACTTGCGATTTGGCTAGCCCTTGTGAATGCCGGAGAATGTAAGCCATGATTGCCATGCTGAAAGAGATAATCCTGGATTTTCAGGATGTTGAGCTTGAAACTGGAGTGCCGCGCCGGGTCAAGGTTACACCGGTCGCCGGGAAGGCAACGGTCTGCATCGGTGTGCGCCGCTGTGGGAAATCAACCTTCATGTTTCAGTTCATTAAACGGTTGCTGGAAAGCGGGGTACCAAAACAGAACATTCTGTACCTGAATTTTTTTGATGACCGGCTGCACGGCCTTCAGCACTATGGCTTGGGGGCTGTCCTCGAAGCCTATTTTTCTCTTTATCCGGCGAAGAAAAATACGGAAAAGGTTTATTGCTTTTTTGATGAGATACAGGTGGTCAATGGCTGGGAATCTTTTGTGGACCGTCTGATGCGCATGGAAAAGTGCGAGGTCTTTATTACCGGTTCATCGGCGCAGATGCTGTCAAGGGAAATTGCTACCCAGATGCGGGGGCGCGCCCTCTCGTGGGAGATGTTCCCTTTCTCGTTCCGTGAGTTTCTTGACTCCAAGGGAATTGATGGCAGTGGTCCCTTTTCTACCAAGCAGCGGCTTATGGTGCAGAAGGCGTTCGAGGAATACTGGGATTCGGGCGGATTCCCGGAGGTTGTCGGCCTTGCACGGTCTTTGCGGATAATGATTCATCAGGAATATTTCAACGCGGTGCTTTTCCGTGATCTGGTGGAACGCCACGACATTTCCCATCCCCGGGCCGTGGCTGATCTGGCTCACCGGCTCGTGGACAATACATCGTCGCTATACTCGGTCAATAGTCTTACCGGCTATCTGAAGTCATTGGGCCACAATGCTCCCAAGTCGGCGGTCTCCGATTATCTCGAATGGTTCGAGGATGCCTATTTCCTGTTCACCGTGCGCATCTTTGATTGCTCCCTGGCCAGGACCAACGCCAATCCGAAGAAGATCTACTGTGTTGACCATTCACTGGTGAGCTCGGTTTCTTCGGGAATTCTGGTCAATTCCGGGCATCTTCTTGAGAATCTCGTTTTCACGGCCCTTCGCAGGGTTACCCCTGACATCTTCTATTTTAAGAGTAAAGGGGGGCGGGAGGTTGATTTCATTGCCCAGTTTCAGGGGCGCCGGCTATTGGTGCAGGTCTGCGAGTCGCTGTCTGACCGGCAGACCCGGGGGAGAGAGGTTTCTGCTCTTTCTGACGCCATGACTGAACTCAGCCTCTCCTCAGGGATTATCGTTACCCGTAACGAGGAGGAGCGGATCCAGCTGGAGTCGGGGAGTATTGATGTTGTTCCCGTTTGGCGATTCCTGCTGAATTTGCAGGAACAGGAGAGTGGTGAGTAGCAAGGGAGCGAGATAGCGAGTAGTGAAAACGTGAAGCATGATTGACCACTCCTCCTGCTATTGTTACCAAGTCTTACCGTGGGAGGTGTTCTATGGAAACGAGCAAGCTATCAAGCAAGGGACAGATAATCATTCCAAAAGCGGTGAGGGAGGCCCATCATTGGTGGGCAGGCATGGAGTTTGTGGTTGAGAGTTCCGGAGACGGTGTCATCCTCCGGCCGCGCAAGCCTTTTCCGACAACTCGCCTGGAAGATGGTGTCGGCTGTGCTGGATACGAGGAAAATTTTATGGTGAAGTGAAACCCCGCTACAGTAATGAAGATATCGGTACGGCGTGGAAAACCGTCTCGTTGATTCTGAAAGGCAGAACCTTGTCTCCTGAATAGAACAATATGCCGTGTAGAAATTTGTCCCTTGTATACTCTGCAAATATTGACAGCCCTGAAAAATCCTCCGGCTTAACGGTCATGGATGCCTTGACTTCAACTCCTATTACTTTTCCGTCGCTCCGTTCGATAACAAGATCGAGTTCGTGCCGGGCTGTATCGCGGAAGTGATAAAAGTTCACATCTTCTTCCGACCAGGTGGCGTGTTTCAGTAGTTCGCTGAAAACAAAATTTTCCACCAGACCCCCGAAAAACTGGGAGGTGTGAATCGTTTCGGATTTTTTCAACCCCAGAAGGTGACAGGCCAGACCTGTGTCGACAAAATGAAGTTTGGACATTCCTACCACGGCACGCTTGGCGCTGTTACGCATGTAAGGGTGTAACCGGCGGATTATGAACATGAGCTCAAGGATTTCCATATACCGTTTCACTGTTTTGTCGTCCTGTGACAGATCGTTGGCTATGTTGGCATACTTGATGAGATTGCCGGCCATGCCGGCCAGATTGCGGATCAGGGCCGAAAGCTTTGTGTGATAGTCTCCTTTGGCGTGATGCATGATCTCGAAGTCTTTCAGCAAGCGTCCTTCAATGTATGAAGCAAACCAGACGCTCCGTGAGCGGGGGGATTTGGCGATCGCTTCGGGATATCCTCCTTCTATAAGGAGATCCCCCAATTCTTTTCTATCCAGCGGTTTCAGTATAGTGTGCTCGAATGCGCCGCCGATGAGCCAGTCAATTGCATTGAGTGCCCCATGGTGTCGCTCCGCTTGCGATAAGGGATATAATTCAAGCCTAGCCATATGTCCCGGCAGAGATTCCTGGACCTGTGCTGAGCGAAAAATGTCGGATGATCCGGTGAGGAGAAAAATGCCTTTCTGCCCGTTGGCTGCGTCGGAAACCATCTTTATGGCACCTACCAGGTTTGGGGCCATCTGAAATTCGTCCAGCACGAGCGGTGTCGGCAGAGATGCAAGCACTCCCTGCGGGTCGCTCAGAGCAGAGGCTGCCAAGGCTGCATCATCGAGGGTGTAGTAGGCAATTCCCTGTTCCTTGGCGATTTCTCTGACGAGGGTACTTTTACCCGCCTGTCTGGGGCCGGTCAGGTACACGATGCGGAAATCGTTAAACAACTCCATGAGACGTGTTTTGATGTGCCGCTGATAAATCATGCTATTACCCCCCATGGGGTAAAATGTATTGCATAATCCGAGATTAGTAAAGACAAAATCCGAGAAAGGTGACATTAAAATCCGAGAAATTTACCGTTGAGGCTGCTCGTGGGGGATTTGTCATCGGCTTTGTGCACCCGTTTGAAAAAATGTACTAGCGTTCCGCAGCTTCCATTCGGTGGAAAAGATTTATTCATTAGCCACGGACGTACACGGACAAGTCCTTAACGCTCACTTAGCGCTTCCTCCAGCCCCTTGCGTGCCTCCTCTTCGCCGTGAACGATCCGGATGGTTCGGGGCGGCACGGGGATACCGCGTACGAAGTTGACCAGGTCCCGCTGGTCGGCGTGGGCCGAGTAGCCGCTGATGCTGTGAACTGCGGCCCGTAGGGGGTAGCTGCCGCCATCAAGTTCGATGGAGATTGTTTCGCCGGTTTCTTCCCGCGTTCCCGCCGCTTCGAGGATTTCTCTCCCCGGTGTCCCGTGGGCCTGGTAGCCGACGAAAAGGATGTCGGTGCGGGGATCGCCCATGAGGGCCTTGAGGTAGTTGACGATACGACCCCCTGCACACATGCCGCCGGCGGCGATGACAATGCAGGGGCGGGCGGTCTTTTTCAGGTAATCCACCGTGCTCCGGTGATCCGCATGACTCTCAATGACGGTCATCTGTTCGAATGACAAGGGGTGGCGCCCCAGGGAGACGGTTTCCAGCGCTTCCTGGTCCCACAGGTGGCGGAGGCGGTCGTAGACTTCGGTGATGCGGAGCGCAAGGGGGGAATCGACAATGATTTCCAGGTCGTCCCAGGGGAGTTCTTCCGCAGCTTCGTCGTTCCGGTGTTCGGCAATGAGGGCTTCGATCTCGTAGAGCAGTTCCTGGGTTCTGCCGATGCTGAAGGCCGGAATGAGGAGCGCGCCGCGGTTCTCCAGCGCCTGGATGATGACCTGCCGCAATTTGTCCTTCCGCTGTTCGCGCCCTTCGTGGAGGCGGTCGCCGTAGGTTGATTCCAGCACCAGGATATCGGCTCGCTCCGGCGGCGCCGGGTCGGGAAGCAGCGGGGTGTAGGGTGCGCCCAGGTCACCGGAGAATACGACGACTGTGTCGCTCTCTTTTTCGGCGTTATCCGACACTCCTGCCCCCTGGCCATTTACTCTCAGTTCCGCATATGCCGAGCCGAGAATATGCCCCGCCGGTTGAAGACGGAGCGAGACGTCGGAGCCGCCCCAGGTGCCGGCTTTGTGCCAGACACCGTAGGGCAGGGGGACAAGGCGTTTTTTCATGGCAGTGATGAACCGGTTGATGAGTTCTTCGTCGCGGGTGATCCCCACCTTGACGGCGTCTTCAAGAACCAGCGGCAGGAGGAGTGCCGACGCTTCGCTGCACCAGATGGGTCCTTTGAAACCCGAGCCCAGGAGGTGGGGTATGCGGCCACAGTGGTCGATATGCACATGGGTCAGGACCAGGCCCTGGATCTGGTCGATGGGGAAGTCGATGAAAGGTGAATGTTCATTTCCCCTGCCGGTTCCGGCATCGCGCCCCTGAAAAAGACCGCAGTCCACGAGGATGCTCGCATCGGGAGAGACGACAAGTTCGTGGCATGAGCCCGTTACACCGTGCTGTCCGCCGTGGTGGATTATTTCCATCGGATCTCCTGCTAATAATTCAAAAACTATTAGTAATAGATAATAAACTGGTCGGGTAAAGTCAAGGCAGTTCACGTTCCACCGGCAAATCTACGGTTCGGCGCAGACGAGTATTTCGGGTTGACGGAGAGGGGGATAACAGGGTACTTATCTTTGTTCGTTACCCGGCATTTATCAAGGTCATTTTTTAAGCTAGCCATAAGTTCATGAGGGGCCAATGAATCTATCCAAACAATCGGCATTATTGTTTTTTCTGCTGGCTTTGCTTGCCGTCGCGACAGTCTGTTGGGCGGTGGATCCCGGCGTTACCGGAAGCACTATGGAGTATCCGCGAACCGGCGGCAGCTATGCCGTGCCGACCGGCGGGTATGCAGCGCCGGGGCCGGGCAGCTACGGTTCGGCGCAACTCCCTGAGTCCAGCCTCTATGGCGGGGGAGCCGAGCGTTCTCAGGCGTCTCTACCCGTGACCGGCGGTAGTGAGAAGGAACTTGGCCCAAAACTGATGCTTAAGGCTGAGCCGGGCGATGGCCTCGTGTCACTCACCTGGTCGATTACGGGGGTACGGCAGAAAGGCGAGGAAATGCCGTCCCGCTTTATGGTGCTGTACGGGACTGAACCCGGCAATTATCTCAAGGCTGTGCCGGTTGGCGATGCCACCTCGTTCCGCGTTCGGGAGCTCAAGAACAATCAGATTTACTACTTCAGGGTTCAGGGGCTGCCGGTGACCGGTGTCCGGGGAGAACAGCCGCCGCTGATTTCTGAAGAGCAGAGCGTGACGCCTGTGCCGGTTGAAGAGTTGGGTTCGCCCCTGGAGCGTGCCTTCGCCCGCAAGAGCCCTACGCTTCTCGACAAGATTGAGCCGGCCCCGGTGGACCGGAGCCTCAAGCAGTTCGGCTATGATTTCTTCAAAAACAGTATTGCCAACCTGCCGTCGGCGGATAATCTGCCGGTCGGCTCCAATTATGTGGTCGGCCCGGGAGATTCGCTGCGGATCGATGTTTGGGGGAGCCTCCAGGCCCGCTACGATGCGGAGGTGGACCGTAACGGCGAGATTACCGTTCCCAGGGTCGGCTCCGTCAAGGTGTGGGGGCTCACCTATGCCCAGGCACGGGAAGCCATCGATAAGGCGTTTGCCCGCTATTACAAGGGGTATGAGCTGAATGTCACGCTCGGCAGCCTGCGGACCATCCAGATATATGTGGTTGGCGAGGTTGAGGTGCCCGGCACCTACAATGTGAGTTCCCTTGCCACCGTTATCAATGCCCTGGCAGCCTCGGGGGGGCCGTCCAGGAACGGCAGCCTCCGTTCGGTCAGGATATCCCGCGGCGGGAAACCGGTGCAGGAACTGGATCTCTATGACATGTTCCTTAACGGCGACCGGAGCCGTGACATCCGCCTTGAAAACGGCGACACCATTTTCGTACCGGTAATCGGGCCGGTGGCCGGCGTGGCCGGTGAGGTCAAGCGCCCCGGCATCTACGAAATCAAGGGGAAAACCTCCTTGCCGCAGCTGCTTGCAATGGCCGGAGGGATTACCGCTGCCGGCGATACGGGACGGATTCAGCTGGAGCGGATTGAGGGGAACAGCACCCGGGTCGTTGCCGATTATGTGACCGGCGGCAAGTCTCCGGAGACGGAGCTGGCCGAGGTCGAGGTGCAGGACCACGATATGGTGAACGTCTTTCCGGTCCGCGAGGCGATGCGCGAAGTGGTGACCCTGA